>JAKBHH010000131.1 GCA_021836865.1 Acidobacteriota bacterium
ATTATCTGCTCGCGTCGCGTGCGATTGGGGAACAAGGCATTGCAGCATTCCTGTTGGGCGACATCGCAACCGCTAAGAAGGATGTGGTGAAGGCGTGGACGATTGCGAAGGTCGCCGACCCAGCCGCACAGATTCGATACGCCAGCATGTACGGCGTTGGCCTGGTGGAACTGCACAAATACAAAGAAGCTCTGGGACCACTCAACGAGGCGATCAAAGTAGCTGCAAAGACTCGCGGAGCGGCGTATCCAACCATCGCCATCACTGCAAAGATCGAAGCGCTGAGCGGAATCGGCGAGAACAAGCAAGCATTGGCACTAGCTGCCGACGAAATGCAGAAGGTTTCCGCTCATCACCTTGCGGGACATCTCTACGAGCTTTGCCAGACGAGAGCGGAAGTTTACAAACGAATGGGCGACTGGAATCAGGCCATCACCGACCTTAAACAGGCATCCGTCTATGCAAAGCATCTCTCGTACTGGCGTGGATTGACACAAGTGGATGGGCTTTTGGCCCAGGCCTATCTCCATCAAGGAGATTTGCAATCTTCGTTGACGGCAATCAACGAAGCCATCGACGCCAATCGGAACATTCCGGATGAGTTGTATTTTGTGCCCAAGAACCTTGCCATCAAAGCGGAGATCATGGAGAGGCTTGGGAACGTCAAGGCATCGAACGATCTCTACGAGAAAAGCGCGGACCTGCTGGATGCGCTATTGAGCAAAGTTCCAACGCCGATGGTCGAGCGGCAACTGCTCAGCGACCTGAGCATGGTGTATGCGGGATACTTTATGTCACTCACGGATCAAGGCCGAATGGCGGATGCGTTCCGCGCCATCGAGCGCGCGCGGGGGCGTGTGGAGGTGGAAACTCTTACTCATCACGAAGTGCTTGAGCCGGGCCAACCGGATGACAGTCAGGCGCGCCTGACAAGGCTGAATGTGCAGCTACTCAACACCGATGACTCAAAGGCCAGAAGCAATATCCTGGCTTCAATTTACGCTGCTGAGCAGCAACTCAACGCGGACTCATCGGCGATGGACATACCGCCCACGCCTGTCCCGCTCTCCGAATTGCAGCGCGACCTGCGACCGTCGGAACTTCTTGTCGAGTATGTGCTCACCGATCCGCAGTCCTATGCGTTCGCAATTACGCATAATACTGTTCATCGGTACACCCTGCCGCCGAAGACAGAAGTGGAGCAGGAGGCGACGCTGTATCGATCCGAACTCATTCAGCAAAAGACCGGCCCTCCTCTGGCACAGCGCCTTTTTGACAGCCTGCTTGGCGGCATCCCGGAGTTCAGAGAGAAGCAGGCTCTGATTGTGGTTCCTGACGGGAAACTGCATCTTCTGCCGTTCTCCGCGCTGGCAGATACTGAACAGTATGTCCTCGCTTCTCATCTGGTTTCAGTGGTGCCTTCGGGAACCGTGCTCGATATGCTCAGACACCGCGCCGATCGGACGGCACGAGAGGATCTCCCGTATCTGGGAGTGGCTGCCTGGATATCCAAACCGCCCCCAACAACTTTGATTGCAGCCATTCGCAGGACGGTCTCCGGGCCGGAGCGGCAGGAACTCGTCGCTCTGCCTGAAAGCAGGAATGAAGTAGAGACCATCGCCGCCGATCTTCCCAAACCCGGCACCATCCTGCTGGGCGATCAAGCCACCGAAACGGACTTCAAGCGTCTGCCGCTCAACCAATACAATGTCATCCATCTTGCTCTGCATGGATACGCCGATTCCGAATTCCCGGACCGTTCCGCTCTCGTCTTCGCGCCGGAGAATCCACCCGTGGATGACGGGCTTCTTCAGGTACGCGAAATTCGGCGACTGCCTCTGAATGCCCGCCTGGTTACGCTGTCGGCCTGCAACACCGGCGTCGGGCCGGTGGGCGAAGAGGGTGTTGCGAATATCGTCAATGCCTTCATTGAAGCGGGGGCGCAGAGCGTTGTCTCCACGCTTTGGGAGGTGGAAGATCGGGCGACCGCGCAGCTCATGATTGACTTCTACCAGCACCTTGGCCATAACGAAGGAAAGGCAGAGTCGCTGCGGCGAGCACAGCTCGATATGCTGCACTCCGGCGCGCCGCCATACTACTGGGCCGGGTTTGAGCTGGTAGGCGAACCAGACGGCAGCCTCTTCAACCGGTCGAGCACGGAAACCCCGGTCAGGAGCAATCAATGACGACGAATTCGGCCTCAAATACCGCGTTGCCCATCCAACTCTCCGCAAAGGACCGGCATATCATTCTCGACAATGTGCTCCATGCTTTGCAGAAACGGTTCTATTCGCCGGAGAACCTGAACGAAGACTGGCGGGCGGCTGTAGAGCGCCACAGACCGCTGATTGAAGGATCGCCAACTGCGGACGCCTTTGAGCAGGCCATAAGCGATCTGCTCACTGAGTTGCACACGTCGCATCTGGGCTTCTTTCACCGCAGCGCCCGCAGAGCATCCAGCCGCGCCGCGCTCAGCGCAACCTACCTTGCCGACGACACGCCCTATGGAAAGCGCTGGATCTTTCAGGATGTCCATTCCGGTGGGGCCGCGAGCATTGTCGGGATTGAGCCGGGCGATATCTTGCTCAGCGTCGATGGCCGGGAGATCACCCCGCCTGAGCATCCCGTCTTCGTCATGGGTAAGCAGACCAGTATTGAAATCGTCGGCAACGACGAGCAGCGATGCACCGTGTCCGTCGATGTGGGCCGTCCCAAAGGCAAGAAGCTCCACTTTATTCAACCAACGCTGATTGAGACCCGCCACATAGACGGCGGACTGGGATATCTGAAGGTTGCCATGTTCCCCGGCATGGTGGGTGTCGAAGTGGCGAATGCCATTTCCAGCGCGGTTAAAGAACTGGGTGCGATTGAGAGCCTGATGATCGACCTCCGAGGGAACACCGGAGGAGGCGTCGGCGCGTTGCGCGTCATGAGCCTGCTAACTCCAGAGAAAATCCCGGTGGGCTTTGCACTGGACAGGCGACGAGTAACCAAGAACCTTGAGTCGGAAAAGCTCACCTTTCCCAGATTCTCACGCATCCCTGTGTCCACCAAAGCCCTCTGGCCACTCGCTCTAAAATTTGCACCCGCGATGCTGGCCAGGAAGCCGATCGTACTTCAGTCTGAAGGACTGGGCAAAAAGCCGTTTCATGGACGGGTCGTACTGCTTGTCAACCGGCACACCGCCAGCGCCGCCGAAATGATCGTCGCGTTTGCGCGCGAAAACCAACTCGCTACGATCATTGGCGAGGAGACCGCCGGACGGCTCCTCTCGGCGACATCCGTCAAAGTTGGCAAGGGTTTTCGCCTGGCACTGCCCACCGGAGCCTATTACACATGGGCAGGTACGATCCTGGAGGGAACTCCTATCACTCCCGATCAGATTGTTGAATTCGACTGGCGAGATCGACGGGGCGGACGGGATCGACAGCTTGAGTACGCAATTGACCATATTCGCAGCGTGGTTGTTATGAACTCCATGCGTCAATGAGTAACTCGACGATGATGCGCCGTTGAGAACGCCGGTGGCACTTCGTGTGAGATTTCCGAAGGAATAATCTCTAGAATCCGAGATTGGCGCGCCAGACGCTGCCGTGAACGGTAGAGGGTGCGTGCGGACCTAGCTCGGCCAGGAATGGACTCGCCGGGAGGGTCGCCATCCCGTTTGGATTTCCGGAGGGTACCAAAACGCCCATCTGCATTGCGGCCTTTCTCTGCATGCGAACGGCGCTGCTCATCACGAGTGTTTCCGTGCTTCGAGTTAAACCCACGTAGAAGAGCCGCCGTTGTTCCTGCCATTGCCGGTTTTGCTCCTCTATCGGCGCGCTGAAATCGATGCTCGGCAAGACGCCGGAAACACATCCAGCAATAATCACCAGTCGAGCCGTCAGGCCCTTTGATTTATGTAGGCTCATGATACGAATTGACGAGCCTTGCGTACCAGGCAGTTCGGGTTGCGTGATGTCTGAGCGCAGTTCGTTTAGCAGGTCGCGGGGCGTTTGCACAGTTGGCGCGATGAGTAGCGCGGCTTGCCGTAACGTGGAGACCTCGGGTGCTCCGGCCGGAAACAGCGCGTCCACGAGCTGTGGCATTGATAATGGCTGCAACAACGCAAGCTGCTGCCTTAAAGCTTGATAGCGTGCCACGACATCAGTTGTGTAAGGCAAATTCAGTTGTCCGGTAGCGAGGGCTTCGAATGCATCGCGCGGAGAAGGGCCGTTCTGTTCGCAATACTGCCGGACACGAGTGTATGGAAGTCTGCGACAGTCTTGTCGCCCCTCGCCGATCCAATAGCGGAGAGCTGGCCTATCGTCTGGATCGACAAGCTGTGATAGCAAAGAGAACGCTTCCGCGGCGCTTGGAGTATTTAATGCGTCTTCGACCATGTCCGCGCCCCTTGCTGCGCTCTGAAATTCAAGGCATCCTTGATCCCATTTCCGATCACTCGGCGGTTAGCAAGTACCAGCACCTCTCCTGCCGCCATGCCGGGATGAGTCTCGATGTACCAGTCGATATAATCGGCAATGGTTTCAATCTCATCATCAACGATACCGTGCTGCACGATATACACGTTGCCTTCACCATTTGGCGGATACGCGTTCAGGACCTTCGGATACAGCCGCTGGTTGTGAGCAATAAGCGTTTGAGATTTGAACAATGCGCCGAGGGCATCGGCGGCATTCAATTAACAACTCGTCGTGTGTGTGCGGGTGGGTCTGCGGGTACTCAGCAATCCCTTCAGGATGAGCATGGCGGAAACTGTAGATCGATTGGTCTTCGTCCCCGACCACGGTAACGGCGCTGCCGCCGCTGATCGCGTCGACGAATTCTTGATCGGCCCGGTTGAGGTCCTGATATTCATCGACAAGCACGTGGTCGAAATGAGGAACTTCAGGATGGGCAGGGTTCTGTCTTGCGAAATCCAGCGCAAGAGGAACGACTTCGCCGATGAGCATGGCGTTGTGAAAGATGAGCCAACTACGGAGAGCCTGAGAAAAAGCTAGCTCCACGGGGTCTGTAGGAAAACATGGTTGGTGATGCTGCAATCTCGCCCAGTAGGCATCGAATGCTTTAAGCAACTTTTTGACTTCTTTCTTTCCGCCGAATTACTCCTGAAGATCGCAAACGAGCGCGTCAACTTCACAATTCATCAATGGACGAGCGACACGGCCCAAAGATTGAAAGATGGCAGCTCTGCTCAGCATGCCGAAGCAGAGCGAGTGCAATGTCTTCGCTGAAACTTGGTCGGCACCCGGTACACCAAGAGCAGCCAATTTCTCGACGAGGTCGTTGGCCGCAGTGCGAGTAAAAGTGACCGCTAAGATTCGATTTGGCTGTGCGCCCTGTTCGAGCAGGCGAGCTATTCGCCGCATGAGCGCAAATGTCTTGCCGGTACCGGGTCCAGCGACGACGCGCATCGGCGTTCCGGGGAATGAAGCGATATTAAGGGCTGTCCCAGTAAGTCCAGAATTCCAAGGCATTTGAGACATTTTCGCATACCGTCAAGGCGGGGCACGCAGCTTTTTCGGAGATCCCCTTTGCTGACCGTTGGCGATACCGGGCAATGCGCTCATCGATATCCCGTCCCTCATAATCTATCAATGGGCATGCATGCCTACCTGATTTGAAGCGGATAGTAGTACGACGCCTGATCCTGCTCGTTCGTCGTGGAAAGATAGTATTGCCCGGCATGGGCATGCCGTAAATCGAGAGTGACCGATAGCGTTTCCTGCTGTCCGCTATTGGTGGTCGTCGCAACAGCTTCGCTAATCAATCCACTTCCATCTGGACCATGCGTGACCGCCACGACATATTGGCCAGGGGAACTGAAGCGCGGCATGACGATGGTCAGCCGAACACGAGCGGCAGGCAGCGTGACAGATTGCAATTGCCCCGGCTGCTGGCCTCGAAATGCACCAGCGTCCCACAGATTGACCGTTTCGGAGACAACCGCGCTATTTGTCGCCAACGAATGCTTCTGCAGCTCGTGTCGAGCAACCGTGATGACCGCTGCGATGACGACCCACGTCGCAACAGCGGTTGCGAAAATGATCTTTTGCCGTCGCGACTGATGCTCGCGTCGCATCGTCAATAGACGACGCATACAGGCAGGACAGGTTGCCGCATGATCGACCCGCGGATCGGAAAGACGAATGCCCTTGGATTTGCGGGCCAATTTCTGTAGAAAGTCTTCTCCGGGGCAGGGGCCTTGCGGTGTCGTCTCACCTGCGAGCACCCGCTCCTGATGCCGTTGCGCGATCCATTTCTCAAAACGGTCCTCGGCTCGTGAGGGCCACCGCAGATTCAATCGCATTGGGAAGAATCTCCAGACCGGGAGAGGTTCTGAAGAACCGATTCTAACTCCCGAAAGTATGCGCGGCGTACCGCCGTGTGGTCCATATCCAATTGCTTCGCAATCTCCCGCCACGAATATCCCAGCCAGCGCCAATGAACAATGGAGTTTGCAAACGGAGACAGTTGCGTTAATAGCTCCCTGGCATATACGCGCTGCTCGATCTCAGGCCGTTCAGCGTACATCGGCTCCAGATCGGCGAGCGAGCCATGCGAAAGCTCGCGGCTGCGCTTTGCCGCAAGTTGTTTCGAGCGTCGGCGAAGGACGCTCTTCACGCGCGCCCTCAATTTGTCTTGAAGTGCGTCGGGGTGTCGTCCGAGGTAATCAGCCGCATTGTGGACGGCATGATCCATCAAATCGTGCGCGGCATCATGGTCGTACAGATAGGTCCAGGCGCAAAGAAGAGCGTAAGGCCAAGCTGCCTGGGCAGCGGCCTCCAGTACCCGATCAGAAGCTGGATGCCCGGTCGAATAGGCCCAACTCCACGTCCGATCTTGCCAGCGAGGACCGTTTGGCGGCATTGGCGAGCATCTGCCCGAGGGGGATTGACCACCAGTTATCCAGAAGTATAGGCGATGCGTTTGCCGCCACAGTGAAAAGACTTCCAATTCCCGTGCCCCAAACCGCTTCCAGAGGTGCCTTTAGTAAGTACGGAACACGCCTCCGGAGGGTTGCTCCGAGGAGGCAGTGCGCAAGTCCGCCAATGTCGAGTAGCGGCGGTGTTGTGTGGCGCGAGCGGCGTTTGGGGCCAGGGTCAATCCGATCACAACGGGTTACGGGAAAAAGCCCGAAGCTGTGTCGCGTCGCGGCCAGAGGCGTCCTCATTCGCTGCAATCCGCAAACAAGACGGCTTCGAAACGCCGCCAGTTTTCGTCCCAGGAACAAGCCGCGATCCGATGTACGCTGGCGCTGGTTCAGGGAAAATGGAAGATCGGCATTCTCTGCCGACTTCAGGAAGGGCCGGCTCGGCCCGGCGAACTGCGCCGACTATTCCCGCAGGCGTCGAAGAAGATGCTGACCCAGCACCTCCGGCAGATGGAACGGGATGGGCTGATCGTTCGCACTGATCTGAGCGGCAAAATACCCCATGTCGAGTATTCCTTAACCAACTTGCTTGGCCGATCCATGGTGAATCTGGTTCATACGTTGGGTCAGTGGGGTGTGAAGCATTCGTCTGATCGATTTAGCGGAGGAGAGCCTCGGCCAGAGGTTAGGAGGAATGCGGAGTTACCTTAGAAGATGTAGGTGACAATCGTGGAATCAGCGATTGCACCCGAAGGCGATACGGGCGTGGCTGTCACAGTAGAAATTTGGGATCAATTTCACTCCTGCGGACGGCGAAGAAAAATGCATCTCCAGGTCATGCGACGACCGACTGGACGGGCCGTATGCTCCGTACCTTCACTTTGACCTCCACCCGTGATCCGAGCCGATTGATGATTGAAACAAGGCGGTCCAGGGTGAACCGTCCAAGATCGGCATTGCGGATACGTGAAAAGTCTGCCGCTGCAATCCTCGTGCGGGCGTGAGCGCCACGCACGCTCAGACCTTCACGATCCAGCATCTTGATGATTTCTGCAGCTAGGATCGCCTTCAGTTGTTCCACATCGGGGTTAGCATGTCCAAAATCGCGGAATGCATTCCCACTGCCACGCACCACTTCAACCCGTTCGTTTCTCATCGGAGCGCCTCCTTCAACTTCTTCAATCGGTCTTGAATCAAATCTATTTCATGCTTCGGAGTCTTGATTCCCTGGGTCGATTTCTTCTGAAAGGCATGCACGACCCAGATATCATCTCCAAGCTGCACGGCATACACAACGCGAAATGCATTGCCGCGGTAGGGCAGTGCAACCTCCAGGACTCCCGCGCCAAGGCCCTGGAGCGGCTTGGCAATGTCCGCCTTTCCGCCCTCGGCCGCAACGGTCAAAGCTGTCAAGCAGATCGACTGCGCCTCCGGCGGAAACTTCTCAAATTCCTTGCGGGCCGCTTTAATCCAGGAAATAGGTCGCGTCTGTCGCGTCATTGGCACGTCCCAGCAAACTGTCAATACCAGTGTAGTCACAGATGACAACATCGTCAAGAATTTGCTGGCGAGATGGCAGGTGCGGGACGGCGTGCTGGTTATGATGGGTATCAAGGCAAAGCATGAGAATTGGGAGAGACCAGCTCGTTGCCGGATATCCGGCGCTCACGGTACGCGCCTTTCTGCGCCGATGCCGATTTTGCACCATCGTGCCGGAAACTGCGGCATTTGCCCTCAAGACCGCTACGGCGGAAGCGACCGTGTTCCTGCGCGAGTTGGCTTCGTTGGAACTGATCGAATCCGCTGAGCATTTACCGATGGGCGAGACGGCAGCGTATGAGATCACCACCCGGGGCAACGCCTTCGCTAATGCCTCCGCCGCGAAGCCGCTCTTGCGCAAGACTGCTGAATCGGCTCTCGAACAATTCATGGAGCGACTCCAGACGGTGAATGCCGACACGGAGTACGTGTACTCCGTGGAAAGCGCGGTACTCTTTGGCAGCATGCTCTCCGAAGCGGAGCGCTTGGGCGACGTGGACATCGCGATCGAATTGTTGCCGAAGGTCGTCGAGGGAGCGGAATATCGCCAGTGGTGTGACCAACGCCGATATGCTGCACGAGAGCAAGGGCGGCGCTTCCGATCCACCGTTGATTGGGTCCTCTGGCCCAAAGAGGAGATTTTCGAGGTGCTCCGGGCGCGGTCGCGAACACTCAGCCTGCACGGCATCCATGATCTTGCCGAACTGACAGATGTGCGTTACCGGGTTCTGTGGGGGAATCCCGGACGTATTGCAGGATTGATCCCCGGCGGCCGGCCATGCTGAGCCGAAAGGAAGCCGGTGCGTCGGCGGACTCGAGAACACACCGCGATGTTGCAAGCGCCAAACTCCATCCGTTCTGTCCACGACCAGGTTTCCAGAAGCGGCTGGGGCCAGATAAGCCGAAGTTTACTGGCCGAATGCTCAACTCACGCCGGCGAGATAAGCCTCAGACTGTTGGCCGAATGCTTATCTCTTCGCCGAATTCTTCGCCGAATTGCGCGCCGAAAAGGCTCCGATCCGTCCGTTCGCTCCTCTCTACTCCGTTGAAAACATGCGTACTCCAACTTTGATGACTGGCCTGTTAACCGAAGGGTTGTAGGTTCGAGTCCTACCTGAGGAGCCAATTCTTTTCAATAGCTTACGTGT
>JAKBHH010000034.1 GCA_021836865.1 Acidobacteriota bacterium
ACCAGAACCTGTTCCGCATGTTCGCCTATATATCTTCGAGCGCCTTCTTTAATGCCGTTTCTTTCAGCGGATATGTCATCCGGGAAGCCGGGCCCTTCACAGAGAGTAATCTCCATTCGCGGGCGCTGTCCGGTGCGCTCGATTTTCGTGTCGGCGCCCCTTGGGGAAAAACTGCGCTGGTAACTGGGTGGGGCACGAATGATCAGAAGTTTTCTCCGGTGAATTACGAGGATTACTACACATCTTCCTATCTTGGAGTCGATCACCGGTTCTCCGAACGTCTGGATGTCAGAGCCGTGATCGAGGATCTCCGCGCATGGCGGGTCGTCGGAACAGCCTCTGGCAATGCACAGAATGTACGACCGGCCGGCACGATCGACTTCAACCCAGGACCCAACTGGGGCCTTCACCTCGCGACAGCGTACTCCAGCACCCGAAGTTTCCACGTCTATGATGCGACCCAGAACAGCTTCTCCATCTCATATGCGCACCCATTCCACCATAAGTTCAACGACGATTCCAACGAGGTCGTTCTGCAGTATCCGATTCGAATCTCGGCAGGCGCGCAAGAAGAGGACTTCTTCAACTTCAAGGGCGGGCACACTCATCAGCTCAGGCCATATGTACAAATCACTCTGTTTTGAAGGCGGAATCCGATGAAAATTTGCCTCGTTGCTACATTTCCTCCCAGTGGGCGCCAGTTGAACGAATATGCATTTCACATTGCGCGCGAACTGCAGCGACATCCAGATATCGAGTTGACGATCCTCGCTGACGAATTGGACGACTATGAATTCGCAACCGACGAGAAGGGCAATTCACTGAAGGTTGATCAACTCACAGAGTTGCCGGGATTCAACGTGATTCGGTGTTGGAAGTTCGGTAGGCTGACAACTCCGATCCGTTTGTTGAACACCATTCGGAAGCTGAAGCCCGACGTTGTGTGGTACAACCTGGTCTTCTCAAGCTTTGCTACGCCAGAAAATCCATTTGCTGCATTTTTCGGGCTCTCGGCGCCTGCTCTTACGCGTGCCGCGGGATTCTTTACGCATATCACCTTGCACCACATTCTGGAGCATGTCGATTTTGCAGCCGCCGGAGTTCGACAGGAAAGTCTATTTCGAATAGGCACTCACCTGGCCACAAAGGCTTTGCTCAAGGCGAACTCGGTTTCTGTTCTACTTCCCGCCTATCGCAATACCCTGATTACAAAGTATTCCGCTCAAAACGTGCTCCTGGGAACACACGGAACTTTTGCATCCACCCCCTGTCCACCCGACTTTTCGAAACGCGGTAATCCGGAGTTACGCATCCTGGCAATTGGACACTGGGGAACTTATAAGAGGCTAGAGACGCTCATGGCCGCTTTCCCGGCCATCCTGGACAGGTTTCCAAACGCCAGGTTGATCGTTGCCGGCGCTAACCATCACACAAAAGCGGGCTATTGGGAGTCGATTCGCGACGCGCAGCCTCAAGGTCTGCCAATAGATTTCAGAGGATACGTTCCGGAAGGCTCTATCCCGGAGTTATTTCGGACAACGTCCGTCTTGGTTATGCCCTATGACTCGGCAACCGGGTCGAGTGGGCCTGCCCATCAAGCCTGTGAATATGGCGTTCCGATCGTGTGCGCAGACATCGACGACTTTCGAGGAATGGCGGCGGGCGAAGGCATGGCAATCCGCTTTTATACAAGATACGATGCCGCCGACCTCGCCGAGCAGGTCTCTACCATTCTGGAGTCGCGAGAGTTGCAACATCAAATGGCCGAGCATAACTTTGCGGCCGGAATTGAAATGACTTTGACCAGCGTTGTCAAAAACTATCTTCGCTGGTTTGAACTCAACAGGTGCAAAAGAGCTCTAGGCAAGGTTGACGGAGGTGCTGGCCTGCAGAACCTCTGGTTGAGACCTCTTCAGGCCAGGCAGGTATCACCCGGCTGGCGTCTGCAAACAGCCTCGTTGGCCCACCAGAGGGACGAAGGGATTGGCCGCCAGGGCAACGAATCGGTCGAAACGCATGTTCACCTCGACACCATCGCAGATACCTCCAATGGGTAAAGTGGAGCGCCCCAGAGACTCATCCGAAGTTTGGTGGGGTCATAGGAACCTGATGCTCTGCATCCGCATGGAAGTTGAGATCTCGATGTTAGGCAGCAGGAGAAGTTTTCTTGTGCCCGCTCCTGCTTCGCCTCACTTTCGTTCATTTGGCACCAAGCGTACCGGACCTACCTGCCCCCTTAAGAGATAAGAAGGAGAACACTGTGACAAAGGCTCATGTTGGCCGATCTCTTCGCCAGACAATTCGAGGGATACCTCTCGCTCTATTCCTGCCCTTGCTGATCGCCGGATGCGGCATCCACTTCAACTCGACCGCTCCAACAGTGGCCATTACTGCGCATCCTGCTTCAATTAACAGCGGCAGTTCTGCCACCCTGACGGTGACTGCGATCAATGCTACTCAGGTCACGGTGAGTGGATCTGATGGAAGCACCTACAGCCTGCTGCCAAGCGGAGGAACCCAAAGCGTCAGCCCAAAGGCAACGACCACCTACACCGCCACTGCAAAAGGAGCGGGTGGGAGTGCGTCAGCCACAGCATCCATAACAGTTACGTCAGAGTCTGCGCCGGTTGTTACGATTTCTGTCAGCCCCGCCGCGATCACTCTCGGAAGTTCATCCAGTTTGACCGTGACCGCGACGGGCGCCACACAGGTAAACGTGACTGGGACAGATGGCAGTGCGTACACTCTCCAGCCCGGCGGCGGAAGCCAGAGCGTGAGTCCAGCCGCCACCACAACGTACACAGCAGTGGCTACCGGCCCTGGGGGAACAAACTCCGCGAGTGCAACGCTCACGGTGATACCGACTCCCCCGCCAACTGTGACCATCGCCGCTACCCCTACTGCGATTACTGCGGGCAGTTCTTCCATTCTGACAATCACTGCATCAGGCGCCACATTGGTTAAGGTCGTCGGATCTGACGGCAGCACGTACACTCTGCAGCCAAGCGGCGGAACACAAGCAGTGAGTCCGGCCACAACGACAATGTACACGGCAGTTGCGTCCGGTATTGGAGGAAACGCTTCGGCTGCCACTACGGTGACGGTAACTCCTAACCCTGCGCCGACCGTAATGATTCTCGCTAATCCTGTCTCGATCACCTCTGGAAACTCATCCACGCTAACCGTGACCGCCGTGAATGCAACTCAGGTGACGATAGCCGGCACCGACGGGAGCACGTATACCTTACAGTCCAGCGGTGGGACGCAGGCTGTGAGCCCGGCCGTGACGACAACTTACACGGCGAGCGCCATTGGGAGCGGAGGGAAGACCTCTGCGAGCGCAACCGTGACGGTGACACCGAATCCTACGCCGACCGTGAGCATCACGGCTAACCCGGCCTCAATCATCTCGGGGAACTCATCGACTTTGACTGTGACAGCGACGAACGCCAACCAGGTGACGATCACCGGAACCGACAGCAGCTCGTATACCCTGGCCCCAAGCGGCGGAACGGAGTTGGTCACCCCGACCACGGCCACGACCTACACAGCCACTGCAACTGGGACTAGCATGAACAACTCCGCAAGTACGACTGTGGCGGTGATTCCGGCGGGTAGCCTTCAAGCTGTCGACCACGTTATTTTTATGCTTCAGGAAAACCATACTTTCGACAATTACTTCGGGATGCTGAATCCATACCGGAAATCGCACGGCTGGAACATCGGAGATGATGGCACAGACTATGAAGTAGATGGCATCGACGACAAGCTCGCCACAATCAGCAATCTGGACGACGAAGGCACGTCTTACTCGCTGTTCAAATTAACGAGTACTTGTATCGATGACGAGACTTCGGATTGGCTGGCAAGCTATGGCGAGGTGAATCGCTACAACTTTCTCACATCACGCCCGATCCTGATGGATGGCTTTGTACACAACGCCGAAGGCTACGCGAAGAGCTGCGCGATTCCAGGTGCAGGTGGCACATGCTCGGGAACCTTCACCGATCTGACGGGCCGACGCTCTATGGGGTATTACGATCAAGGCTTCCTTAATTACTACTACTTTATGGCATCGCAGTTTGCGGTATCCGATCGCTGGTTTTCGCCGGTATCGACCAAGAGTATTGGCAATCGCATCGCCACCTTCACCGGAGGCACCACTCAAGGTCTGGTTAAGGATCCGGGCGGCGATGACCACCTTTCTCAGCTCGACATTCCAAACATCTTCCAGGAACTTGATCAGGCAACGGTATCGTGGAAGATCTACTACACAGTCACCGATGGCTTCTGCCTGAGTGATGCTGCTTGCACCGGTGGATCGGATGCGGCTTATCCCGCGACGACCTTCTCTAATCTGACCTATTCGTATCAGTATTTGTATGAAAATCCAACCGGCGCAGCCTGCACCCCGCCCACGCAGGCGTCGAGTGTGGTTGGCGATTCGTCAAACTCTTTCTGCATCGATCCAGACCACATTGCTCCGCTGTCGACCTATTACACCGATCTTACGGCCGGCACGCTTCCAAGCTTCGCCTTCATTGAAGCGGGTTACGCCAACAATGATGAGCATCCAGGATCAGGCCAATCCATTCTTCTGGGGCAGGCAGAAGTTGCGGACGTCGTGAACGCGTTCATGGCAAGTCCGGAGTGGAAGGATTCCATCTTTTTTCTCAGCTACGACGAGGGTGGCGGGCCATACGATCATGTTCCACCAGTTCCTGGACACTCAAACGACAATACCGATGCCTCCCTGGGGACGATCCCGGATATCGTGCAGATCGCGGTGAATCCTGATGCCTATGGTCCCTGCCTGCCCGCCGGCGGCACGGCAACCTTGCATTGCGATCTGGTGTCGACCGACCCTGGGGCAAATGCCGCGGACGCCGCGGCAGTCCAGGGATTTGCTGCACAACTTGGCTTCCGTCTGCCGAATATGATCATTTCGCCCTTCACGAGGCGTCACTATGTCTCGCACACGCCGATGGATCACACGGCGGTGATCAAATTTGTCGAGAATCGTTTTATAGGCAGCGCTGCGCACTTGACGGCTCGCGATGCCGTGCAGCCCAATCTGCTGGAGTTTTTCGACTTCAACAACATTCCATGGATCGCACCTCCATCGCCTCCGAACCCGGTAACTGCTACGACGCTGGGGTACGATCCTTGCACGCCCGCGAGCATGGGGCCATGAGCTCTCGATCAACAACCTCACGAATCCTACTCAGCCGAGCACGGGGCATCTTATCAGCATGACTTTACCTGGGAAATGAGCGACGGGCTTACGCGGTATATACGCACTTTGGCTCGTGGCACCGATCTGGAGGAGAACAGCATGGAATTGGGCATGATTGGACTTGGCAGGATGGGAACCAACATGGTGCGGCGCCTCTTGCGCGCCGGCCACCACTGCATCGTGTACGACCTGCACCCAGAAGCGGTGCGGACGCTGGTCAAAGAGGGAACAGTTGGCGCGACCTCGCTCGCAGATTTCGCAAAGAAGTTAAGCTCACCTCGCTGCATCTGGATGATGCTTCCAGCCGCAGTGGTTGATCCGACGCTCAAGGAGCTTATCCCGCTCCTTGAGCGGGATGACGTGATCATCGACGGAGGCAACTCCTATTACCGCGATGACACACGCCGCTCGGCCGACCTGAAGCCAAAGGGCATCCACTATGTGGATGTTGGAACCAGCGGCGGAGTCTGGGGGGCGGAGCGAGGTTACTGCCTGATGATAGGCGGCGAGGATGCCGTCGTCCGGCGCTTAGATCCGATCTTCTCCGCCCTGGCACCAGGCATCGGGTCGGCACCACTCACGCCCGGTCGTGAGAAGGTAGGCGGCTCGGCGCCAGACGGCTATCTCCACTGTGGCCCCAGCGGCGCTGGTCACTTTGTGAAGATGGTTCATAACGGCATTGAGTACGGCATGATGGCCTCGTATGCAGAAGGTTTGAACATTCTTCACCATGCCAGCGTCGGCAAGCGGCAGCGCGCGGTGGATGCCGAAACCACACCGATACGCAATCCCGAAGACTATCTGTATGACCTGAACCTTGCCGATATCACCGAGGTTTGGCGCCGTGGCAGCGTCATCTCTTCGTGGCTTCTGGATCTTGCGGCCATATCTCTGCTTGATAGCCCGGACCTGGCGAAGTTTTCCGGCCGGGTGTCAGACTCGGGCGAGGGGCGCTGGACGATTGCAGCAGCCATCGACGAGTCGGTCCCTACCCCTGTATTGAGCGCTGCGCTCTTTGCTCGCTTTTCGTCGCGCGGTGAGGACGGCTTTGCCGACAAGATGCTGTCCGCTCTACGATTCCAGTTTGGCGGTCACGAGGAAAAGGCCGCCGCCCCGAAGGAAGGTGCATGATGTCCAACACACAGTCAGATGCACTGGTGCTTTATGGCGTGACAGGCGATTTGGCCCACAAGATGATTTTCCCAGCACTCTATGCGATGGTAAAGCGTGACGTGCTCACAGTTCCGGTGATCGGTGTCGCTTTTCCACAGTGGAGTCTCGCACGCCTGCACAAGCGTGTAGCCGACAGCATTGAACGCTCGGGAGGCATCGATAACAAGCGGGCATTTCAGAAGCTTTTGTCCCTGCTCAAGTATGTAAGCGGAGACTATCAAGACAGCAATACCTTCAAGGAGATTAAGCGAGCGCTTGGGCATGCACGCCGCCCTGCGCACTACCTGGCCATTCCGCCCTCCCTCTTCGAGACGGTGATCAAGGGGCTTGGCGCGGAAGGTCTAGCTGCAAACGCACGCGTGATTGTCGAAAAGCCGTTCGGGCGCGACCTGGCTTCGGCGCGGAAGCTGAATCGAGTAGCACATGCAGCGTTTCCCGAAGATGCAATATTTCGCATCGACCACTTCCTCGGCAAGGAAGCGATCATGAATATTCTCTACTTTCGCTTTGCAAACTCGTTTCTGGAGCCGATTTGGAACCGAAATTACATTGCAAGTGTGCAGATAACTCTCTCCGAGAATTTCGGAGTAGGCAAGCGCGGCGCGTTTTACGAAACTGCCGGCTGCCTTCGCGACGTGATACAAAACCACCTTTTCCAGGTCATCGCACTCCTTGCCATGGAGCCGCCCGCAGAGCGGGACTACGGAGCTGTGCAAAATGAGAAGGCAAAAGTTTTCAAAGCCATGCGCCCCCTGCGTCCCGACGACGTGGTACGCGGTCAGTACGCTGGCTATCGCAGAGAGCGTGATG
The DNA here is from genome assembly GCA_021836865.1 of Acidobacteriota bacterium. Classification (GTDB taxonomy): domain Bacteria; phylum Acidobacteriota; class Terriglobia; order Terriglobales; family Acidobacteriaceae; genus Telmatobacter. The sequence goes on from JAKBHH010000034.1 coordinate 7,220, forward strand.
TGGCGGCGCGCTCCGATGTGGAGACCTTTTGCGCACTAAGGCTATTGATTGACTCGTGGCGCTGGGACGGCGTGCCGTGGTATGTGCGGTCCGGTAAATATCTGCCTAACACCGCGACCGAGATACTGGTAGAGTTGAAGCCGCCGCCGCAACGGCTGTTCGATGACGCAGTACAGGCGATAGGGGGCTCTAACTATCTGCGCTTTCGGCTCTCTCCCAACTCGGCCGTTGCGCTCGCTGCTCGCGTCAAGCTCGCAGGGCAGGAGTTTATCGGAGAGCAGCGAGAACTTTACCTGTCAGATGAGCAGCCGGGCGAGGAGTTGCCTTACGAGCGCCTCCTGGGCGACGCCTTGAGGGGCGACGGCGCTCTTTTTGCCCGCGAGGATGCGGTTGAAGCAGCATGGCGTGTGGTGGATACGGTTCTGAAGAATCATCATCGGACACGCCCTTACAAGCGCGGCAGTTGGGGCCCTAAACAGGCAGACTCGATCATCGCTGCGGTAGGCGGATGGCATAATCCAAGTCCCGAGTCAGTCTCAAGGGAATAAGCCCACGGCTCCTTGCATCTGCCTGCTCTCCGTTCGGCAGCGCGCCACTCCAGCGCGCTCAGATGTGCATTGTTGCTCAGCTTTCCGCACATTGTTTTGGAAGAATGAGTGTGAAGTGGGGTCTAACCTTCGTCCGCTCCGCAGCGACTAAGGTGCCCAGCGAGCGCGCCTGAAATGCATCTCTCTTGGCTCTGTGCTCTTGTATGAGGAAGTCAACCTGGCTCGCTCTATCTATGGGATCGGCGAGTTTCGCTCTTTTGTGCAGGAACAACTGGCCAGTTAGGACCAACTGTGCGGGACCCAACGAATTCAATGCAAATCCCTCATCCCACTGGATGATGCCCTGAGTCTCACATGGTTCCAGAGATTGATTGGAGGACGTGAAATGTCGCTTGTCAGCGTTATCATCGCACTTTGCGTAGTCGGCGTGTTGCTATGGCTTGTAAATCGAATCCCGATGCAGAGTCAGATCAAGAGCATCCTGAATGCTGTGGTCGTAATTGCCGTTGTTCTTTGGCTTTTGAAGATATTCGGTCTGCTCAGTTATCTGACCCAGTTCCGCGTCGGACATTGATTCTGGACATCGCCAACTCGGAAGTGCTCTCAGCGTGAGGTCATTTGCGGAATCAGCCTAGTGGGGGATAAGTTATCCGACCCAACAGCCAGATCCTCATGTGCCGGGGCGACCTTGAGTGGCTGCCGGGATGCCACGGAAGTGGTCCTCTCCAGCAAATGCAGCGCGGCCTTGAACCCGATGAAGTCGAAGTACGATCCTGCATTATTCGTGAAGGCATGTCGGACGGTGACTGTGGCGATATGAGAATCGCCCACGCGATGCCGGCGGTGTGAGCTTCATGGAACGGGACGCGGCCTGTACGGCAATGCGTCTCGGGGGAGGCACGGGTTGTGCGGCAGCCGGGAACGGAACGAGAAATGGTCGCAAACCCTCCGGTCTCGGATGCCTGGAAGAAACAGACTCCGACGGCCCACGTTTGAGTCCCCTGAATTCGGCTGAGGTCTTATCCAAATTCTCTGCGACACTTATCAACGCCGGAGGGCGCGACCTTGCTTTGGGTGGAGCGCTCTACGCGCACATGCAGCCTTCTAACGCCGAAGACGATGCAGAGCTTCACGGTGGGAAGGCTGGTTCATGGGTTCTTCTACAACCCGGATGTGCCCGATGCGGCGGCATCGCGAGAGGTCTATAGCGCGATGACCAACCTCTTTGAGAAGCAGATAGGGCAGCGCAGAGAAATCAACCAGAAGCAGGCGCCCAGCAAATCTCCGACGACACGCGCGCGCAGGAATGCAATCCGCTTTGTGCGTCTGTCCTTCAACTGTGGGCAAGTTCCAGGAATGAGCGGAAGGGCACGTTGATTTTGTTCTCGACCTCTTTCCTGTTGCGACCTTCAATCGCTTTCTCCGATGCGCGTTCACCTCCGACTCCAATCCAGTCTTAACCCATATAAACCGATTTATGTGCTTGTCACCAGCGTTGGATGCTCGGTAGTATTGGGAGTCCCGCAGCAAGGCTGCAAAGCCAGGGACGAAAGTTCCGGGACGTCTAGGGTACGCATTGCGGAGCAGCATGACCCTGCTCAAGAGGCATGTCTATGCCGCTGTGGATGCGGAAGAAGTTGTGGAACAACGGAGGCGAAGACCGTCAATGAACCTACGCATTGCAGTTCTGGCTATTTCGGTTTGCGCGGGATGCGCGATTGCCGCCCAAGGCAACGAATCCCCGGCACCGCAAAATAGCATTGCGAATATCGACGCGGGGCAGACAGCGGACCCGGTTTCCAAGTACATATTCGGGATGTTCATCGAGCACATCGGGAAGACAATGTACGGTCCTCTCTGGGCTGAAATGCTGGATGACCGGAAGTTCTATTTTCCAATCACATCGACCGAAACGGCGCCAGCAAACCAGCGGCGTGGATTTCCAGGCATGGAGATGCGCAAGTGGCGTCCTGTCGGTTCGGATGAAGACGTTGTGATGGATAAGGAAAAGCCGTTTGTGGGTGAACAGAGTCCGCGCATCCAGCTCGACCCCACGACTCCGCATGGCATTCGGCAATCCGGTCTGGCGCTGGTAAAGGGCAAGCAATACCTGGGCCACATCTGGCTAAACGGCACCACTGGCAGCAAGGTTCATGTGGACTTGATCTGGGGCGCGGATCGAAAGAGTCGCCAGGTTGTCTCCATTCCGGCTCTCAGCTCGACGTATGCGAAGTACGGGCTTCACTTTACTGCTCCGGTGGATTCTGGCGATACAACCCTCGAGATCGTTGGCACGGGTGGCGGCAGCTTTCATATCGGCGCGGTCTCGCTGATGCCCGCGGAGAATATCGACGGCTTTCGGCCTGACACGATCGCCTTGCTGCGGCAGGTCAAGTCGGGTTTCTGGAGATTCGGCGGCAACTACACCTCCAACTACTCCTGGTACGACGCGGTAGGCGACCGCGACCGGCGCCCGCCGGACTGGGACTATGCCTGGAACCAGATGCAGAGCAATGATATTGGTCCGGACGAGTTCGCGGAGTTCTGCAAGCTCATCGGCGTGGAGCCTTACATCAGCGTCAACGCGGGCCTCGGCGATGCACACTCGGCCGCACAGGAAGTGGAATACATGAACGGCGCCACGACCACTCCGATGGGAGCCTTGCGCGCGAAGAATGGCCATCCTGCGCCCTATGCTGTCAGGTTCTGGAACATTGGGAATGAGCCGTGGGGTTCGTGGCAGATTGGCCGCACCGATCTGAAGTACTTCATGCAAAAGCACAATGAATTCGCCAAGGCGATGCGCAAGGTAGATCCAGCCATCATTCTGATTGCTTCAGGAGAGATGCTTGAGGATGGGCAGGTGCCGGGCGCGCTTCGGTCAAAGTACGTTGGCAATCTTGCCGGTGCGTATGGCAGTGATTTCGACTGGACGGGCGGATTCCTGAAGGACTGTTGGGGTAACTTCGACGGCATCGCCGAGCACTGGTACGCGCGGCCGGGCCAGCGCTACAACGTCGAGAAGGCGAAGAATCTGCCGCCCGACAAGCCAAACGATGATGCCTTCGACAAGATTGACCAGACGACGCTGGAGTACGCGCGCTATCCCGCCAACATCGTGCGATCGAAGGCTGAAGAATGGCAGGGCTACCAGCAGCGCTTCCCGGCGATGCTGCAGAAGAAGATATTCTTGTCCATCGACGAGTACGCCTATTTTGGAGGCAACTTCGGCCGTGCCGCGGATCTCAAGCAGGCCCTGGCCTACGGCATGCTCTTCGATGAGATGCTTCGCCACACCGATTTTCTTACCATGGCGGCGCACACCATGGGGACATCGACTCTCGACTTCAATCGCACCGCATCTGCCTTGAACACGCTCGGGCTCGTTTTCAAGATGTACAGCAATATCTTTCCGGGATCGATCCCTGTGGCGGTCTCGGGAAACTCGCCTCAGCCCGCGCCGAAGTATCCGCCGGCGCCCGACCAGCCCAAGGTCAATTCCGGCAGCCCGACCTATCCGCTCGATGTATTTGCAGCGCTGTCTTCGGATCGCAAGGTCCTTAATGTCGCTGTTGTGAATGCCACAGAGATACCGCAGACGCTCGGCTTGAACGTTGCGGGTGTCCATCTCTCGGGACCTGTGACACTGTGGCAGTTGACCGGAGAAAGCCTCAATGCCGTAGACCGGATCGGTCAGACGCCCGAGGTAGACCTCAAACAGACCTCCCTCGACAAAGATGTACGTTCGCTGTCGGTCGCGCCCATCAGCATCAATATCTACCGGTTTCCGGTAACCGCAACATTGCAGTAGAAACGTTGCGGCGTGCCATTCAGCCGCCACCTGGTTCACGACCAGCTTGACGTCAACCTAGCATCCGAAAGGAATCCGCAATGTCGAGTTCAAACATGGATGATCGTGCTCTTTTGAGCCGACGCAACGCACTGAAACTTTCGGCAGGCGCCGGAGTTGCCGCTGCGATTGCGAGTCACGCTCACGCTTCCGACAGCATCAAGACCGGAGTGCACCAGCAGCAGCCGCCATTCTGCTCGACGCCCCGCTCAGCAGTGGCCAACACGAAATACGGCAAGGTGCGCGGCTTCGTCTCCGGCGATGTCTTCACCTTCAAGGGCGTTCCCTACGGCCAGGACACGGGTGGGGAAAATCGCTGGCTGCCCGCCAAGCCTCCCGTGCCCTGGGAGGGCGAATATCCTGCGCTCATCTACGGAGCCAATTGCCCGCAGCGCCTGCACGATTGGCACAGCCAGGAGCAGGTATTTCTGCAGGACTGGGATGACGGCTGGCAGAGCGAGGACATGCTCAAGCTGAATATCTGGACGCCATCGCTCACCGGCAGCCGCCCGGTCATGTTCTACATCCACGGCGGCGGCTTTGAATTCGGATCTTCGTATGAGTTGCCGTCCCATGAAGGCGCGAACATGGCTCGCTACCACGATGTCGTTCAGGTCTCGGTCAACCATCGCCTGAACGCATTGGGATTCCTCGATGTCTCCGAGGTTGGAGGCGCAGGGTACGAGGATTCCTCCAACGTCGGTATGACAGACCTCGTTGCCGCGTTGAAGTGGGTGCAGGAAAACATTGCGAACTTTGGCGGCGATCCCAATCGCGTGATGATTTACGGTCAGTCCGGCGGCGGGGGCAAGGTAGCCACACTCATGGGTATGCCTTCCGCGCAGGGACTTTTCCACTGCGCGGCCATCCAGTCGGGCGGCAGTTTTTTCGGCTCAGCGGACGAAGCGAAAGAGCTGACGCGGCAAATGGTCAAGGGCCTGGGCATTGCTCCGAAAGACATTGGGGCACTGCAGAAGATGGACTGGAAGGATTTGATGGCTGCCGCAGATGCGGCGCAGGGAAAGCTGCCGCCCAATCCCCACACGCCCTTCAGAATGCATGGACCGCCGCGGCGCTTCTGGATGCCGCTTCAGGATGAACACGTGATTCCGACGAGGCCGTTTCAGGATGCCGCGCCCGAGATATCAAAGAATATTCCCTTGATGGTCGGCTCGGTGAGCGAAGAAGGGAACTCCATGGCGTCGCGCCCTACGGAAGAAGAGTGGCGCGCCAACCTCATCAAAGCGTACGGCGAGGAAAAGGGTCAATCGCTTGCCGACGCGATGCGGAAAGCATATCCACAAAAGAGCGTGCGCACCCTTTCCTACATGTGTGGAGGGGGAGGTTTCCTGAACGGGCTCTCCATGCGTAATGGGGTGGTCCACATGGCAAAGTTGAAATACGATCTGCACGCGGCGCCGGTCTACACCTACTACTTCACGTGGCAGACCAAGATGTTGGACGGAGTTCCGGGGGCGTGGCACACTGCCGACCTGCAATTCTGTTTCGACAATACCCTGCGTTGCGAGCAAGGCACGGGAAACACACCGGAAGCGCAGGCATTGGCGAAAAAGATGGCCACTGCGTGGGCGAATTTTGCTCGTACAGGCAATCCGAGCCAACCGGGCCTCACCTGGGAACCGACCGACCCGGTCACCAACAAGACGATGGTCTGGGATAACGAATCCCGCATGGTTGATGACCCGGACGGCGCATTGCGAAAGATGCTTCTTTAACCTGCTGCGTCATCCAACTCGCGAAGCGAGAGAGGGATCGGCCCCGGCGCAAGTTTCAACCGCAGATTTGTCGAGGTCGCCGGCATGGCGCGATGGAAATTCCGCGGCTGATTCGGATTGCCACCGACAAGCCGAATCAGCCACCGAGGGATGCCTTAAGCAGTCCGCTCACCCCTTGCGCTGCGAATCCCCAGATTCGCATTCGAACTTCACGGGGTTCAGCGATCTGCGAGAGAACTGGCGTAGACCTCGTGGCAAAACCGAACCGCAGGAATCTGGATTTGGCTTCGCCAGAGAGGACGTTCATCGGCCCTCTTGCTGATGTGAAGCGGGTTGGGGCTGTGCAGGCGGCGCAGAACTGGATACGTAAGCCGCCGTCACATCCAGACGCGCTTTCAAGGGATCGGCTTCGGCCACCGGTTGACCATCCGGAGCGAAGTTCATCAGCATATCGGTTTCCGGCGAGTAGCGCGGCCAAGCAGGGGAATTGCCTGTGCTGGGATCTCCGGTCTTCGCGAACGCGGCCCAATAGTTGAGCATCTCCTGCGCAATCTTCTCGTCCTGGGGTGCAAGATCTTTTCCATACTTTGCCTGCACGGTGTCGAAGACAAAGGGAATCTCAGTTGCGTGCGGTGCCCCCGGCCACGTGCTGCGCATCGATTGCGCCACATAAGAGAACCTGTATTCATAGGCGGGTACGCCCTCCGAAGCGAAGACGCTCGCCACAAAACGCGCAGGCTCGACCATGAAGCGGTCCATGGAAACCATGTACTGCACCATTCTCAGGTCTCCGTTGCCCGTGGGATCGTACGTCGCCATGGCTTTATTGCGATTAGCTCCGAACGGTGCGAACAGCTCCTCCTTGCTGTGAGCGGACCCAAATCCGATGTCCATGCTATTGGTTCCGATCATGAGGGGCACTCGCCACCCGGCGCCTGCCAGGTACGCCGATTGCGGATCAGCTACGACCACATGGCCGTCGATCATTGGGCCGCAGTATCCGGGCTGGTTCATAGTGGCCATATTCAAATTGCCGAGGACCTTCTCCGCTGGAAGACGCCGTAATGCATCGAGAGCTTCCTTGCCCGTTCCTTGAATGCCCATGCTGCGTGCGAACTCTTCGCCGACCGAGTCGGCCGAAGCGGGTCCATTGGGCAACGCAGTGTCGATGTAACGGGGCCCGCCGAGATTCGTGCGGCCGCCTCCGGACTCGATGATGGCTTTCGAGAACAGGCCGTTTGATAGCGGCGAGGTTAGCAACATGCTGACGGAGAAGCCTCCGGCCGATTCACCGAAGACCGTTACGTTGGAGGGGTCGCCGCCGAAGGCGCCAATATTCCGTTGGACCCACTTGAGTGCGGCAATCTGGTCCATGAACCCGTAGTTTCCAACCATGCCGTCCGCGTTTTCTTTGGTCAACTCAGGGAAGGCGAAGAAGCCAAACCGCCCGAGGCGGTAGTTGGCGCTGACGAAGACAATGCCCTTTTCCGCAAATTTGCTGCCGTCGTAGACGGCCGGAGAGCTGCCGCCATTCACAAACCCGCCGCCGTAAATCCAGAACATAACCGGAAGCTTGGCATCGGGCTTTGTCCCTGCAGGCCGCCAAACGTTCAGGTACAGGCAATCCTCGGCTGGCTTTGTGCCCAGTGGAGCGGCATCGCTTGGAAACGGGACCTGCATGCAATCTGCTGAGTAGGCGTCGGCCGGCCGCACGCCCACCCATGGCTTCACGGGTTGCGGCGCACGCCAGCGCAGCTCTCCCACGGGCGACGCAGCAAAGGGCACGCCTTTGAACGACTCGACGGCCCCCTGCGTCGCTCCCCGCAGTTTTCCTGAATCCGTGCCCACCACGCCTGCCTGCGAAAAGAGCGACGGTCCGGCCAGAACAACGATCGCCGTGAGTGCCAGCTTTGCCAACCCATCCATTTACAGCCTCCGGAATCCTTCATCTGGTGCAACGTGGGCGACTATAGCAGCGCGTCCGGTTGTGTGTACAATTCCTTGATCCAAGCAAGTCGATCGTATTTTGCGAGGACCTTATTCAGCCGCTTGCTCGTGACCGCGGTGTGGAGGTTGCTGCTGCACTGCCGCTCTTGCAAATGGAGTGGCGGAGAAGATGCTGCGCAAAGCATTCGGCAGCAGGCGACAGCGCGGAGGCTGTTCTCTCAAGAAGCTCAATAAGGACAGCGCGGTCCCGATGCGCAATTACATCGCCTGTGTCGCTCACACTGCTGTCCCGAGACGGGAGAATCAGATCAAAGGCAGATGGTTCGCGTAAGAAAGTCGCGCTATTTGACGCCGGAGGGTGGCCTCCGGGAACAAAGACGGCCAGCCGATCCTGGAAGAGGGACGTGGTCCGAAGGGCCGTATCGCGGCCCGACTCTGAAGTGTACCTGCCGCTTCAAGACGGACTCGGTGATGAGCCTCGCTCCCTCCCGGAGCCGCACGCTGGCTTCCCGACTGAGCCCCATGCAAGCTGTCAGCCGCGGTCCAACTGCGCGTTGCGCAGGGTGCGTATCACTTTGATATTTCTTGCCAGTCCGAGCAGCCCCAGCAGCCGAATGAGCCAGTAGTTGAAATCCAGCTCCCACCACCTCATGCCATGGGTTGCAGAGACGGGATGTGCATGGTGATTGTTGTGCCAACCCTCGCCGCCGGTCAGCAGCGCAACCCACCAGTTATTGGTTGAATCGTCGTGGGTATTGAAGCGGCGCACTCCCCATAAATGGGTTGCGGAGTTGACGAGCCAGGTCACATGGAAGCCGATGGTAGTCCGCAGCAGTACGCCCCAGAGCAGCCATGACAGGCCCAGCCTCCATCCCCCAGTGCAGTACCGCAAGCCAGGAGCGCAATGCCGCTAAAGGTGATGGGAATCCAATGCCAGACGGCGAGCCACCGGTAGAAGCGATTTCGCTGCAGGTCAGGCGCGTAGTGAGAGAGCATGGTGGTTTCATTGTGCAGTGCGCCGTGCAATATCCATCCCATGTGCGACCACCATTTGCCATCGCGAGGCGAATGCGGATCGCCTGACCGATCCGTGTATTGGTGGTGCATGCGATGCACAGCGACCCAATAGATGGGACTGCCCTGCAGGGTCAAGGTGCCGCAGACCACCATCAGATACTCCAGCCATTTGGGAGTGGTGAAGCCGCGATGCGTGAGTTGGCGGTGATAGCAGACGGCAATGCCGACATTCTGACCCACGATCCACATCGCGAGAAACACGACCAGCGAAGACCAACGGAAGCAGAACAGAGCCGCGACAGCGCCGAGGTGAAACGCCGCAATTACGACGAAGAATACCCAGTTGAATTCATCTGATTTACCTTGCACCAGATGAACTGCTTCTGGCCCGCTTGTTCTCTGCGGCTCTGCAAGAAGTGTCGCCATAGAATCTCTGCCTTGGTTGTAAGGTAATCGGTCGCAACGCCGCACAGCATCTGCGCTGCCTGCTCAGGCACGCAGTATCCAGCTTAAGCAGCTTGTCTGCCGGATCTCTGAGCAAAACGGCTCACATTGCCTGCGCCGGCTGCAGGGAGCCAGGCTTCCGCTCCGCGCGATTGTCAGATGCACTGTTCTCAATTGAACAGGCGGGGGTCCTCAGTGGATGGCATTCTATGCGGTAGGTTCAGTCCCCTGCATCCCCAACGGAGGTCATGGCGATGAGCGACACGTTCAGAAAAAGGGTCCTCCTGGTAGACGACGATCCTGGCATTTGCGATGCCATGGGAATGCTTCTCGCTGAAGAAGGCTACGATATTGCCACTGCATCCGACGGCTTAGATGCGTTGATGCAGATCAAACTCGCTACTCCGGATATCATCGTCTCCGATCTCAACATGCCGCGCATGTCGGGCCACGAGTTTCTCTCCGTCGTACGCCTGCGCTTTTGCTCGATTCCGGTGATCGCGATGAGTGGCGACTACGATTCCGACCTACGCTTTCCCGGCGGAGTGTTCGCCGATGCCTTCTTTGCTAAGGGACGAAGCCATCCCCAAGACCTTGTGCGCACAATCGCAGATCTGATTCGAACGACGGTGACGCGGCCGATGGGCCATCAGCACCGGGATGACCTATTGCAGACGCCACGGTACGGGAAGGATTCCAACGGAACCACATTCATAATGCTGACCTGCACGGAATGCCTGCGGTCCTTTGCATCAAACGTCATGCAGACGGTCTTGCAGGAGAGCCAGCAGGCTTCGTGTCCATACTGCAGCGCCCGGGTCCGATACGTCTGCGACGATTCGCTGTTCGGTGCTACGCCGCCTGCGGTCTCGCCGGGGCAGGCTGGCAGGGTGGCGGCCTGACGGCCGTGGAGCCACCAGAGTTACCATCAGCTCTTACGAAACTCGTTCGATTGGCGGTGTCTCAGCATTGTGCTCCGGTAGCTGGTCGAGCAGGACCACATTCAGCAGGGACTTGTGCACCTGGATGCGCCCGTTGTAATCGATGAATCCCAGCGCGCGAAAGCGATTCATAAAGAAGCTGACGCGAGATCTAGTGGTGCCAATCATCTCGGCTAGAGTTTCCTGGGTAATGGGCGGAATGAAGGTATTGGGTTCGCCGGGCTGTCCAAACTCTGCCATCAAAAGCAGTATGCGCGCCAGACGCTTTTCACTCGAGTTGAAGAGCTGATCGACAAGATCGGCTTGTATGCGCATGCTGCGGGCCAGAAGGAACCTCAGGAAGAGGTCAGAGAATTCATGCTCCTCGTGCATCACGCGGATCATCTCTGTTCGTCTGATCTCCAGCGCGGTGCAGGCCGTGATGGATACAGCAGTGGATATGCGCAGGCCGGGCACTGTTGCGAGGCACTCTTCTCCGACAAAGTCGCCGGGGTAAAGAAGCGCGAGAGTGGCCTCTTTGCCGGCCTTTGACACGACGGTGAGCTTTGCCCTTCCCTTTTGGAGGTAAAACACAGAGCTTGCCGGATCACCTTGAGAATAGAAAGGCTGCTTCTGCTTCACCGTGGTGATTCTTCGGCCAAGGCCCGCGTTCGCAAGAAAGACAGTAGGGTCAAATTTGGAATGGCCTGGATCACTCATGAGGTTCCACCTTAGTTGTCAACGATGTTGATACGGATAATGGGCAGGGGTGCGACGATCAAAGAAAATGAAGGAACCACTTCCAATGCCCATGCTTACATGCAGCAATCGATTGGATTCCCATTGCGCCTTCCTCTGAAAGCCATGCCTGTCCCGTGACCTGCTGAACCTGCCGGGAAGCTACACTTTTGTAGCCTGCACTGAGTGTGCGGGAGATCGAATAGTCTGGCTATCGGGGATGTTGCTAATTATCGGGTAGGTTGTCGGGTAAACCCCGACAAGAGCGCCTTCGGTCGCGCACGGTATCTGCAGGGCAGAGAATCTACCGGGAGAAATTCCTAATGCGCCGTGTCGCCGGGCTCATTTTCCAGCGCCTCTGGCGTGAGGAGTCCCATCTGCACGGCAAAGCGAATCACATCGCTGCGCGTTCGCAGGCCGAGCTTCTGAGTAAAACGCGATCGATAGGTCTCGATTGTCTTCACGCCCACATAAATCTGCGTGGCAATTTCTGCGCTGGTGTAGCCGCGCGCCACGAGGCCAAGTACCTGCAATTCACGGCGGCTAAGGATATTGGCGGGGCGGGCGGAGCGAGTATTTGAACCTGTCTTCGCGAGCACATTCTGGACCAGGGTGCCCGCCAGTCTGGGATCGATGAAGACTCCGCCGCGATGGACCGCACGGATGGCGGCAATCAGCTCCGCGTCCACCGCCCGCTTCAAAAGGTAGCCGGAGGCTCCGGCAGCCAATGCCGATCGTAAGTACGCGGAGTCGTCATGCATTGTGAGGATGAGCACCCGGACTTCAGGGCAGTCTCGCATGATTGCATGCAGTGCCTTTATCCCTCCAACCCTGGGCATGGTCAGATCCAGCAACACTACGTCCGGTTTCGACTCGCGTGCGGTTTGAATCGCCGTCTCTCCATCGGAAGCTTCCGAGATCACCTCCATATCGGGCTGAGCACTGACCAGCATCCTGAGACCTGCGCGAAGAATCGCATGATCATCCGCGATCATGACCCTGATCCTCTGTTTGCGCATTGCCATGTCACGTGCTCCTTTGCTGCGCGAGGGGATTGAGCACCGAGTGAACGAGAGGTACTTGCACCAGCATCCTCGTTCCCTTGCGCTGAGCCGTGAATGTCATCGTTCCGCCCAGCAGAGCTGCCCTCTCCCGCATACTCTGAATCCCAAGCCGATGCGTGGAGACAGCCACAGCCTTTGCGTCAAAGCCACACCCGTCATCGATGACCTCTACCTCCAGGGCCGTCTCGGAACGAGTGAATTGAATTCTGACCTTCCTGGCTCCGGAATGCCTGGCAACGTTGGTCAGAGCTTCCTGGAGAATGCGATACAAGGCGATCTGGACCGCAGGCGGAAGGTTGCTGGAATCAAGATCATGGAGAACGAGATCCACCGCTATCTTGTGTGTGGTTTGGTATTCAGTAATGTATCTGCGCAACGCAACCCCCAGGCCATGGTCGTCGAGTACCGACGGATGAAGCCCGCGGGCGAGTCGGCCGACCTCGTCGATGGCCTGGGCGGCGATCTCTCTCAGCTGACGGCCGTGCGCTTTAACATCCGATAGCTTCCGGGTGTCCTCCAACGATCGCAGGCCGACGAGAAGGGCCGTCAGTAACTGCCCCGCTTCGTCGTGCAATTCGCGCGCAATCCTTCGCCGTTCCTCCTCCTGCGCTGCAAGTGTACGTTCCAGAAGGAGCCGATGTGTTGCTTCGGTTTGGGTGATCTCCTCAGCCTGCCTGCGTTTTTGCTCACTCAGGTCCGTGATCACCATGCCCAGGACCTGCCCTTTGTATCCTTGAAGGCGGTTGAGCGACAAATAGACCGGAGTCAGAATTCCATCTGCGGGGCGCAGGTTGAATTCGCCCTTCGCGACCGTCCTTTGTGCTTTGTCCAGCAGAGCTTCAAATCTCTCGCGCTCTGCTTCGGCAACCAGGGACTGCACAACAGTTCCAGCGATCTTCCCTGGCGTCCTGCCCAGCAGTTCAGCAAACCTGCGATTGCAGTAAAGCACGGCGCCCGTGCGTGACAAAGTCGCTGCGCCCTCGCTCATCGCCTCCACCAACATTCGATAGTTGGGCTCGCCGCCCTTTAGAGCCACCAGCCGCACTCCCTGACGACCGGAAACCATCAAGGCATCCACTTCGCCCGACTGGATTGCGCGAAGCGTCTCTTCCGCACTCTTCAATCGCGCGTGGAGTTTTGCTTGCGAGTCCGGTGATGTGGAAGGCGACCGCTTGCTGGGAGAAGAGCTGTTGCCTTGCGGAGATTTTTCAGGCGCGACAAATTTGCCGGGCAGAGCCTTTGGGAGGATTCGGCCATTGGAGTGTGCGCGCCTGTTGGCCATACGGGGTTTTCGCTTTCACGTCAGAGTACGGGTTGAAGATCCAACCCCACAATGACGCTCTCGGTCTTTGACAGGTTGCCAATGATCTTCTTGACGGGGGGCGGGAGCCTTCGCACCAGAGTTGGAATGGCGATGATCTGATCGCCCTTGGCCAGTTGCGGCTTCTCGAGCAAGTCAACCACCTCGATGCGGTACTTGCCCTTCAGCTTATCCTCACACAGCTTTTTAAGGTTGGCGACTGCGGTGATCGAATTCGGTGTTTGGCCCGCGATGTAAAGCCGCAAGATGAAAAAGTCGCTCCGGCTGGTCCTGTCTGGGCGCTTCTTTGCTGGACGCTTCTTGGCTGCGCTCTTCTTCATGCCGGAGGACTTCTTCGTCTCTGTGTTTGCCTTCATGTCGTTGTACCAACTCCTGCTCAAGCGGAAAATCACGCGACTTGGCCGCGCGAAATGTTATTGACCGGCAACGTGTGTGGCTACCGTATGATCTTTCAGGACGATGCCCAATTCGAGGCCGCTCTTACTCACAATCAGCTCACGAACCTCGCGGGAATGCTCCATGCCGCGAGATTTCAGGATGTAAAGCTCCCGCCGTGGCCGCCCATTGGGCTTGCTGTCCCGCAATACCACCCAGGTGTCCATCAGCGAAGAAACGGCCGCCGCAGTTTTCTCCTGGGGATCTCCGGCAAAGGTCAAATTTGTGAATATGGATGTGACCTGTTCCACCTTCAAAAAATCGACCAGGCGGACGAGCATCGATTTAACGTCATAACTGCCCGTTGCCGAAACCAGGTTTGTAATCGGGTCGATGACCACGACGCTCGGGCGAAGCCGAGAGATTAATTTATGAATGACAGCCAGGTGCCCTTCAAGGCCGGTACTGGTTGGGCGCATCGCGTTGAAGTGCAATAGCCTCTTTTTGACCCACCGCTCCAAATCAAGACCCACGGAGCGCATGTTGCGGAGAATCTGGCTGGGAGACTCTTCAAAAGTAAAATACAGGCAAAGTTCGCCGCGCGCGCAGGCGGCGCTGGCGAAATTTGCCGCCAGGCTGGATTTTCCGGTTCCCGCCGTGCCGGTTACCAGCACACTGCTGCCGCGGAAAAATCCCTTGCCTTCCATCATCTGATCCATTGCGGGAATCCCGGTTGAAACGCGATCCGTGCGAGCTTCATGAGTGAGTGCGAGAGAGGTAATGGGCACAACCGAGATGCCGTCCTCATCAATGAGGAAAGGATATTCATCGGTACCGTGCGAAGTGCCCCGGTACTTAACGACGCGCAGCCGCCGGGTGGAAATCTGTTCCGTTACCCGGTGATCCAGTGCAATGACGCAGTCGGCGATGTATTCCTCGAGCCCGTGGCGGGTCAATGTGTTGATTCCAGCTTCCGCGGTCACAATCGCGGTTAGATGGTGGTCTTCCAGCCAACGGAACAGCCGCTGCAGCTCTGAACGCAGGATTGCTGTATCCGCGACGCCCGCAAAAAGCGCCTGAACGCTATCCAGAACAACGCGCTTTGCCTTGATCGTTTTTACCGCATGGCCCAAACGGATAAAGAGGCCATCGAGGTTGTACTCTCCAGACTCGGTAATCTGGCTCCGCTCAATGAAAACGTAATCGATCAGCAGCTTCTTGCGCTTGGTAAGGTCATGCAGATCAAAACCCAGGGATGTGACGTTTGCGGCCAGCTTTTCCTCAGTTTCCTCGAAATTCATGCATACGCCGGGCTCGTTATATTGAACTGCACCGTTCACGAGAAATTGCATCGCGAGTAAACTCTTGCCGCAGCCCGCTTTGCCGCACACCAGCGACACCCGACCTTTGGGCAGGCCACCATCTGTGACTTCATCCAGTCCCTGGATTCCTGTCGGGGCCTTGGCGAGTTGGTGGCGAGCAACTTTTTGAACTGACTTGGCGCGGGGCATAGTGAGACTCCTGAGGTTCAGGCGGGCGGGTTCGGACGTGAGACTGTCAATGTGACCTAGGACCTGTTCACAGTGCCAGGGCGGATAGCGTTGCAAGCGAACATGGGGTCAGACGAAGCCGAGCCCGAAGGCTGTGGCAGGTCCACCGTCAAGGGCGAGAATGAAGGATGTCCCCATGCTCGCTTCCAACCCGAAGGGCCGGGAACAATTTTCCCGATTTCTGCGTCGATCGTCGCCAGCAGACAACCGGTATGCGTCACTCCTCGCTCCTTGAACTCGAAAAACTTGGCTCCTGGCGCCACCGCCCTGATGGTGTGAACTGGCCCTAGTATGAGGGCTCGCTCTTCCCCACTGCAAATGCGGCATTTGCCCACTGCCAGGCGAAGAATCTCTCCTTGCTCTGACATGAAAAATATCGCTCACCCCGGCGGCTATCCGATTCGTTCAGTTTCGCTCTATGAATTTGTTGATAACTCGCCGCCATGGAGCGAATACTCGCAATGTTCCTTAGGCAGCTTCTGCGTCATTACCTGAAAGTGATAACCCATTACCGCCAGGGTCATGGCAGAACCGAAGCAACGGTGATAGCGGGTGACCGCGGCCAGCAGGAATTTCCAATAACTCCAGCGCTGCGGGCCAAAGAGCCCCTGGCGAATGATGGAGGTGACAAATGCGCGCACGTTGGCGCGGGTCATCCATCGCTGCCTGGACACGCGCTCGCCGGGTCGCGGCTGCGTGCGGCTCAGGTAAAGTTTGACGCGGTCATAATAGGCCTCGCACGAATAGATTCGCCTGAGCACCGAGCGATAGCCTTCCACCAGTCGCGTCGCGTCCATGCGGGGAAGAAAATTGAGCCTGTCACTCGTGTTGTCACCGTGGCCCGCATCCAGAATTCTGCCTTCTCGCCACAAGCGCCGAAAAAGTTGCGTTCCGGGCATGGCCTGAAGAAGCCCTACCATGGCAATGGGGATCCCGCTGTCCTGAATGAAATCGACCATGCGGTCGAAGATATCCTCGCGGTCTGTGTCGAAACCCAGAATGAAGCCGCCCATGACCTGCATGCCATATCGTTGGATGATGGCTACACTTTCGAGCAGGCTGCGGCGCGTGTTCTGGAGTTTGTTGCTGGCGACCAGGCCCGACTCGTCGGGAGTCTCGATGCCCAGAAAGACCGAGACGAAACCGGCGTCTTTCATCAGTTGCATCAACTCCGGATCGTCGGCCAGGTTCAGGGAAGCCTCTGTATTGAAGTCGAAGCTGGTTTTGTATTGGCTTCGCCATTGGGCCAACGCGGTGCATAGCTCCTTGGCGCGCGCTTTGTTGCCGATGAAGTTGTCATCGACGATAAACACGGCTTCGCGCCAGCCGGCGGCTCGCAACTGGTCTAGTTCAGCCAGCACCTGCGCCACGGCCTTGGTGCGCGGGCGCCGGCCGTAGATCTCGATGATGTCGCAGAATTCGCAGTTGAAGGGACATCCGCGCGAGTATTGCACGGCCATGGTCGAGTAGCGGCGCATTTTAATCAGGCTCAAGTCGGGCAACGGGCTGGTTTCCATCGCGGGCCGCTCGGACGCCTGATAGATTGGCTCGGCCACGCCCTGCTCCAGATCCCGCGCCAGGTCGGCAATCAGGCTTTCAGCCTCGCCAATCACGACGTGGTCCGCCCTCAGTTGCTCCGCCGGAATGCTGCTGGCAATAGGCCCGCCCACAACGGTGCGCAGGCCGCGCGCCCGGCAACGGTCCACAAGGGCCACCAGGGACTCGCGCTGGATGTGCATGCCGCTCAGGAGTACCACGTCGGCCCAGTCCAGGTCACGGTCGCGCAGCCGCTCCACGTTGGTGTCCACCAGGCGCTTGCTCCACGACTTCGGCAACAATGCCGCTACCGTCATCAGCCCGAGCGGAGGCTGCGCAGCTCGCTTGCCCAGAAACTTGAGCGCATGCTTGAAGCTCCAGTAGGTCTCGGAAAACTCCGGATAGATCAACAGGGCATTCATGGGTTACCTCTCCGGCAAGAAGTTCGATTCGCGAGCATCACTCTTCACGCACCGGGTTTGACGGGCGCATGAAGCACGTAGAAAGCAGGGGCGGGCACACTCCTCTAACATACGTTCCCGCATTTTTCGGGGGAAGAATGGTCAAAATGGATCACATTCAGGGAAATGCGCGCAGGCTTCCATCGATTCCTGCAGAAGCAGGACGGAGCCTCTTCTGCCCGCCATACTCCGGTTCCGATTGCAGTCTGGCAGCCGGCATGGATGATTCCATCAGCTCGCCCTTACCGGGACCCAATGCCAAGCGAGCCTGTGAGCGCTAGCGATGGATGTCTTCCATCTGCCAGACTGTCCCCGGGCCGTCCTACTTTAGAGCGCTCTTCTGCGGCCACTCACCAGGTTGAAAATCAGGATGATTACAGCGAGCACCAGGAGGAGATGAATGAGGCCTCCAGCCACGTGGAAGCTGAAGCCTAATAGCCACAAAACCAAAACGACCACAAAGAGTGTCCAGAGCATATGCACCCTTTCTCAACATTGTTGGCGCCCGAGATTTGAATCCTTATCAAGGGCGCCGTCCATGCGGTTACAACCATCTGCTATTTCGAGGCAACTGCCTGTTCCTTCGCTCCCTTGACCGCATCGAGGAAGGATTGTGCCGAGGCCGGGACAGCTTCCTTGCCCTCAAGAATGAGTTGATTGGAGATATCATGGCCATAGATGGCCTCTGTCGAATCGTCGTCACGCCGAATCGAAGCTCCAGTCAGCGTGAGTCCGGCAAAGACGCCCTTGGCGCGCGAATAAGTCAGGATTTCTGTATTCAGTTTCCAATCGGTATCGGCGGAAGCATGGCGTCCCACCGGTCCTGCTGCCGCAGAGGCGTCTGCTCCGAGCTGAAATTTGCTTGAGAGCAACCGCTGCATCCCTTTGTCGTTCTGGATAATCATCACCAGATCTACGCCTTCAATGCCGATCTGCAATCCCCAGCTCCCGCCGGTAATGGCAAAAAACGCCGGGGCGCTCCATCCAGTTGCGGTCCGGCAAGTGGCCACGCCTCGGCCATTCTCCGCGCCGAACACAAAGCCGCCCTTGAGCATATGGGGCACGACGGCGATGCACTTCGCGTGATCCAACACCTCCTGGGGAATACCCTGGTCGGGCGCCGCCATAATCTCGTGCAGCACTTGACCCGAATTGTCCAGTCGGTCCTGCGCGTTTTCGCGCGTAGTTGCCGCCCAGCCGATGGTCGTAAGGCTAAGTACTGTCACTAACGTCACAAGCTTCTTCATGCATCCCACCTTTTTTCTACCCATGTGCGGTGACAAATGCTTTTCGCGCACTGGGGCGCACAAGGTAATTCCTACTTTAGAGGGATCGCTTGTCCCGGTCTGAGCAGTAAGGCTCTACCTCTTTTCGGCGACTGCGCGCTCCAAAAGCGGCCCATCGGGCAGCCCGCAACTTCAATGCGCACCGCCGCATGAAGACTTCGACGACAATTTTGCGATGCGGGGCCAGTCAGCGTCTGAAGCAACCGCTGGGGATGATCTTCGTCTAACCTGAACAGGGCACTCTGGGTTCGCCCAGGGGGCTCCTGACCACGTTCGATCAAAGGATTCAAGGCAGCAGGCCGTTCAGGCCTGGGATAGGTTTCTCTGTCCATTCGCCCCTGAGCGCAAACCGGTCAGTCGGGGCGAATTTCCAAGAAAGGTGAATGGATGCGATTACGTTCCAGCTTGACCCCTGCGACCGTCGTCACAGGCATGGTCCTGCTGCTGCAGTGCCCTGGACTCACGGCGCAAGCGCCTCCCACTACGATCGCGACGGCGCTCCCTGAAAATCTTCCGGAAGCTCCGCAGGCGCCTTTTGCGCAAGCGATGGATGCGATCAGCTTCTTCGAAGCGGTAAATTCTGGCTCGGGTCAGAGCCAGGACGCACCACCCCCTGAGCCTGCCCCCACTCGCGCCCCGGCGAGTTCAAATTCCGCAGCGCAGACCAGCCCGGTCGACGCAGACAAGGCCAGGCAACAAAAGGCTGAAGAACAACTTAAGGAGGAAGAGAAGCAGCGCGTTCTGGGCATCGTCCCAATGTTCAATACCACCTACCGCAGCGACGCCGTCTCGCTGACCGCGCGGCAGAAGATAAGCCTCGCCTTTCGCTCTTCGGTTGACCCCGCCACCTTTGCTGCTGCTGTCCTTGTGGCCGGTTATGGCGAGGCATTGGACTCCGACAGCGGATTCCCCTGGGGTGCGAAGGGCTTTGGCGAGCGCGCCGGCGCCAAATATCTGGACGCCTTTGACGGCACCATGATTGGCAACGGCATTCTGCCATCTCTTCTGCATCAGGATCCCCGTTATTTCCGGCTCGGCCATGGGTCCGTGCAGCACCGACTGTTCTACGCCGTGGCCACCAGCGTCATCTGCAAACACGACAACACCGGCAAATGGGAGCCCAACTACTCCAATGTGCTGGGCAACATTGCTTCGGGCGCACTCTCTAACCTCTACTACCCCGCGAACGACTCCGGAATCGGCCTGACGATCGGCAATGGTTTCGTTGTGACGGCGGAAGGCGCGATCGGCTCCGTCTTTCAGGAGTTCTGGCCGGATCTGTCGCGCATGCTCTTCCACAAGGATCCGACACGCGGACTGGACACTCAGGCTCAGACTGCCGGGGCTTCAGGACAATCGCAGCCCACGCACCAATAGAACCTGCATGGCTGGAGTCTTTCTGGATGGGATCTGAGCGTTGCAAATCACCTGTCCGAGCGAGTTTCGGGGCAGGATTCGCTTTTTCATTGCCTTTTCGGGATGATCGCTGCATCCGGCAACTGAACTTTACGTCTAAAGAGTGAGCTACGCAGTTTTAGGTTTGCCCCGCGGCCGCAAACTGGGGTCCGCCTGCACAAGTTGCCCGGAGACAGGGTCTCTGCGAAATCCGGTATTCTGAGAGTTATGCCTCTGCTCGCTGCGGCTGTGCCTTTTGGGCCGCTGGGCAGAAAGTGTGGAGGATCGTTTTTGCGCCTTTTTGCCTTCTTATTCTGGACTCTCGCAGTGACTGCGACCTATGCGCAACAGGACGCCCCGCGCGCGGCGCAGCCTGCCGCGCCCAGTGCGCAGGCGCCTCTTGCGCAGGCACCCAACACCGGAGCAGCGCAGCAGCCAGATCCCGCGTCCTCCGCAAAGGGCGCGCAACCGGCCAACCTGCCGGAGACTCCCGGAGAGCCCGCGTCGAAGCCCTCAGGGGCGCTCCCTGGGCAGGAACAGCCCAAGCGGATTCTTGGTTTCATGCCCAACTATCGCGCCGTGAGCGCAGGCGCGATTCCGCCGCCACCCACTTCGCGCGAGGCATTCGGGATCGCGACAGAGAACAGCTTCGACTACTCGTCCTATGCCTTCGTTGGCATTACCTCGTTGCTGGCCGAGGGGTCAAATACGCATCCGCAACTGGGCAAAGGTCCGGCGGGTTTCTGGGGATACACGTGGCGCGGGTTTGTTGATAAGACCGATGGCAACTACCTTGTAATCTGGGCGCTGCCCAGCGTCCTGCACGAGGACGAGCGCTACTTTGCCAAAGGGCAAGGGGGCGTCTGGAAGCGCGCCGTCTACGCCGGCTCGCGCGTACTGATTACGCCGAACTACCAGGGTCACAATACCTTTAATGCCGCCGAGATTGTTGGCCGCGGGATGGCTCAGGGCATCTCCCTGGCGTACTATCCATCCGCGGACCAGAACCTCGGCGATCTTTCAGAAAAATTCGGATATGCCATCGGGCGCGATGCCCTCACCAATGCCTTTCGCGAGTTCTGGCCCGACATCGCAAAGCACGTGCTCCACCGGCATCCCTGATGCGCGAACCCTCCCCGAGCGGCCCCTGTTTGCAAAAGGCAGGGAGCGGGGGCGATACTGCTCAGCGTCGAGTAAATCGCTTCAGCCAATTGGCTCAGGGGTTCATGCATGATGCGCAAGAGCCACTCAAACAGTCTGGCAATGATGATGGCAGCGGGGGTTTTTGCCGTCGCACCGTGGGCGCGCGCAGCCGCGCCGCAGGATGGACCGGGCGCGTACGCAACCGGGCACTATCGCAACCTCTTTGCCGAGGATGGGCACCCGCAACAGGAGATTCGCGCCAAGGTGGATGCCGCTTACCAGCAACTCTTCCATGGGGATCCGCAGACGCAGGCCATCGCCTTTGCCGCCGGCGCCAACGCCAGCGGGCCGCTGATGTATGTGACCGACTGGGCCAACCACGATGTGCGCACCGAGGGCATGTCGTACGGCATGATGATCACGGTCCAGCTGGGCAGAAAGCCGGAATTCGACGCGATCTGGAACTGGGCCAAAACCTACATGTACATCCGTGACCCGAAGGCGCCGAGCTACGAGTTCTTTGCCTGGTCCTGCAAGACGGATGGGACGCACAACTCCGAGGGTGCCGCGCCGGATGGGGAGTCGTACTTTGCCATGGCGCTCCTGTTTGCGTCGAACCGCTGGGGAGACGGCAAGGGGATTTACAACTACCACGCAGAGGCAGACAAGCTTCTGCGGGCCATGGTGCACCGTCCGGTGATCTCGGCGCCGGGCAAGTTTGGACCGCACGCGGTCGGGCCGATGATGCATCCCGATCCGCCGATGATCCTCTTCGTGCCGGAGGTGATGCCGGAGCCCTTCACTGACCCCTCGTATCATCTGCCGGCCTTCTATGAGCTGTGGGCACGGTGGGGGCCGGTGGAAGATCGCGGCTTCTGGGCACGGGCCGCCGAAGTGAGCCGCGCATTCTTTGTGAAGACGACCAACCCCGTCACGGGTCTGGCTCCAAGCTATGCGAACTTTGACGGCACCCCGCACATCAATCAATTTCCGCAGTCGGGCGAGTTTGGCTACGACGCATGGCGCACGGCAAGCAACTGGAGCGTGGACTGGGCGTGGTGGCACAAGGCTCCGGCAGAGCGGGAACTGAGCGACCGCATCCAGAGCTTTTTTGAGAAACAGGGCATCAACACTTATGGGCCGGTGTACACGCTGGACGGCAAGGACCTGGGCGCGACGCCGGGCCTGACCCATGAGAACCATCCGGCTGGACTGGCGGGCACCAACGCCGTGGCCGGCCTGGCAGCGACGGACCGAGCAAGAGCGAAGCAGTTTACTGAGGCGCTCTGGAGTATGCCGACTCCTTCCGGGCAAAATCGCTACTACGACGGCATGCTCTACCTGATGAGCCTGATGCACCTGAGCGGCGAGTTTCGCATCTGGACGCCGCAATAGGAGATTCCGCAAGCCAGGCTTGCATCGCCGCCGGTATGATGGCGGTGACCTGGCCATCAGGCCAAATCAGGAGTCTTAAATGGCTTTTGCCACGCTTCCCGCGGAGTCCACAGAAGACAAGAACGAGCCGCTGGTACCGCCCAATGGGGCAGCGGCATTCTTTCTCGTCACCGGGCTGTTTTTTCTGTGGGGAATTCCCAACAATCTCAACGACGTGCTGATTCGTCAGTTCATGAAGTCGTTTGAGATTACCCGGCTGCAGGCGGGGCTGGTGCAGTCGGCCTTCTACACGGGATACTTCCTTTTCTCAGTGCCGGCGGCGATGGTGATGCGGCGGTACGGCTACAAGGTTGGCCTGATGATTGGCCTGCTGCTCTATAGCGCGGGCACCTTCTGCTTTTACCCCGCGGCGCAGGCGCGGAGCTACAGCCTTTTTCTGGTAGCACTTTTTATCATCGCCAGCGGCCTGGGATTTCTTGAGACCGGGGCCAATCCGCTGATCGCGCAACTGGGAAATCCGGAGAGCGCTGTGCGCCGGCTCAATTTCTCGCAGGCCTTCAATCCACTTGGCGCCATCACCGGCGTACTGATCGGAACGCTGTTCATTTTTTCCGGCGTGGAACTGCAGAGCGCGGACATCCTCCGCATGAAGCTCGCAGGCACCTACGATGCTTATCTTCAGCATGAGACGATGCGGGTCATCGCTCCGTATCTGGTGCTGGGCGCAGTGACGCTGGTGTGGGCGCTGCTGATCCTGCGCACGCCGTTCCCGGCCATTGCGGGCTCGCGCACGCCGGAGCCGACCGAACCCGCGGGGAGTTATCGCGAGCTGCTGCGCTATCCGCATTTTCTTTTTGCGGTGTTTGCCCAATTCTGCTATGTCGGCGCGCAGGTGGGCACGTGGAGCTACTTCATCCAGTACGCGCAGGACTACACTCACCTGCCGGAAAAAACGGCGGGCTACCTGCTGACCGGCACGCTGGCGGGCTTTGGCGTGGGCCGGTTCGGGTCAAGCCACTGGATGAAACGCGTGCGCGCCCATACGCTGATGGGCATCTTTGCCGTGGCCAACATAGGGCTGGTCTCGGCGGGCATTCTTTTCCCCGGCTGGGTTGGCTTGTGGGCCATTTTCCTCACCAGCTTCTTCATGTCGCTGATGTTCCCGACCATTTTCGCGCTGGGCCTGCGGGATCTTGGTCCCAACACCAAGGCGGGCGCTTCGTTGCTGGTGATGGCGATCATCGGAGGCGCGGTATTTACGCCGATTATCGGCCTTGTGTTCCAGGCCACGCGCAGCATGGCCACTGCCATGATTGTGCCGCTGGTGTGCTATGCGGTGGTGGCCGTGTTCGCCTTCAAGGGCAGCGGGCTTCGGCATTTTGGGGAATAGTCCGGTCGTTTGAGATCGTCCAAGGTCACCGCTCCTTGATGGTCGCGTTGACTTGGCGGGTTCGTCTTCGGTCTTGAGCATACCAAAAGCGCATGCGCGCCGCGCGGGGTCCTGGCGGGCCTGCCGCGCGGCGCGCACCACGCGCCCTGATGGGCGCTCCGACGTCTGCGATCAGTAACGCTCCATAAATTCCGGATCGACAGGATTCTCAAACAGCGATGCATCCCGCGTAACGATGGTGAGGCCCGACGGCGTGACGAAGTAGCGCCGCTTGTCTTCCACGGGATCGTAACCGATGACTGTACCCTCGGGGATGTGCACATCGCGGTCAATGATGGCGCGGCGAATGCGGCAATGGCGGCCGATATTGACATGCGAAAAGATGATGCTCGCGTCCACGTCCGAGTAGGAGTTGACGCGCACATCCTGCGACAGCACGGAGTTGGATATCGATGCGCCCGAAATGATGACGCCGGCCGTGATGACCGAGTTGACGGCCATGCCGGTGCGTCCCGGCTCGCCGAAGACGAACTTTGCGGGAGGGTATTGGCGCACGCGGGTGCGGATGGGCCAGCTCTTGTCATAGAGGTTGAAGGTCGGCGAGACCGAGCACAGGTCCATGTTCGCGTCGTAGTAGGAGTCCAGCGTGCCGACGTCGCGCCAGTAGAGCGCCTGCTGCTTGTTCTCGTCGACAAAGCTGTAGGCCACCATCTTTTTCTTGCCCAGCAGATTGGGAAGAATGTTGTGGCCGAAGTCGTGCTTCGAGTCGGGGTCTTCGGCGTCGGCGATGAGCGCCTTCAGCAGCACCTCAGTGTTGAAGATGTAGATGCCCATGGAAGCATCCACCGCATTGGGATTGAATGGCGACCGGAAATTTGTGGATGCGGGCTTTTCCTGGAAGCCCAGGATTTCCCCCGACTGGCCCACTTCCACCACGCCGAAGCGGGAGACTTCATCGGGGGGAATGGGCAGCGTGGCCAGCGTAACCTCCGCCTTTGACGCCTTGTGGTGGTCCAGCATGCGGCTGTAGTTCATTTTGTAGATGTGGTCGCCGCTCAGGATGATCATGTATGTGGGCTGTTCGCTGCCGATCGAGTAGATGTTCTGGTAGACAGCATCGGCCGTGCCCATGTACCAGTTGGCGCCGGTGCGCTGCATGGGCGGCAGCATTTCAAAGAACTCGCCCAGCTCCGTCGCCACCACGCCCGTCCACCCCTCGCGGATATGCCGGTTCAGCGAGAGCGCCTTGTACTGCGTCATGACAAAGACCTTGCGCAGGCCGGAGTTGATGCAGTTGGAAAGCGTGATGTCGATAATCCGGTAGTGCCCGCCAAAGGGCACAGCCGGCTTGGCGCGATCGCGGGTCAGCGGAAAGAGCCGTTCGCCGGCGCCTCCCGCAAGCAGGACTCCCAGTGTATCCCTCATCTCCATTTGCCCCTACCTCTTGCAGGTTCTCTGTCCGGACTCGCACTGCCTGGACAGGCCGGTGTCGCTATCCGGTACAGGATTCTTTCCAGTGACACTTCTCCACAGCCGTCACTGAACGGTGGAGGATACCACAGGCGAGGAATCGCTCGCTCCCATGGATTGTTGCCGGGGAAGTTTGGCATACGAGGCAAGCAAAACCGGAGCCTGTCGCCGCATTTTTCTGGCGTCAGAGACTCCGGTCTTTGGCTGTCCGGCGGCGGGAAAAACTCTGCTTACCGCTTCTTTTTGAACTTGTACTCGATGCCCACCGAGATGGCAAAGTTCACGTCGTTGGAAGTGGCGTGGTTACCGTAGTTAATGCTGTAGCGCGTCAGCACGGCGTCTGGCGTGATGCGGAAGACCCAATGCTCGGAGCGGTTCAGATCCATGTGGCCGCCTATGATGGCGCCGAGGGCGA
>JAKBHH010000132.1 GCA_021836865.1 Acidobacteriota bacterium
GCGGCGGGCCCGCTCGCTGTGCAAATCAGCAACCAGAACGCCTTCCTGATCGCAACGGAACTGTTTGTGAATGGCGTGCTTGTTGGCCGTCAAGGCAGCCTGCCGCCGGGGCCAGCGCCCGCTGCTTACGCGAGAAGCGCTGTTTTTGACTTGCCTCCCGGCGCCGCCGGCAAGGGAACGACTGCGGCGGTGGCGTTGCGAGCCTGGTATCCGCCGGGCTTTCGCTCACAGGCCGGAGCCACCGCAGTGTTCGCCGTCGACGAAAGCCGGAACCTGCATCTGGAGCTGCGTGCGAATCATTCCGCTGCGTTGATAGGAGATGGCCCGAATCTGGCCCTCAACTCCCTCCTTTTTCTTATGGGAGCCGGCCTGATCCTTTTTTGGCGTTGGGCCGGCGGGCGCGATCTGCTGGTGTGCAGTTGGATGCTGATGGCCGCGTCGCTCATGCCGCTCTGGGGTGCTTCCGTCAGCCTTGGGCTGGTTGCAGTTTCGCTGTGGAAGTACTCCCTGGTGTATGTAGGCCTGCAGGCTCTTTCGATGGCTGCGACAGTCGAACTGGTCTGGGCTGTTCATAACCTGCGTGCTCTCGGATTGAAGCGCCTGTACCATGCCTCGTGGGTGATCGGCAATTCAACCTTCCTGATTCTAAGCCTGGGGGTGAAACCGTCGCCGATCGTTTTCTGGTCGCACCAGGCAATGATGCCGGCACTGTTGTGCTTTGATTCCATTCAAATCGCAGTGAATCTATGGGCCCTGATTGCAAGACGGGAGAACGGCCTGGTAGCCGCCGCGATGATCGTCATTCCGGTGACGGACCTGCTTCAGAATTATGGAAACCTGCGCGGCGTGCGTATCGGGCCGTTCTATGAGACGTATTTCGGGCTGTCGCTCTTTCTGTGCGAGTTTGCGCTCTTTGCGATGCTTGGCCAGCGCGCGTGGAAGGCATGGAGGGCGCGCGATGAGCTGCGCGTGGAGTTTGACGCCGCCCGCGAGGTGCAGGAGCAGCTGGTTGCCCCGGCGATGGATGTGCCGGGGCTCAGGATAGAGAGCTTCTATGCGCCGGCGAAGCAGGTGGGCGGGGATTTTTTTCGCGTGCTGCCGGGTAGCGATGGATCGGTGCTGGTGGTGGTGGGCGACGTGAGCGGCAAGGGGCTGAAGGCGGCGATGACGGTGAGCGCAATCGTGGGCGCGTTGCGTGGTTGCAACCTGCGCGGGCCGAGGGAGGTTCTGGAGTACCTGAACCGCGTGCTTTATGGACAGGTGAGTGGATTCGTGACCTGCTCCGCGACGCGGATTGCGGGAGACGGCGAGATGACGCACGCCAACGCTGGGAATCCGGCTCCCTATCGCAATGGCGAGGAGATGGCGGTTGAAACGGGTCTGCCGCTGGGGATTCTGCAGGAAACCCGCTACGAGGAGACACGCGGCCAGCTTGGTCCCGGCGACCGGCTCACGTTTGTGTCGGACGGCATTATGGAGGCGCGGAATCGGACGGGCGAGCTCTTCGGTTTTGATCGGACGCAAGCGATGAGCGGCTCCGGCGCGCAGGCTCTGGCGCAGGCTGCTATCGATTTCGGCCAGGACGACGATATTACGGTGCTGACTGTGACACGGTGGACGGATGGCGGGGCATGCCAGGCACCGCAGGTAGCTCCGGCGCTTGTGCCGGCCTGATGGGAGGCGGGATGCGCGGTTTCAAATCGGTATCGGGCTGCGCGAGCGTCGTGGTAGAGTGAAATCCCGCGGAGGTCGCTGTAGATGGCGTCTGGAATTCAGCTTCCGGGCAATGACGAGACGATTGACCTGCAGCAGCAGGTAGCGCGGTTGCAGGCGCTGCTGGAGGCTTCGCGGCAGGTTCACTCGACGATTCGCGAAGAGGAAGTGCTGGAGCAGGTGCTGCGCATTGTAGTGCGCGAGCTGGAGATGGCGGGAGCGGCGTTTCCGGGCACCGGGCTGGCCTACGGCGAGATGCCGGAAGCGGACGGGACGGGCCACGGCGACGGCGCTGCGCTGCCCGCGTATCTGTTGCAGGACCGCGAGGGCAAGCGTCTGACGGAGCTGGTGGTGGCTCCGCCGGAGGGGCGTGAGCTGACGCTGTATGAGGCGGACTTTCTGGAGGGGCTTGCGCTGCAGGCGGCGGTGGCGCTGGAGAATGCGCGCAACCATGAGCGGAATCTGCAATGGGCGCGGGTGCAGCAGGATCTGGATGCGGCGAGAAATATCCAGCGGTCGCTGCTGCCGCACTCGCTGCCGCAGATTCCTGGCTACTCGCTCGCATTCCGGTCGGACACCTGCTACGAAGTAGGCGGGGATTACGTGGATATTGTGGAGCAGCCGGGCGGGAGCCTGTTGCTGATGGTGGCCGATGTGGCCGGGAAAGGCATGGCGTCGGCGATTATGGCGACAGGCTTTCGCGCGGCGTTTCGGGCGATGGCGGCGCAGGGGCTGCCGCTGGATGAGCTGGCAGCGAAGATGAACCAGCACCACTGGACCGAGGGCGAAGAGGCGCAGCGGCGGTATGTGACGGCGATTTTTCTTCAGCTATGGCCGGAGACGGGCGAGGTGCAGGCGGTGAATGCGGGACACAATCCCGGGTTCCTGGTACAGGCGGGCGGGGAGATCTGCCAGCTTGAGTCTTCAGGAACGCCGCTGGGTCTGCTGCCGGGGATGCGCTACTCCAGCCAGAGTTGCGGGTTTGCACCGGGGAGCCGTCTGCTGTTTTATACCGACGGGCTGACGGAGGTTTTCCGGGGGGATGAAGAGTTTGGGTCAGAGCGGCTTCTGGAGGCGTTTTCGAAGTGCCCGGCGGGAAAAGCCGATGATATTCTCGTTGCATTGTGGGCGACGCTGGCCGAGTTTGGCGGTGGTGGTCCGCAATCCGATGATATGACGGCGCTAGCGCTTTGCCGCGGAACGGATAGGATGGAGAACGCGGAATGATGACTGCGAAATCCACCAGCGTGGAAGTGCGACTTCCTTCGCGGCTTGGATATGAGAAAGTAGCGATGAGCACCGCAGCCGCTGTGGCCAAGCTGATGGGCTTTCGCGATGACCGCGTGGAAGATTTGAAGACCGCGGTGGCCGAAGCCTGCATCAACGCGATTGAGCATGGGAACCGTCTGAATGAAGGGCTGTCGGTGGGCGTGGTGCTTTCGTCCGTGGACGATGCTCTGGAGGTCAGGGTCATCGACGACGGCAAAGGACTCAAAACCATCCCTCCGAAGCCGGATATCGACCGCAAGATTCACGGCGAGGAGGATCCGCGCGGGATGGGGATGTTTCTGATCCAGGCGCTGGTGGATGAGGCCGAATGGGTGAAAGGCGGCAACGGCAAAAGCAGTTATGTAAGGCTTGTGATTCGGCTGGACAAAGAAGCCGAGTAAATTCAGAAAACGGAGATCGAAACTGTGCAGAGTGAAACCAAGGCGCGTGTAGACCAGCTGACTTCCCCCGTCGGACATCCGGTGACGGTGTTGCGCTTTGAGGGCGACATTGCGAGCACATCGAAAGACGCCGTTCTGGGCACGTACCAGTCGCTTACCAAGGAGACATCCAAGCTGGTGCTGCTGGACTTCACCAAGGTGGATTACATCAATTCAAGCGGGATTGCGCTGGTGATCCAGATGCTGATCGAGGCCTCGAATTCCGGCCAGAAAGTGTATGCCTTCGGGCTCTCTCCGCACTTCACCAAGGTCTTTACGATGGTGGGCATCACCAAGTATGCCGGGTTGTTTGCGGGCCAGGCAGAAGCTCTGAACGCGCTGTAGAAGCGCTGCCGCCGGCTTGCGATTCTGAGCGGGCGTCGCGGCAGGCAGGCTTCACATCTCTTTGCGGCGAATCCGCGTAAAATGTCGGCTATGAAACTGCAGGAGATTCAGAAAGCTCTGCGCGCAGCGGGCCACGATGGATGGCTCTTCTACGACCACCACCATCGCGATCCGATCGGCGAGCGCATTCTTGGCCTTGACCCTGCTGCGCACGTGACGCGGCGCTGGTACTACTTTGTGCCGGCGGAGGGCGAACCGCGGAAGCTGGTGCATCGGATTGAGCAGGGTCGGCTGGATGCGTTGCCCGGCAGCAAGGGCGGGTACTCAAGCTGGCAGGAGCTGGCGGCCGGGCTGCAGGCGATGCTAAGCGGTGCGCGGCGGATTGCCCTGCAGTACTCCCCGAACAACGCGATCATGTATGTCTCGATGGTGGATGCGGGGACGGTGGAATTTCTGCGCTCGCTGCGGAAGGAGATTGTCAGCTCGGCGGATCTGGTGAGTCAGTTTGAGGCCGTGCTGACGGAAGAGCAAATGGTGAGCCACGCGGCGGCGCAGCAGGCCATCGATACGATTCTTGCCGAGGCCTGGCTGGAGATGGGGCGCAGGTTGCGGCCGGCCGACGGCGGCCAAGGCAAGATGAGCGAATTTGAGATGGTGGTATGGCTGCGCGAGGCGATGCACCGTGCGGGCCTGGTGTGGGAGAACGGGCCCAACGTCAGCGTCAATCAGAATACTTCCGACTCGCATTACGAACCCAGCGCGGAACGCAGCAGGGCGATTTGCGAGGGCGACTTTGTGCTGATCGATATCTGGGGGCGGCTGGACCGGGCGGACACGATTTTCTACGACATCACGTGGACGGGCGTGGTGGGGCGCGCGCCGAGCGAGCGTGAGCGGCTGGTGTTTGACACGGTGCGGAATGCGCGGGATGCGGCCGTTGCCGCGGTGCGCGAGGCCTTTCTGGCGGGCCGGCCGATCCGCGGCTATGAGGCCGACGACGCGGCGCGCGGGGTGATTCGCGCGGCGGGGTTCGGCGACTTCTTCACGCATCGCACGGGCCATAACATCGCCCGCGAGCTGCACGGGCCGGGCGCGCACCTGGACAACCTGGAGACGCACGATGAGCGGACGCTGCTGCCCTGCACCTGCTTCTCAGTGGAGCCCGGCATCTACCTGCCGGAGTTCGGCGTGCGCAGCGAGTTGAATATGCTGACGGCTCCGGGCGAGGCCTGGGTGACCGGGAAGATTCAGACCGACCTGGTGCGGATCTAGCGGGCGGGGCCTGTGCGCCTGACTGCCCGCCCCCGGTGGGTTATAGTCGAAGAGGAATGGCTGGAACCGAGAACAAGAACGCTGCCGCGGCGCCCATGAAGCAACAGGGATATGTTTATCTTCCTCTGATCGCCGGCTGGCTGGTGCCGGGCGCGGGACATTTTCTGCTGCGCAAGTGGGGCCGAGGAACGCTGCTGATGCTTTCCATCGTCTCCATGTTTGCCCTGGGGATCGCGATGCAGGGCAAGATTTATTCCAACGCCCACGAAATTCTGGACATGTTGGGCTTTGTGGGCGACCTGGGCACGGGGCTGCTGTACGTCGCCAGCCGGGTGCTGAGCCTGGGCGCGGACCAGATACAGGTGACGACGGGCGATTATGGCACGCGGTTCATTGTGGTGGCCGGGCTGCTGAACGTGATTGCGGCGGTGGACGCGCACAATCTGCGCACCGGGAGGAAGGCGTAGTGTTCAGCCCGACTCACTTCACGGCGGTTGTTCTGTTTGGGCTGTTCGCCTCGACGGTATTTGGCATTACGCAGCGCGAGACGCCGGCAAAGATGTTTCGCTACGGCGCCTACTGCTTTGCCCTGTTTGTGGGCTCGGCCATCGTGGTCAGCTGGGTCATGTTCCTGATTGCCCGCTGACGCTTCCCTGGGGTTCCGGAACCCCGACCGGCCAAAGCCGCGCCCGGCAGCCTACTGTTGGATTGTCTTTTCCGAGGTTCCTGAAAAGGCAAGGCCGGAAATCTTGGCAGGCCGGAAGACAAAACTGAACGCGTAGCTCACCTGCACCTTCACGAGGCATCCCTGGCTGTTCACCGGGCTGCACGCGGTGCAGTTTTTCGTGCAGTCCGGAGTGGTACCGGGCCACGTCGCGGTCACCGTGACCTTGGACGGGTCGAGCCCCGTTGTCACCAGGCTCCGCACATAATTGGAAACATCGCTTGCCGAAGCATTGCAGGAATAATTCATTGTGAAGCTCGGCGGAGCCGAAGTGGAACACGCTGGGGTCCAGTCCGCTCCCCGCACAATGGCGTAGCGCGCTCCAGCCTGCGCGGCTGAGGTCACAAAGTGATAGGCGTACATCGACAAGCTGAATTCGATAATCGCAAACAGCACCGTGAACAGCACCATCGCCGAGATTGCAAACTCAACCAGCTCGGTGCCGCTTTCGTCTTGAAGAAGTTTCTTCCACGTGGTCGTCATCCGTGCATCCTTCCTGTGCCTTGCCTTAGCCTCCGCTGCGGATGGAGTCTGCATCCCTCCGCTGCGGAGTCAGCTTCCCCCGCTGCGCATCGTCGCGGAACTGGAGAGGGAGATGGAAGATGGAAGCTTCGGCCAGGGAATGATCGGCTTGTAGGTGGCCGACACCGAGACCGTCGCGCGGTACACAACGTTTGTGGTGCATGTGGGTGTCGTCGTGCAGCTGGCAGAGAACGAGGTTCCGTCCGAGCACTCGCAGCCATAGCTCGGTGTGTTCACCGTGAGACCGGGAACATCCGGTGCGTCGGCGGTGGCCGCGGCCTGCATTCCGGCAGTGTCTGTCGGGTACTGCGCGCCATACTCGGCGCCCGCATGCGCCGCGCCGGCTATCTCCATCGCGAGGTAGTAGGCCCGGCCGAAATCAATTGCCCCAAGCAGCAGCAGAAAGAGCAGGGGCAGCGTGAGCGCCAACTCCACGAGGCTCCCGCCGTGCTCACCCGACAACACCGAAAATGCATTGTTGTGTCGCATATCTCTACTCCATGAGGTAGGCCGACGTGCCTTTGATCGGCGGCCCTCCCGGCAGTGAAGAATAGTCTTTGCCCAAGGTGAACGTGTCGTTTCCATTCACAATGAGCGTGTTGACGTCGAGGATGGTGTACGCGGCGAGATTGGCGCCACCGTTGAGGGTGAGCTGTGCGTCGGGAA
This sequence comes from Acidobacteriota bacterium, assembly GCA_021836865.1. Taxonomy (GTDB): domain Bacteria; phylum Acidobacteriota; class Terriglobia; order Terriglobales; family Acidobacteriaceae; genus Telmatobacter. The sequence continues at coordinate 6,952 of JAKBHH010000132.1, forward strand.
CGTAAATCGCGCCCTGCCAGACCGAGGTTGTGTCTCCATTGAGGATGAGTGAAGTGCTGTCCGTGGGGCTCTGAAAGATCAGGATGCCTGCATAGGTGCCTGTGGTGGGAGCGACCAGGTCCGCATGGGTATTGCCGTTCATCGTGAGGGAACTGGTGGCAAAATAAAAGGTCACTCCATTGCCCGTTATCGTGTCGCCGCCGTTCACGACCATGGGCCCCTGGATGATGTAAGTGCCGGGGTTGAAGGATCCCGAGGCATTGCCGTTCAGCGTGATGCCTCCGCAATAGGTGCCGGGGTTGAAGACGGCTGCCTGGCCCCCACCGTTCACCGTCACCTGGCGGGGGGATCCGGTATAGGGGCTCGTCGTGGTCGCACCGCATCCTGAGGACTGTGGGACCGGGGTGTTCGCCAGCGGGTCAGGCTGCGTCGGCGCATTCAATTGCGGCGTCGGGCTTACCGACGGGTTGCCGTTCAGCAGATCCTGTCCATGCACATTGATGGCCGAGGCGGTGAGGCTGACGTGGCCGTTGGCCAGCAGCGCCGTGCCGGAATTGGAATCCACGATCACCCCGCAGTGCGCATCCAGCGAGGAGTTACCGTTCATCAGCATGGCCTGGGGCGCCGTAGGATTGAGGACGTCCAGGCAGAACTGCGGCGGGCCCAGCGCAGCCTCTGAGCGCGCGGTCACATCTACGCTCTTGAAGCCCATCAGGCTGGCAAAAAAAGTGGGTGTCTGCCGTGAGGCCACGGCCTCAATATATCCCGTGTTCCTGTAGTTGGGGTCGGCATTTCCGAGCGCGCATGGGCCGTTGTTCAATGTCAGCTCGGTCCCCGTGCCCTTTGTCGCGGCACATTGTGTGTATAGAGTCGCGCCTGAGATGCCATTCTCAACCAGCGCGGCCTGCGCCGCCTGCTGCATCGCCAGGCAGTTGCTGGTTCCGCCGCACTGCGAGGACTCCAGTGCCCCGGCCAGGGCGGCCGCGTCGGCTGCCGTCTGCAACTGGCGCTGCGTGTAATAGAGCTGACCCACGTCGATGGCTAATGCGAGAAAACACAGCAGCAACGTCATGGCCAGCGCGGTCAGAACCAGCACCTGTCCCTGTTCATCGTTCAGTATCTTCATGCCACACCTATCGTGATGTTGCGAGTGTGAACACACGGGCAACCGTGATCCCGTGAACGGTTCATTTGAAATGTGCGCGGCTGTAGCACCGGGCTTGCTGGAACCTGATTTGCGGACAGGTGGGTGCGCTTCGTGCGATTCTGGCGGCAGCGGCTGAAGGCCAGGCAACCTATCCGTGTCGATTCTCTGTGACCTTCAGGCGGCGCGTACTCGCGAAATGCCTGGGCCTGCTTGATCCGGGGTAGCCACTCTCTGCGGAGTGGCGATGCGGTCGAAGGCTAACTCTTACCTTGCATCATCGCAAACTCCGATAACTTGTTCCATGCAACTTAACGGCCATTCGGTACCACAAAGATGGGAGGTCCGCAGGTCCTTGTGGAATCTCCTAGCTTATAACTGGCAGCCTATCACACGTCCGTTGCATTGATATGGACCCTGTTACGGGGTCGAATCAGGAAAGTCATTCCCGGACCGGGAGCTTTGCGGCGTGCTTCCGGCTCAAGAGAGCGGTTCCGGGGTATCTGGCCTGCGCCAGACGGCGGCATCGAAGGTATGGTTGCAGTCATACCCCTCGGAACGATATAGCTCGATAGCTTCAGTGTTCGCGGCGGTAACGGTGAGGGAGACTTCGCTGGCGCCCTGGAGCATGAATTGCGAGGCTGCCATATTGAGCAACATGCGGGCGAGTCCCTGGCGACGAAACTCGGGGCGGACGCAGATCTGGGTGATGTGCCCGCTCTGGGGGCTGACGCGTGAGCCCAGTACAAGGGCCGCGAGCTCGCGGCTGGTGCGCTCGACCACAACGTGGGAGGTGAGCGGAGAAAAGACGCCGCAGCCCGCGTAGCGGACGATGTTATGGAGAAAGCGCAGGGAGCCGTGGATGGAGCGGTACTGGTCATTGATGAGGCTGTCCGGGTGATTGCGGTAGGACTCGGCGATGAGCCTGGCGGCGGGGTTGAGATCCTCATCGCGCCAGGTCCGGAGCTCGAGGCCGCTGGGCAGATCGAGATGGGGGCGGCTCCACTTGCCATCGAGGGGCTGGACCATGAAAAGCCGATGGAAGAGCCGGAAGCCGGCCTCGCGAAAGACGCCGGCGTGGGTGCCGGAGGGATGGAGGAGCAATTGCGACTCGATGCGGTCCACCTGGGGCGAATTCAGGAGCGTCTCGAGGAGGTGACGGAGCAGGGTTTTTTCAAGGGCGCGCGCCGGGACCGGGATCTCCGCCGCGGGATCGCTCGCGTCGGGATCGCCGCCCGGTACGGCGAAGACGTCGCCAATGACGGCTTTGGTCTCCTCATAGACGCAGAAGGTGTAGCCGGTGATCTGTCCCTGCTCGACGGCGGCGTAGCCGGGGAGCATGCGGCTGTCGAGGTACTGCAGCAGGAGCCTGGAAGAGC
>JAKBHH010000035.1 GCA_021836865.1 Acidobacteriota bacterium
TCTGCTGCGCTTCTGTGGGCGCCGCATCCGCCTGCCCCACCTGCGTGTAGAGCGCCAGCAGATTGCCTGCCGTCTCATCCAGCCCCGGCGCTTCCTCCGGGTGGGCAGTGTTCTCTTTGCCGCCAAGTAACGCGGAAAGCTGGTCGTCCAGCTCCTTCAGCGGCTGCTTCATCTCCTGCGATGCACCCGGCACCAGCCTTGCAATCTGCTCACGCGCCGAGTGCGCCTGCAGCGCGGCACTGGCGCTACTCGTCACCATCGCAGAGAGTTCGCTCTGCGCGTGGTAAAGGCTCTCAAGGTCGGCCCTCGATGCCGTCACCCGCGGGTCCATCTTCACGGTTAATGGAGCGGTCATCGCCCGGCCGTTCGCCGTCAGCCGTACCGTGTACTCGCCCGGCAGCGCCAGCGCGCCCTGCGGTGTGCGTGGCGTGTCATTCGGCACAGCGGAGATGGGGTACTCATAGTGGGTCGCCGTCGGCGCAGCCTCATGCAGATCCCACACCCAGCGGTGCATCCCCTCCGTTGCCGGCAGCGTCGCCGGCATGCGCAGCCAGTACAGCGGAATCAGCTGCTTTTCCAACTCCTGCTGCGTACGCTCGGGCGCGTCGTCGCTCGCATAGCGGCGCACCACCTTGTTCTGCGCGTCCACAATCTCCAGCGTTACCGGCCCCTGCGCTACAGCAGGCAGCGAGTAATCAATCGCCGCGCCATCCGGCGGGTTCTCGCCTGCAGGCTCATCGGGAGGCAGCGGCGTGTCCGTGTAGGTGCTGCGGCGCACGCGATACGCCTCACCCGGCTTAAAGAGAAACGGCCCGGCTTGCGCCCCGCTCACATCCAGTTGACGCATCGGCGTAATGTCATCCAATATCCAGAACGAGCGGCCATGCGTGGCTACAATCAGGTCGTTGCCATCAACCATCAGGTCGCGCATCGAGGTGTGCGGCAGGTTGTATTGCAACGATTGCCAGTGGTCCCCGTCATCCAGCGAGAACCACACGCCCGTCTCCGTGCCCGCAAACAGGAGTCCTTTGCGCACTGTATCTTCGCGCACCGTGTCCACGGGCGCACTGTCCGGCAGTCCCGTCGCAATCGCTTGCCACGTCGACCCGCCGTCGTGTGTGCGATAGATATACGGATGCAGATCGTCAACGCGGAAGCGACTTACAGAGATATAAGCCGTCGCCTCGTCAAAGCGCGATGCGCTGATCTGCGTCACCTTGCTCCAGGGCGCCAGTTGCGGCGGCGTGATGTTCTTCCAGCTCTTGCCCTGGTCCTGCGTCCTCCACACCAGTCCGTCATCTGTGCCTGCCCAGATCGTATTCACGTCCTTGAACGACGCCGCCACTGAGTAGATGGCGCCGCGCCGCTTCGCTGCGTCGCTTGCCGAGAGCGGCTGCACGGAAGCTGGCTGGCCCGCATGCTCGCGAGAAAGATCGGGGCTAATGATCTGCCATGTCTTGCCGTAATCCCTCGTAAGGAACAGCTTGTTCGCCGCATAGAAAAGCAGGTGAGGATCGACGGGCGAAAACAGAATAGGCTCGGTCCTGTCTGCACGAATCCCCGCCTCATGCACCGGTGCGGGCGTTACGTTCTGCACCTGGCCGGTCACCGTGTTGAATCGCGAGACCTCCGTGCGCCCCGCTCCATACACAATCTCCGGATGCAGCGGATCCGGCGCGGCATAGCCATATTCAATGATGCCTACCGGATGCCATTCGCGGAACGTAATCTCCCCATCGTTGCCCCGGCTCGCAATGCACACAGACCCGCTCTCCTGCTGGCCCGCGCATATTTGATAAGGAAAGGTGTTGGTGACCGCGACATGATACAGCTGTGCGGTCGGCTGGTTGTACCAGGAACTCCACGTCACACCGCCGTTCACGCTCACCAGCGCGCCCTGGTCACTCACGAGAAGAATGATCTTCGGATCGTTGGGATTGATCCAGAGGTTCTGGTAGTCGTCTCCACCGGGCGCGCCGCGCAATCCGATCCACGTCTTGCCTCCGTCCGCAGAACGCATCGTCACGATGCTTGCGCTGTACACCACGTCAGGATTCTTCGGGTCCACCGCGGGAACAGGCAAATCGCCTCCGCCAATCTTCATCGCCGGGCGCGGATCGTCCGTGGCCCTTGTCCAGCTTTCACCGGCGTCGTCTGATCGATAAACGCCAAGGCCTTCACCGCTTTCATAGCCGCCATCATGCGTGGTGGATACCGTGGCATACAGCCGGTTTGGCTGGCTCGCCGCGATGGCCACCTGAATCTGCACGAGATCATCCGGCAAGCCCTTCGTCACGGGACGCCATGTGTCGCCGCCATCCGTCGACTTGAAGAGCCCGCCATGCGTGCCGTTGTACTCGTTGCCGTCTTCCCATGGCCCCAGCCGCGACTCCCACAGCGCCGCATACACCACATTCGGATGCAATGGATCGATCGCCACATCGGAGCCGCCCGTATTCACATCCTTGTAGAGCACGCGCTTCCACGTTACTCCGCCATCCGTCGAGCGATAGATGCCACGGTCTTCATTCGGTCCGTAAGGATGACCCAGAACCGCTGCGAAAAGCCGGTTCGGATCGTGCGGGTCCACGGCCAGCGACGGAATCTGCTCGCCGTCGCGCAGACCTAGATGCTCCCACGTCTTGCCCGCATCCGCCGACCGATAGATGCCGTCCCCGACAGACAGATCAGGTCTGTGCAGCCCTTCGCCACTTGCGACATACACAATGTTCGCGTCGGAAGGCGCCACCGCAATCGCGCCAATCGATTGCGTCGGCTCCTTGTCGAAGATGGGACTCCAGGTGCGCCCGTAGTCAGTACTTTTCCAAACGCCGCCGTCCACCTGGCCCACATAGAAAACATTCGGCTCGTCCGGCACGCCGGTTGCCGCGCGCGTGCGCCCTCCGCGAAACGGACCCACAAGCCGCCAATGCAGATCGGGCATGGCCGTCGGCTCCTGCGCGCGAAGGACAAGTTCCTGCGGCAGGCATAGCGCAATTCCCACAGCAACACACACGACACTCAAAAACAGACGACAGCGACACATCGGCAACTTAGTCCCCCATTGCAACGCACAGTTATTCTAATTCGCGCCTGCTTTGGAAAGAACAATCATTCCAGCGCGGCACGAACAAGCCGTCCCATCTCGTCTTCCCGCTGCTCCATCAACTCCACCAGCTTGAACTGCGTGCGGCAGCGATCCAGGTTATGCCCTTCACGATGTACCTTGTAGTACCGGTCGCCGTTCAGATAGTCCGTGAGAAAGCGAATCCCCTGCTCCCATGTAATCAGCTTTCCGGCAGTTGCCAGCAGCAATTTCTCCGCCTCCACCAAAACCCCGCCTACGGCGCTCAGGTATCCGCGCAGAAGCGCCTCAAACATCGGCAACCGCAACGTCACTCTGGATAGATCATGCTCATCCTCCGGCGCCGGACTCGTCGCGGTGCGAACCATGTCGCCGAAATCGCAAGGCGCCAGCCCCGGCATCACGGTGTCCAGATCAATCACGCAAATTCCTTCTCCGGTGGTGTCATCGAAGAGAACATTATTCAGTTTGGTATCGTTGTGCGTGATTCGCTCCGGCAGATTCGCCTGCATCAAAGCCCCCGCAAGATCGCGCCGCGCCAGAGCAAACTCAATCTCCCGCGTGGCTGTTCCGGCACGGCCGGCGTCGTCCAATGCAACCGCTCTTTCCAGCGCGACAAGCCGCTTCGGCGTGTTGTGAAAATCAGGAATCGTCTCATGCAGCCGCGGCCCCGGCATTGCGGCAAGCGCTGCCTGAAAGCGGCCGAACGCCCGAGCCGCCTGAAAAGCCTGCTCCGCAGTCTCCACCGTTTCGTAGGTGTGCGTGCCTTCTACCCATCCATACGCGCGCCAGTTTTCGCCGTCCACGTCCTCATGCCAAAGCCGCCCGTCCCGCGCTCTCACCAGCGTGAGTACGCGCCGCTCACGATCGCGCACATTGGTCAGTTGCGCCGCCATGTATGCGGTCACGCGCTCAATGTTCTCCATCAGCGCTGGCACATCTTTGAAAACACCGCCCGCAATGCGTTGCATAAGATACCGCCGGCACGCGCCCCCGTCGCGATACTCGACGCAGTATGAGTCCTGAATGTGGCCCGTTCCCCAATGCACCGCAGAGACAAACTTGCCCGGAAACGCGAACTGGCTCGTCACGCCCTCCAGATGCTTGGGATCGCTCATGCCCACAGTCTCGCCGGATAGAGCCCTTGCTGAATCAACCGGCGAATGCTGGCCACAACGCTGGCTCGATCCTCCTTGTAGGTCACCCCAAACCACTCCTCAGTGGAGCGCAGAACCTTCACCGCCGCTTTGCCCTCGCGAATCAGCTCATTCATCGTGGCGGGCAGGTAGCACTCTGCCTTCAAATCGGCGCCGCTTTGCGCAAGGAACCGTGCAAAGCTCCCGTGTAACTGCGCAAAAATCTCCGGCCGGAATCCCCACATGTTCATCGAGACAATCTCATCGCCGGTCAGCTCAGTCACCTTGCCGTCAGCTGACGTATCCTTCACCCGTGAGCCATCGCGCTCAATGCACGTCCGCTCGACAACGCCCTCGAGCATGTCGCGATCATCCACCGCGCAGACTCCACGCGCCACAGCGCCGAAATCAGAGAGCGTCTTGCGCAGTACATATCCTGCCAGCGCATGGGTCGTTGCGCCGCTCTCTACATGCTGTGCGAGCAGACGATAACTCTCCGCGCCATAGAAATCATCCGCATTGATCACCGCAAATGGTGAAGCAATCGCGCTCTCCGCCGCCAATACCGCCTGCGTCGTTCCCCATGGCTTGGTTCGGCCTGCCGGCGCAACAAATCCCTGCGGCAATTGATCGATTCGCTGGAAAACATACTCGACTTCCACGCTTTGCTCGAAGCGTGCGCCGATACTCTGCCTGAACTGTTGTTCAATCTCTTTGCGCAGGATGAAGACAACCTTGCCAAACCCGGCTCGCAGGGCATCATAGATCGAATAGTCCATGATCGCTTCACCGCCGGGGCCTACCGGGTCAATCTGCTTCAATCCTCCATAGCGGCTGCCCATCCCCGCCGCCAGAACCACAAGCGCTGGAGCTCTCATTGTCTTGCCTCATTTGCACCCTTCGGCGTCATCTCAAGCGTCAGCACTTCAAACGGCGCTAATTTGAAACTATGCGCTTCCTGCGCATGCATCATCTCCGGAGCCTTGCCCGCATCATCCTTCCACGGGCTTCGAGCTTCATAGGTCTGCGCAGCACCCACCGGAAGCTCAAAGGCGGAGGCGAGCCTCAGTGTGATCGTCTGCGGCTGATCGCTCGGGTTGCGAAGCACCAGGATGCCTTTGCGCGGCGACCATGAGGCCCAACCGTACACCTCCAACCATCCTGGATCGCCGCCGATCCAGTGCGTATCCTTCAGCACATCGGCATTGGCATGCGACCAATTCGCGGCCTCGGCAAGATCATCCCAGTTCGCCTGCGTCAACAGAGACGGCGTAATGTACATCTCCTGCAATTGCGTTCCAGTGCCAAAGTAAGATCGCACCTCGCTGCGGAAGTCGTTGCCCGGGTCCTGGTTCAGATGCGGGTGATCACGCGCATAGATCATGCCGTGCAGCATGAGCGAGTTCAGCGGATACAAGGGTCCATTCTGCACCACGCGCCGGTAGGTATCCGCATCGCGATAGGTGATCCAGCGCTCGCGATACGTCCCAACGCCTTCCGTCGAATCGTCCTCGCCGCCGCGCCAGATCGAGTCCGCATACATCACCCAGAACGGCGAGGGCCACGTGCCCGTCGTCAGATTGATGTAGATATTCGGCTTGGCCGCCCGCAGCTCGCCGATCAGATGCATCATCGCTGCAAAGTCGCTATCGAAGCGGCTGCCTGGGAAAACGGAATTCACGTTCCCCGTGCCATCAAACTTGAATTGATTGACGCCGTAGAGGCTCATCATCTTCATGCACACATCGCGAAATGCATCGTAGTAGCGCGGTCCCGACAAGGCATAGCCATCGGCAACAATCTCATATCCCTTCGCTCTGCCGAACGCAATCCGCTCCTGCTTGGGCTTCGAGTATCCGCCCCACGGCGACATCCACACCCCGGGGTCCGCGCCATACTGATGCGCCGCCTTCTGCACCGCTCCAAAGCCGTCTGGGAATCCGCTGTTGAATCTCCACAGAGAGTGGTGCTCGTCCCATCCATCATCAAAGAGAAACGACGCCATCTTCACACCGCGCTTCTCTACAAGCTCGCGCCCGAACGCGTGAATTCGATCAAGCGCGTCCGCCTCGCTATAGGGCGTGAAGTACCCCAGATCATACCAGGAGTTGTAATGCAGAAAAGTTCTGTAAGGATGCGCGCGCTCCCGCTCCAGATACGCTAGAAAGTCGCGCCGCATCTGGCCATCGCGGGCCACGCCGATCACCGCAGAGTAGCTGATCGACTGGCCTGCGCGCAGAGGAAGATCGCGGTCTACCCATGCCATTGCGCGCTGGCCCGTCGCTCTGCTGGTTGACATCGGATCTTCCACGCCGAGAAAAAAGTTCCCCGCCACAATCGGCGAACCAGCAACAAACCCGCTCACCCGCGCGTCCGCAACTGCGACATCAATGAGGTTCACGCTGCGGATCGCCGCATCTCGTCCTACTGCCGTGAGCGTCAGACGCTCGCGGATGTAATTGGACCCATCCAGCAGAATCAGCGACCACTCCGCGCGCAGCGTGTGGTCCGGGCTCGTCAGCGGAAGATCGAATTCCTCCCCGTGCAGGCGATCTGCCAACCGCGCTGCGCCTGGCCGCGGCTCAATATACTCGTGGCGCACTGGACTGGCAATCTGCAGTTCATTGGCGCGGTAGCCCCTTCCATCCTTCAGCGCAAGATTGAACGGCACATTCATGCATATCTTTGCGCCGTGCGCAAGCTCCTGTACACAGAGATCCGCTAACCGTCCGTTCTTTACTGACCAGTCCGCATGGATGGTTGCGTTCGCAAGAAGATAGCGATTGCCCTCCTGGGTCGCTTTCACGGCGTTCGCATGGGCGATTCCCGCGCGGTTGGCCCGCGCAACTACGCAAGCACACACCAGCAGGCGAGCAACGGCACGTCCCAGCCGCGCATGCATCTTCCGCGAGTGACCCCTGAGCATCTGGCCTCCGTCGGTTGCCGGTCAAGTCGCAACAGAGAAATCCAAGCTCTGCTTTGACCGCCCCGGCACCTAGTTCACGACAATCGTAACCGTTCCCTGTGCCGTGGTGCTGCCGGAGGTCGCCGTAATCGTTGCCTGGTAGGTGCCCGATGTTGTCCCACCGCTCGACATGGTATTGCATGCCGACGTGCTTCCGCCGCCGCACGCAACCAATCCGCCGGCAAATGCCCCGAACAGGAGCATCATGCCCAGCAGCGTCTTCAACTTGCGTTTGCGCACTGGTATCCAGAAGAACAAAGCACAAGCCAGCACCGCACTTCCTGATGCATACCAGGGCATCCCGCGATGTTGCTGGGTGACGGCTATGCATTGTGTGCCGCCTGCCGCCGTGGTCGTCACAGTCAGCGTCGCAGTCCCGGCACTGGTTCCGGTAATGTTGACCGGGCTCGTCGATCCGAAGCTCAGAACGGGGGGCGTCGTCACTCCCACAGGGCTGCTCGTAATCGACGCGGTCAACGAAACTGCTCCGGTAAATCCACCGCTTGGCAGCACGGAAATTGTGGAGGTATTGCCCGTGGTTGCGCCCGCCGTCACGGTCACCGTCCCTGGCAACGCTGAAATCGTCAATCCCGGCGTCGCGGCCGCATTGACCGTAACTGGGTTCTGCGCGCTGCCTGAGGCGTAGTTCGAATCCCCGCTGTACATTGCCGTTAGATAGTCGAATCCGACTGCAAGGGAATTTGCCGGGATGGTGAAGCTAGCGGCGCCTGCAACCATCTGTATGGCGCCGGAATTGTAACTGCCGCTAGACAGCGTAATCGTACCGGTTGGCACCGGAAGATTCGCTAGCGTACTGATGGTAACCGTCAGACTCAGTGCCTGATTCACTGCGATGACAGGCCCGCTCGGGGAAAACCTGATGGTTGGAGTTCCTTGGATGAAGACGGTGCCGGACGCCGAGCCGCTGGCATAGTTTGTATCGCCGTAATACGTGACGGAGATTGCATTTTGGCCCGCGGGCAGATTTGCAGTATCGAGCACCGACGCGGATCCGTTGGTCAGAGGAAAGGACCCAGTCACTCCCGAAACGCTCACCTGACCTGTTGGGGTTGGATCTCCGGCAGGGCCGCTAATCGTCACCGCGACTGGGAATGGGCCCGACACAGGCGTCGTCGGCAAGGTCAGCGCCAGGACCGGCGTGATTGTCCCCGACGAAACTACCTGCACTGTACTCGTCGAACTACTGCTGGAATAGTAAGAATCGCCACTGTAATTCGCCGTGATCGCCAAAGCGCCCAGCGGCATCGTATTGGCGGGAATCACAATCGTGACCGCGCCATTGGAGATCGTTCCCGCAGGCGACGTATAGACCACCTGAGTGCCCGAAAGCGAGGCAGTGAGCGTGACCGTTCCCGAAGGCGCCGCGAGGCTGCCCGATGGCGATAAGGTGACCGTGACCGCCAGCGGCTGGCTCGCCTGGACTGAGTTCGACGCAGGCGTAACTGTCATTTTTGTTGTTGCGCACACGATCGACATCGTGGCCGTGGGGGATTGGGCCGACGCCGCGTAGTTCGCATCTCCGCCATAGGCAGCCGCGATTGATGCATTGCCGCACGGAATCAATGAGCTGGTGAGACTGGCGACGCCCGTGGCCAGAGCCGTTGAAGAGCCCGGCGTCCCGCTCACCGTCCCCGTCCCCAGCGTCGTCGTCCCATTCATGAAAGTGACGGTGCCCGTGGGCGCCACGCCATCGCTCTCCAGAAAATTCTTCCCGGCGCTGTCCACGAAATTCGCGGTCAGCGTCACTGGGCTGCCCGCGTTAAAAGGTCCGGTGCCGGTGGTCACCTGGAGCGCCGTGGGTGCCTTGAGCACCGATATGCTCACCGCCGCGCTGGTACTGGCCTGGAAGCTCGCATCGCCCGGGAACGCCGCCGTCAGCGAATCCGTGCCTGTCGGCAGAAGCGTGGTCTGCAACTCAGCCACGCCGCTGCTGCTCAGGGCAGCTGTCCCCAGCGTCGTCGTGCCGGTCTTGAAGGTAATCGTCCCCGTCGCAACTCCGTTCGGGCTCGTCGCCGACGCGCTGTTGCCGTACGGCTGCGCGTCCAGGAGGAAGACGGATCCATAATAGGGTTCAGCAGCGGCCTTATTGGTCACCGGATCGTAGTATCCAGCCACGTTCAGCGTGGTGGTGCTCGTCTCCGGCGTAACCGTCACAGAGATTGCATTCGAATCGCTCTCCGCAAAGCCCATGTCGCCGCTATAGTGGGTAGACGCCTGATACGTTCCACCCGGCAGCGAAACCGTCGTTCCGCTCGCAGCTCCGCTCGCAAGCGTGTACACCGCAATGCTTCCCGCATCCGGAAGCGTAGCCGGGCTCAGGCTATCCACCAGTGCAACCGCGCCGGTCGGCGTCCCCCCGGAGCCGGCGACGGACGCATTCACCGTCACGCTCTGCCCGTGCGTAATGCTCAATGGCGTGTTGGCGCCGTTCAGTTGTAGCGTCGAAGTCGTGGCCACCAGCCCCGCCGAGGCCCAGTTATTCGCCAGTTGCGTCGCATCCACGCTGCCGAGCCCGCTTGCCATGTCATATCCGGTACCGGCGTTGTACCCTGTCAAAAAATCATAGCTCTTGGAATTAGCAGCGCAACCGGGAGTGCCGGCGGTGCAATTCACCGAGTTGTCGCCCACCGTCACATCGTGAAAGACACTCGCATACTTTGTCTTTGCCAGCGCATAAAGCACATAGTCCGCCTGCCCCAGCCGCGAGCCGACCTTCTGCTGCACCAGCGCAAGCATTCCGGCAAATGCCGGCGCCGCGGCAGAGGTGCCGCCTACGCCAGTCAAGTTGAAGTTATTGCCCGTTGCCCCCGCCGCACAGTCCGCACCAGCCGCATCGACATTGGTGCAGATACCCCAGACCGCGCCATAGGCGCCATTGCCGGCAAGAAAAGACACGTCCGGCAGATTGCGGAACGTGCCGCTCCCTAAGCCGCCTTGCCAGTTTGGAAGCGGGTATACCGTGCTGACGCCGCCCCCACCTCCCACGATATTGTTGTCGCTTGCGTTGTTTGTCTTCGCCGACATCGGGACATTCAGGGCAACCGACGTATTCGGGAACGTGGAGTCATTCCACGGCTCCTCGGGGATGTAAGAAAGCGCGCTGCGATGATTCGGCAAGGTGTTTGTCACATCTACATAGTTCGTAAAACTGGCTGGGAAGGTCGATGTGTACAACGCATCAAAGTCAGTTCCGCCCACCGCCACGTTGTAGGGCGTAGCAGCGATGCCGTTTACGGCAAGGCCTTGCGTCGCCACCAGCTCTGTATTTGGATCGTCGCAGCCGGCCGAGCCGCTGTCGCCGGATGAAACCGTGACGGCAATTCCCTGCGCGGCCGCCTGCTCCCAGAGACTGGAAATGTACTGGTTGCCGGCCGCGCCGACCGAAGCCTCGCACGCGCCGAAGCTGACGTTGAGAATATCGGCCTGGTTATCGTCCAGCGCGCGCTGGATGGCCAGAAACAACCCCGACTGAAAGCTCGTATCGGCTGCTGTATAGAGAATCACATTGGCATTGGGCGCGATTCCCCCGGCGACCTGCGTATCGAGATAGGCTTCGATCGCATCGCTATTCTGGCCGGGGTCAGTGCCATCCACAACGACCGTCGTTGCTTTGGGAGCCAGTCCGAAAGTTGCGCGGTAGTTCGCATTCTGAGTCACGTCAATATTCGAGTCGCCTGCAATCCCAATCGTCACCCCGGTGCCGTCATAAGCTGTGCCAGACAAATGAGGATTCAGCGCAGTGGGCGTGTCATAGATGGTGGCCGCATCGGCCGGTCCAAGAAAGACATAGTAGCCGATCGCGGCGTCCCCGATTGTATAAGTCGGAGTAATTGTATGGTCGACCGAGTTATAAACTCCGCTGGGGCCAAGAATATATTGCGGCCTCGGCGTGAAGTTATTCAGGGACGCCAGGCCCGCCACGGCCGGCGCCAGCGCCTGCGGGATCTGCGGATCTGTCGCATTCGACCAGTACTGCCTTCCACCAATCTGGTAGCTATGGAGCGTGGTCTGAAAGGCGCTCTCCACCTGGCCGACAGTCCCGGTGATCTCAATTGCCATGCGCGCACTGGAGACTTTTTTCACTTGCAGCCCATGCCCCTCAAGCCATGCCTCCAGCGTCTGCAGGTCGGCGTCTCCAACGCCGAATCTCCTGCCAAACTCCTCCGGCGCAAGAAACTTGCGATAACTCGCTGACTTAGGATCCTGCACAGATTCCAGGTAAGTCTGCAGGTCGGCTTCCTGCTGGGTGCTTCGCTTCAGCACCAGCAGCAAGCGGCCCGCTGGCATCGAGGCAGGTGCGGGACCACGGTCGTATCTGGGCTGCGCGAAGGGATGCGTGTTGCCCGTCAGCTTGACACGCAGCGACTCATCAATGGGCGCGACAATGCGTTGCTGCGCCACCGGCGAGGCGGCCTGTCCCCACACGCTCACGGCCGTAACCAGCGCACAAGCCAAGCACGCCCAGGTCCGCGACGCGGGCGAGAATCCGCAGATCTCTGTTCTCATTCGGGCCATCCCCTGCATGGCCTTTCGGCGTCCTGCTCCATCCAGTGATGTACGCGGAAAGGAAGGTTTTCCTGAAACTTGCAGGGAGATTATCACAGCCGATCAAGGCTTGACTCCCGGAAACACTGGAATATTTCCGTGGCTCACGCCGGGGCTATGGAGATACCAGGCCGCGCGAGCTGATTGGTCTCCAATGCGATGATCGGCTGTCACAATTTTGATCGCCTTCTGCCGGGACCGCTGGACGGGCTAACTCGATTTACCGACTCTCCCCTGCCTGCATCCGCGTTTCAACTTTCCGGTTATAGCGGCCCAGCAGCGCATTCCAGCGGATGATCAGCAGCTCTTCCAGCATCTTCATGCCGTCTTTGAGATAACTCATCCGTGTGCGTTCGTCGTGCGCCCAACTCACCGGCACCTCCACGACGTGAAAGCCGCGCTTGAGGGCGATAAACAGAATCTCAGGATCGAAACCCCATCGCTCGATGGTCTGCAACTGGAATACGGTCTGTGCCGCGGAGCGCGTAAAGGCCTTGAATCCGCATTGCGTATCGGCAAACGGCAAGCGCATCACCATGCGCGTGACACCATTAAAGCAGCGGCCAAAGATCTGCCGATAGAGCGGCTGGCGGTGGGTCTGGCGTCCGCGTTCCAGCCATCGCGATCCGATCGCTATGTCCGCACCCTTCCGGATCGCGTCAAAAAGGAGTTCCGCCTCTTCGATCGGCGCTGAGAGGTCGGAGTCGGTAAACATCACCACCTCGCCCTGGGCCTGCATCATTCCGTTGCGTACGCTGTAGCCTTTGCCATGGTTGCCGGGGTTCTCAACCAGCCGCACTTCGGGGGCCCGGCGCGCAACTTCCCGCACCACCTGTGCCGTCGAGTCCGTGGAGCCATCGTTGACCACGATGACCTCAGCCTGCCAGCCGCGGCTGCGGATGCACGCCAGTATGGAATCCAGCGTTGCCGGAATGCGGCCGCTTTCATTAAATGCGGGGATGACAATGCTGTATTTTGGACTTTTGCTCACAAAAGCGCTTTCATGCTGCGCCGCGGCTTTGAATCATGTTTCCGGCGCAGGAATGGCTTAGGTCATCATACCGCTCATTGGAGCCGTTGAATCACGTCGAGGGCCCGGCCCGGTACAACTTTTACGCCAACCCTTTGATGTAAAAGGAGCAAATCTCAACAGGGACCCTTGATTTTTGGCGCTTGACTGGCAACAATCCATATATGCTGGGAACGGAGGCCCGAACGATATGACAAAAGCAGACCTGGTTGAGAAAGTGACCCGCCTGGGCGACCTGACCCGCCGCGATGGCGAAGTGATCGTCGAGACCGTCTTCGACTCCGTCATCTCTGCCCTGCAAAGCGGCGACAAGATTGAGATCCGCGGATTCGGTTCGTTCCGCATTCGCCAGCGCAACCCGCGCATCGGGCGCAATCCCAAGACCGGCGAGCGCGTCGAGGTTCCCGCCAAGCGCGTGCCCTACTTCAAACCGTCCAAGGAACTGCGCGACCTGGTCAACCCCGGGGAGGCGGCAAAAGCCTCCAGCGAGACGCCGAGCGCCTCCTGATTGCATCGTGCTTCGCTCCAACCGGCCCGGATGCCTAGCCCCGCCGCATCCGGACCAAGCGGGCAAGTCCGCCTCCGATACGGCAATGGCCCCTGTGCTTGAGCCCTCCGCTTGAATGCGACCCTGGCTCGCGCCGTCCGCCTGCTCTCCCAATCCGGCCGCCTGCGTCGCAGATTTATTCCCCGATCATTCACGAAAGCACACGCGGCATCTTCTCAGAAACGCTCAGCGGCTATGCATGCTGCATTGCGTTTCGCCCTCTGGCCCTCAAAACGCCATACACGACAACCCCCGCCCAGAAGGTGGTAATCGCTGTGATCACAGCGCGTTCAAAGACATATTTATCTCCCGAAATGCTATCCGGAGCACTGAATCCGGAGACCACGAGTGCACGAAGAACCGCTGTGATGAGAGCCACAATGCAGATCACATAGAGCGCCCTGCGAGGATTCTTTTGCGCGTAGGGTGCCGCGACCGGTTGAACCGGGGCCGCCCTGCGGAACCAACCTCGGAACCAGAGGAGGAGTACGACGGCTCCAACAACCGTACTGGCGTGTTGGATCACCCGCAGATACTCTAGCTGAAAATCATCCGGCAACTGAATCGTTCGGTGCAGGAACTGCCAGTGTTTATAGAGCCAGAACCCTCGATGCGTGAGCGAATCCCACAGGATATGGGTCGCAACTCCGACGAGGATGGACAGCAGCACCAGCCCAAGCTGCGCAATATTCCTGGCCGGCAGGGCGGGCGAACCAAGCTGAATCCTCCGTTGCACGCTCTCCGGGAGCCATGTGTGGATAGACTCCTTTACATAAACGTGAAACAGCCACAGCGCCATGAACCCGACGGGCAGATCAAAGAGAAAAACGCCGGGCAAGGTGTGGCCGAATCCTCCCTTGGGTGAGATGCGGAGGAAGTACTCGAAATCAGGCACCATGCAGCCAATTACCAGTGCGGAGGGAACGAGGCGCGTACGCAGAAATGGGATCGCGGCAGCCGGGTGCGACAGGGTAAACGGCATCCATACCATTATCAGCGCAGATGGCCCGGAGCCCAATACGCCAGAGATGGGCACGCCCGGGTTTTTCGCCAGTTTCCGGAGACGCTCGTAGCGCTCTGGCGTTGCTGGGGAGGAGCGCCAGTCGCTCCCATCGCTTTTCTCGATCTTAGTGCCAGAACGGATGGTTAACGGAAGAGTAGCCGACAATTCACTCGGAGCGCGAATCTCGGGCCGTTTCTCGATTGCGACGGCCTTGTGAACATGAACATTGCAAAAGGTGATGGACAGTTCTGACGTACAATCAAATCTGTACGGGAGCGTCGCCCATGTGCGCACGTCATAATGAGTTTTCCGGTCCGACCTTGCGCCCCTTGAGAAAATGGTTTGTCGGCTTTGCCATTCTCGCTCTCTGTGCTTCTGTTGAGGCCCTCGGTCTCTCACGTGGTCTTCCAGAATGGCTTCAGGATCTCGGCTGGGCTTTGAGTCTACTTTTCCTGCTCGGTGGTTCAGTTTGGATACTTTGGCTCTACTACAAGAACGGTGGCAAGTGGTTTGGCCAGCTCGGCATCCTTCCGAAAAGCTGGGTTCACTGGGTTCTGGACGAGCCTGAATCTACGAAGAATTCCCGACTCTAATGTCACACGAACTGACGAAAACCAGCCCTTTCCCCATTACCGCCAACACTTCCCTTACGGCTCAACCCGCATCCAGGTCCACACCAACCGGAATCAGGTCTGTTGCTTCCACACCGCTTGGCAACAGATTATGTGACACTCACCCTTCAAGCCTTCACTGCGGCCGTATCCCAATCACGCTCATCATGCGTCCGGCAAACCCCTGCGCACCGCGATGCGAGAAGAACAGCTCCCGCTGGCAACTCGTGCATCCGCCCACCACGCGGATCGCTTCCGCCTTTACGCCCGCATCCAGCAGTTGCCGTCGGTTCGCCTCCGTCAGGTCCACATGCAGACTCGGCCCAATCGGCGAGTGGCCCGGCGCGCGCTGCGTCAAAAACAGCATTGGATACTTGAGCCGCACCGGGTCGGAGTCGTAGACCTCGCGAAAAAGCTCGCGTCCGTAAACAAATTGCGACTCGAAACTGGAAAGCACCTCATCGCCGACCGCGTAGCAACACGCGCCGATGCCGGGCCCGATCGCCGCGACCAGGTCTTCTGGCCGGCAGCCAAACTCCAGCCGCATCCGCCCCACCCCCGTTTCCACAATGCGCTTGACCGTTCCGCGCCACCCGGCATGGAAGGCCGCCACCACGCGGCGCTTGCGGTCGGCTACCAGCACGGGGATGCAATCGGCTGTCTGGACGGCCAGCAACAGGCCCGGCTCGTCGGTCATCAGGCCATCGCCCCTGCGCGGCTGCCCCCGTCCCGCATCCAATGCGGCAGCCCGCACCACCAGGTTGGAGTGGACCTGGCGCAGAGTCACCATCGGCGTTGTTGCATCGCCCGTAATCGCCTCGGCCAGCAACCGGCGATTCGCGGCCACGACCTCGCGCCGGTCAGAGGCCGTAAACCCCAGATTCAACTCACCCGCCGCGCCTTCAGCACAGTAAGCGCGGCTGGCTCCGCCCTTGCGCGTGCTGAATCCATGCCACAGCCAGCCCATCCGGCTCCAGCCGGGAACCCCAAGCCACTGGACCCCATTTGCAGCCACTCGGGGCGCAGGCGCAGGCATCGACAACTCCTGCGGAGCGGCCCGCTGAAACCTGAGCTGCCGTGTTACTCCCGCAGGAGTTCCGCGACGGCTACGAATCAGCCCGGCATCTGCAAAAAGCCTGTCGAGTGCTCGCAGATTCTGGTCAAAGGACGGATTGGAGGAGGAGGAGGATCGCGTCCGCTTCACACTCTGATTGTAGCGGGACAAGGAACGAGGTATGGCGGAAGTGGAGCGATTGGGCCTGCCTTCCGGCAGGCCCGCTCGAGAGGCTTATAGGAGGGGAACCTGGAGGGTTAAAGAGAAGAGGTCCGTTGCCGGACCTTCAAAAAGGAATGGGCACCTTGCTTGGAGGGATCATCATTCGGGGAAGCCTCTGCTTGTTACTGGTTAAGATGCGCCTCCGAAAAAAGGGTTGCACCTCGCGAAGCGCGCCGCATTTGCGTCTTCTCCCAGCCCTGCAGGGACGGTTCAACTGCTCCGCACGTGGCAAACCCCTAGTGCTTCGGCTCCTCTTCCTGCTGCACCACAGGGCCCTCGCCGGGGAACGGCCAATGGGTGTCGAGCAGAATCTCTTGTTCGCGCTGTTCTTTCGGCACGCGGTCAACTTTCAGATTCTCAAAAAAATGCACGCCCGTCTTTCCCGCGGTCACAAGGTCCAGGTCGCCGTCCTTGTCCAAGTCTTCGGTCACAAACTGCGTTCCCGCGCCGGCCGTGCCGTTCACGCTGATGGCATAACGGGTAAACTGCGCCGCCTTGCGGTCAATCTTGTAGTAGTAGATAACCAGCGGATCATAGGACCCAGGGTCGTGGCCCGAGTGACCGCGGTAGCGCTTGCCCGCCAGCAGCTCAGGCTCTCCGTCGCCGTCAATGTCCACCAGCTTCAGCGCATGCACCTGCGAAAAGCTTTCATCGATCGCATGCCGCACCCAGCGGCGGCTTGCGCCCGAGCCCTGCTGCTCCAGCCAGAAGATGCCGTAGCTGTGACCCTGCCCATAGATCACATCCATCTTTCCGTCGTTGTTCACGTCGTAGCCAATAATCGGGAAACCGGCGTCTTCCATCTGCCAATCGCCGTGCCACTCCCACTGGTCCCGGTCGGCGTCAATCTGCCGGAACCACCCATTCGGCGTCAGAATGTCCGCTTTGCCGTCGCCATCAATATCGGCCACCCCAATCCCGTGCCCATCCTGGGCGCGCCCGCCCACGTGATGCACCTTCGGCGTCGGTCCGGAAAAATCAATCCACAACACACCCGAGTGGTTATAGTGAGAAAAGATCAGGTCGGGCTTGCCGTCGCCGTTGATGTCCGCTTCCCAGCCGCCTTCTGTGTCATAGCTGTCCGCGATGAAGTGCTTGGTCCACACCGCACCCAGCTTGCCGGGATTCTGATACCACCAGATGCCGTTCAGCATCCAACCCGTGGTCACCACGTCCGGAAGGCCATCGTGGTTCACATCGATAGTCCACTCGCCGCAGTCCGACACAAACTCGTTCATTGTGCCCGCTTCGCGATACTGGTGGCGCTGCCACGTCCCGCCATTGGGCCCCGGATTCTCATACCAGTAGGCACCGCTCAAAATGTCCGGATACCCGTCGCCGTTCATGTCCAGCGTCGTCACGCCCTCGGCATGGTCGGTGCCCAGCCGGTGCACAAAGAACGTCGCCTGCGGCACGCCGTAGGGGCCAGGGCCAGGCTTCGTCAGATGTTCCGGCTGGCTCTGCGCCCACGTCGTCGAGCAACCCAATCCGGCGACAACCACCATCCATGCCAAATTCAACTTCATCGCTGCTCCTTCATCTGGTGCGGCCTTTACTCCAGCGGGTACAACTTCATGTTGCGAAAATAGACTTCAGCCCCTTCGGACTGAAAGAGAATCTTACCGCTGGCCGGGAAGGCCTCCGTGCCTTCGTTGGCCAGCTTGCCGTTTACGTATTGCCACACGTGCCCATCGCGATTCACCAGCTCCACTACATTCCACTCTCCGTGCGGCTTCTCCAGTTCATTCGCCGGGTCGCGATAACCCACCACGTTCTTCCACGGACCTTTGTTGAAACGGTCAATCTTTTTGGCACTGCCCGCCGGTCCGGTTACCCGCACACCATCCTTGCCGGTCAGCGCCGCGCCATCCGTCATCCAGAAGTCGCCGGTGCAGCCCTCGTTGATCTGGAACTCCACCGACCGCGGCCAAACCTTGTTCGGCCCTTGAATGTTGTAGAGGATACCGCTGTCCCGGGCCTGGCCCAGGCGCGGCGCATAGGTGCCTGCACCCCACTTGAACTCGGCGCGCAAATAGTAGTTCCTGTAGTCCTGCCGGGTGATGAAGTAGCCCATCTCAGTGCCCGACACATGCACCATGCCGTTCTCGACCGTGAAGACATGGTTTGGGTCGGAGTTCAGCCCCGTGCCGGGCAAAAAAGTGTCGAACCCGTTCAGATCCTTGCCGTTGAACAACACAATCGCAGGTCCATGCTTGGGGATTCCCTTGGTTCTCGCCCAGCCATGGGGCGTGTAGGCCAGAGCAGCCAGCAATAAGCTGCCTGTCATCTTGAACATTGAGCTGACTCTCATCTCCGCAATTCCCTTCCTCCCGCATTCTCATTTGCGGATGCAAAATCAGGCAAGCCGCTCATGTCGCATCCGGTTTGGGGCGCGCCGCGCGCTCCACCACCGCGGTGATCAGAGCCACCGGCATAAGGCGCACCAGCAGGGCCGAAAGCCGCCCCGCGAAATATGGAATGATCGTCTGCCTGCCACGCGCCAGCGCCGCCACGCCCAGCCGTGCTACATCCTCAGCAGGCTGGATTCTGCCCCTTTTGAAAGCGCCGGCGCCCGCCACGTCAAAGAACTCGCTCGCTGTTGGACCCGGACACAGAGCCGTCACCTTCACCCCGTAGCGCGCCGCCTCGGCCGCAAGCCCCTGCGCAAAAAAGCGATCAAACGCCTTCGTCGCCGCATACGTCGTGATGTACGGCACCGGCTGAAAGCTCGCCGTCGAAGCCACCACCAGCACCCACCCCCGGCGCCGTTCCGCCATGCGCGGAACAAAGAGCCGCGAAAGCCGCACCACGGCCTCGCAGTTCACGCGCACCTGGCTCAACTCCTGCTCCATCGCGCTGGTATGAAATGCGCCGTACTGGCCGAGTCCCGCGTTGTTCACCAGTATGTCAACAGGAATGCCGGCGCCCTCTGTGGAGTCAAAGATCTGCTGCGGCACGGTAGGGTCGTTCAGGTCCGCCGGCACAATGCGTACCTCGGCGCCCTTGGCCGTCAGCTCTGCGGCCAGCGCCTCCAGACGATCCTTGCGTCGCGCCGTGAGAATCAACTTCGCGCCATGCCGTGCCAGTTCGCGTGCCAGCGCCGTGCCGATGCCCGCGCTGGCTCCTGTCACCAACGCCCATTTGCCGCGAAAATCCTGTGTGCTTGCCATCGCGCTCCATCATAGCGGATGGACAACCGGGGAATTTACCCCTGACCTGTGTCGGCATGGCTGACCACGCTGGAGGCTCGCGACGCAAGGCGCTTTTCTCCATTTCCGGCCAGGATAGAGTTGCGTTTCCTCGACGCTCCCAGAGCCCGCCGCCCCCCGCATTTCAACCTCCCCGGTCGTCAGCGGTGCAGAGCCCACGTGCTCAACTCCTTGATTCAACAACACTGTAAGCAGAATCGAATGCGGATAGACTTCGCGGGGAAAGGCATAGCTCATCTGCGCAAGGCTACCTTTCTTCATCGATGGGCATCTCTACTTGACGTACGGATTGAATTAAATGGAGGATTTTCAACCTATGAAGTTGCGCTTTGCTGTTACGGCCCTCGCATGCGCCGTCCTGTCCCTGGTGTCTGTATCCGCGTTTGCCGATTCCATAAAAACCGACTACGACCATCACGCTAACTTTGCAAACTACCACACTTACTCATGGGGCACCGTGAGAGTCTCCAACGAGCTCAATGCCGACCGCATCAAGCGATCCATCGATACGCTGCTCCAGCAGAAGGGCTGGAAGGAAGTTGCTTCCGGCGGTCAGGTCACCATCATGGCCACCGACAACATCCATAGCGAGCAGGAAGCCGAAACCTATTACAACGGCATGGGTGGCGGCTGGGGCATGGGCTGGGGCTGGGGAGGCTGGGGAATGCCCGGCGGCGGCTTCGGCGAAGAGACCACTTCAACGACGGAAGTACGTTCCGCCCATGTCGTGATCGATATGTTTGACCCGTCTACGAAGTCCCTGCTCTGGCGCGGCGTCTCCCGAGGCGAGCTATCGAATAACTCAAACAACAACCGCAAACACCTTCACGAGGACATCCTTAAAATGTTCAAGGACTTCCCGCCCAAAGCCCAGGGCTGATGGACCTGAGGAAAGGAGGCAGGACAATTGCGCTGCCTTCTTTCCTCGCAAAAAATGCGAACCCGAACCATTCTTGCATTGGAATTTGTAGCGCCTTGGGCGCGCACTCCGGGTAAGATTCGCGTCTAAGTCACATCCATGCTAAGCGCCCCTCATTGGTTAGGTTTTTGCGGTCAGCTCCGCTTCAAACTCCTCATTCAGCCACTGACTGAACGCCGCAAACTCCTCGTCGCGCCCGAGGAAGTCGCGCACCATCTCTCTTCCAGGTTTTGATCCGCCCTGCTCCAGCACAGTCTTCCTGTACTTAGCGCCCGCATCGCAGCCGAGTAAGTCCGCCGGGTCAAACTGTGCAAAGAAGTCCAGCGCAATTACCTTGTCAAACGCATAGGTGTAGTAATTCGACGAGTAACCGGTCAGGTGGCCGAAGCTCGCATACATGCGATTGCCTTCCAACCAGGTCCACGGTTGCAGGCTCTGGTAGAGTTGCTTCGTCGTCGCATCCAGGTCCAGTCCCGCAGCATCCCGGTCGTGCAGGTCTAGCGAGAGCGTCGTGTAGTAGAGTTGCGACCGCACCCAATCCGCACGGCCGAACGCCCCCGCCAGCTTCATCTTCTTGATCGTCGCGGACGACAGCACTTCGCCCGTCTGGTAGTGCTTCGCAAAGGACTGCAGCAGCTTCTCGTCGCGGAAGAACTCCTCCAGCATCTGAGAAGGGACCTCGATAAAATCGCCCTCCGTGGCAAATCCCGAAAGTCCCGCCCACTCCGTCTGCCCGCCCAGAATCGCGTGCATCAGGTGGCCGAACTCGTGGAAATACGTCACCACATCCGAGTACTGCATCAGTCCGGCATCCCCATCCTCGCCGCCGGGGAAATTGCAGATCAGCGCCGCCTCCGGCAGGTAGCGTCCACGCACGCCCGTCACCACTGGCGCCGCCGAGAACCACTTATCCTTGCCCTCCCGCGGGTGCATGTCCAGATAGAACCGCCCCACGTGTTTGCCGCCGTCAAAAACCTCAAAGACTGAGACCGCCCGATCCCAGCCCGGCGTCTCCGACCGGCGAAACTCAATCTTGAACAGCCGCGCCGCCGTCTCCAGCACGCCCGCCTCCACCTGCGCATACGGAAAATAAGGCCGCACCGACTGCGAATCAAAATCAAACGCCGCACGGCGAAACTGCTCATACCAGTAGCCGCGGCTAGTGATGTCGATCGCCCTCAACCCCGGCTCGCGCTTACACGCAAACTCCAGAATCAGCTCATGCTCGCGTTGTGCTCCATCGCGGCTGGCTTCGTTCAGCTTTTCCAGAAAGCTCCGCACATTCGCCGCCGATCCCATCATCTGGTCCGCCGTTGCCAGGTCCGCCCAACTCCGGAACCCCAAAATCGAGGCGATCTCCTGCCGCGTCGCCAGCAGGTCCAGCAGAATCTGCTCGTTCACGGGGTAGGCGCGCGTGTTGTAGGCCCGGAACATTCGCTCGCGCAGCGCCGCCGAAGCGGCAAACGTCATCACCGGCTGCATGTCGGGCTGGTCGGTGGTAAGAGTAATCCGGCCGCTCGCATCCGGCTGGTGACGGGCAAGATAGTCCGCCGGCAGTCCTTCCAGCTCGGTCGCCGTAGCCTCAATGGTCTTCGCGCCCTCCTGGATATTGCGGCTAAACTCCAGCGACAGCCTGGTCGCCTGTTCGTGCAGGGTCTGCAACTGTGCCCGCGTCGCATCATCCTTGTCCACGCCAGCCAGCCGGTAGCTCAGCAGGGTGCGCTTGACGTAGTGCCGCGTCGCGGGGCTGACCCCGTCCAGGCTGATCGCCTTCAGCGCGTCGTACACCTGCCGATTCAGGCTCAGGGCGCTGCCCGCCATGGCAACGCGCTGCGCTTCAGCCTGCGCCTGGTCGCGCACCACCTTGTCCGCGGCCACGGAGTTGAGTACGCCAGCCTGTGCGCCAGCCAGGGTAAGCTGTTCGATTGCCGCATCATACAGACGCAGCGAGTTTTCCGGCGTCCGCTGGCCTTCGACCACCAGCAGCGCGGCCAGCGCGGCCTCATGGGCAGCCAACCGCGCACTCACCCACTTCGCCAGCGCCTCAGCGGATTGGGCGCCACCCGCCTCCCAGACGTGTGTTTCTTCGGTCACTCCGGCAACGGTTTCAACAGGCATCTCTCGCTCTACCCCCAGCTTCCAGAGTGCCATATCGCAGCGAAATAATCTGCAATGGCTCTGAAATAGCTGAACCCTCTGACTTTCGCTGTTGCATCGCGGCTGCAACCCGTCTAATATGCGTCAATTGAAGTCATGCCCCACGCTGCCGCCACTCTCGCGCCTCCGCCGCCTCCCGCAAGTGCTCGTCTGCGTCTGGGCAAAATGTGCATCGCCATCCAGGCCGCATCGCCTGCCGAGCTGATCGAACGAGCCGAAATCGCCCTCAAGGACGCTAATTTCCTCGAATTTCGCCTGGACTCGCTGCCGAAACCTGCGGCGACCTTGCCGAAGGTGAAGGACTTCCTCGTCCATCACCGCGAGGTCTCGGCCATCGCCACCTGCCGCAGAAAGGCCAACGGCGGGGGCTTCACGGGCTCGCTCACGGCAGAGTTGGAGATTCTCACCAAAGCTGCCCAGGCCGGCTGCCAGATCATGGACCTAGAAATTGAGTCTGCGGAGGCTGCCAAACCCAGCCAGATCAGCAAACTGCGCGAGGCTGGAGCGGCCCTGCTCATCAGCTTCCACGACTTCACCCGCACCCGTAGCCTGGAGCAGGCCGCGGACAGAATCGAAGCCTTCAAGCCAGATTTCGTGAAGGTGGTTTCCACCGCCCGCTCGCTCAGTGACAATCTCGCCGTGCTGCGTCTCATTGAGGATCGCTCGCTCTCTTCCCACGTCATCGGCATCGCCATGGGCGAGGAGGGCATCTTGAGCCGCGTTCTAGGCCCGCGGGAAGGCGGGGCCTTTACCTTTGCCTCGTTCTCTGACGAAGCCGAGACTGCCCCCGGCCAGGTGGCCGCTCACACCTTGCGCGACCTGTATCGGCTTGAAAGCCTCGATCAGGCCACCCGCATCTTTGGCGTTGCCGGCAATCCGATTGCGCACTCGTTGTCGCCTGTCATGCACAACGCCGCCTTCCGCCGCGAGGTGGTCAACGCCGTGATGCTGCCCCTCAAGGCCCGGGCGCTGGACGACCTGCTCACGGTGATTCGGGAGCTGCCCCTGGCTGGCGTTGCGGTCACCATGCCGCTCAAGCAGGAAGTTCTGCCTCATCTGGCGAATATGGACCCGCTGACGGCCCGGATCGGCGCCTGCAACACCCTGCGCACCGGCGCCGACGGCAAGCTCTACGGCTTCAACACAGACGTGGCCGGTGTCGTCCGCCCGCTGGAGAAGCGTCTCCGCCTCAAGGGCGCGCGCATCGCCGTTCTGGGTGCGGGCGGCGCGGCCCGGGCCGCCGTCTTTGGCCTGGTCGAGCAGGGTGCCGAGGTCTACATCGTCAACCGCACCCACGAAACCGCTGTCGCGCTCGCCCGGCAGGCGAAGGCCAAGTCGCTCAAACATGAGGCCTTTGCCAAACAGCACTTTGACGTGCTCATCAACTCCACGCCCTGCGGCATGAAGGGCGTCAAGCAGTCCATGCCCATTGCGGCCAACGAGTTGAACGCCAGCCTCGTCTTTGACATGGTCTACAATCCGATGGAGACGCCTCTTTTGGCCCTTGCCCGCTCCCGGGGCGTACCCATTGTGACCGGGACGGAAATGCTTGTTCAACAAGGAGCCCGGCAGTTTGAGATTTGGACCGGCAAACCCGCTCCTGAGGCCGAAATGCTCCGGGTCGTGGAGCATGCGCTGCGCCGTCGCGAGGCCTAAGCCAATCATTCTTCGCGTAAAATCTACTTGAATCCATGAAATTGAAATCCCTGCCCGAAACCTTGCATGCGGCAAAGAATTTAGCGCATTGGCGCAAAGCAGCATGGGGCGGGGCAAACGCATCCTACTTTAATTAGTCCTAACAGCGTGTGTGTTCAGGCAACCGGCCACGAAAGCGCCCGATGATTTGTCCACGTAGATCTGCCCCCCGTTCCAGCAAACCTCAGTTTGGTATCAAACTCTCGCGCGGTTGCGCAGGCACGGTTCGCCTCAGGTCATGGTTCGGGCTGATGGCCGCGCTTTTGCTCTCGGGTTGCGGCTTCTGGGTGCAGGGACCGCTGCCGATTGTCGTGATTCCTCCGCCCGGCGGCCCGCCGCCCACAGCCACGCAGAATGGATCCATCACCATTACCCCGCAATACGTCGCCCTGGCACCGGGCCAATCCGTCAAATTCACCGCCACGTCCAGCACAGGCGGGGCAATCGCGTGGTTCGTTAATAACATCCCCGGCGGCAACGCCACGGTGGGCACCGTAGATGCAACCGGCAACTACACCGCGCCCGCCAACGTTCTCCAAGTGGAAAATATCCAGGTCACCGCGGCCCTTGCCGCGGCTCCGCTGCTGGACAACGCCACCGCCGTCGTCGCCATCATCCTGCCCGGAACGCCGCTCTGCCCCCCGCTCACCGGCCATCCTCTGGTTGCCGTCTACACCACATACCTGCCCTCGCCCGGCAAGGTCTCCGTGGAGTTCGGAACCACAACCAACTACGGCCTGAATACCTGGCAGCAACCCACACCCTCGTCCACTGGAGGCCAGGTCACGCTTGAGGTTGGCGGCATGAGGGGAAACACGAACTACCACCTGCGCGGCCAGATCGTGCTGAATAACGGCGCAACTTACAACGACGCGGACTTTACCTGCTCCACCGGAACGCCGCCCACCACCGTGCAGACGCAAATCTCTACCCCGAACGGCGCGACTCCCCAGCCGGGCATCGAGATGTGGAACACCCTATTCCCTGCCAATGTGACCCAGGCCTTTGCCACAGACCTGCAGGGCAATGTGATCTGGACCTATACCTACAAGGGCACGGGGACGGACCTGCTGCAGGGTATTACGCTCTTGCCGGACGGCCACTTCCTGATGGTGATCTCCTACCTGTCTTCGCTGGTCAACGCGGGCTCTCAGCCTGGGGTTATCAACGAGGTGCGCGAGGTGGACCTGCTGGGAAACACAATTCGCAGCGTCAATATGACCCAACTCAACCAGAAGCTGGCCGCTTCCAGCCTGCGTGATGCGGCCGGAAACGTCTACCAGTTAGGCAGCTTCCATCACAGTGCGATGGCCCTGCCCAACGGCCACTGGATTCTGCTGGCCACGTACTCCAGGACCGTGCCTATTGACGTGAATGGGCAGAACTTGACCATGCCCGTGCTGGGTGACGCACTGATCGACGTGGATACGAGTGGAAATCCCGTGTGGGCGTGGAGCGCCTTCGACCATCTGGACGTGAATCGCCACCCGATGAACTGCGGCACCCAGAGCTGCGACTGGACGCACTCAAACGACATGCTCTATTCGAGCGATGATCACAACCTCCTGCTCTCCATGCGCCACCAGAACTGGATCATCAAGATCGAATACCTGGACGGGCAGGGATCGGGCAAAGTCCTGTGGCACCTCGGCTATCAAGGCGACTTCTCGCTGATTGACCCGCACGACCCCAACGGCAACAACGATCCCCCGGACTGGTTCTATGCCCAGCATGGGATGAACTTCTTCACGCAGAACACCACCGGTGTTTTCCGCATCGGCCTGATGGACAATGGCAATGACCGCACCTTCCCGCCGCCCACGGGACAGGTCTATTGCCGTCCATCCGCCACTCCCGTGCCAACCTGCTACTCCACGATGCCCTTGCTGGAGCTGAACGAGTCGAATATGACCGCAACGATGATTACCCACTACATGCCGGGGCCCATCGACTTCAGCTTCTTTGGCGGCAATGCCGAACTGCTGAACAACGGCGACCTCGAGGTAGACTTCTGCGCCCCCCACGCCGGAGCCCTCGTGCAGGAGCTGAGCCCGCAAAACCTCAACGTGGTGTGGCAGGGAACCACGCCCAACGCGGACCAGTTCCACGTGGACCGCCTGCCCAGCCTCTACCCCGGCGTGCAGTGGTAAGGGCAGCAGCAGGCCGCGAGCAGGTAGCAGCAAAGCAGCCGTAGCCAGCCGGAAAATTTACCGGCGGCTCATCTTCGCGCCCTTCGCTGCTTCCTTGGCCTTTGCCTCGTGGATGATCGGGATCGGCGCCAGGTCCGGCCCGATGCGACGCACCTGCGTGTCGCGCAGCGCGTAGCGGATCGTCCGTGGAGCTGCCGGCCGCGCGATGCCCGTGTCGGGATCGATGGCCACATCGGCACTGCTCGATATCTGGAAGCTGAAGACCGGCTCGCTGCCGCCGGGCGCAGGTTCTGAGCTGACGAGCACCGGCAGATAACCCCGAATCGGATGCAGGCGGAAGGCCGTCTCATAGCGGTGGCGCTTGAGGCTCCAGGTAAAGATGCGAATCTGGTCGAAATCATAAGGCAGCCCCGCAGTCGGCGGGCTCAAAGCAGTAACATACTCCACCACCTCGTGATCCGGCGTCGGAGCCTCGGCATCATGCACCTTTGCAATCGGATACGCGCCCACAATGCGCTGCCCCTCGGCATACTGCGCAATCTCGTCGGGTACGCTCACATCCACGCGGCCGCCCAACAGCCAGCCGGCATGACCCTGACTGTCGCGCACCAGCCACCAGTCCTCCATCACCACCGGCGGCGCGGCGGGCTCTTTGGCAGGCTGCGAGCCCGATCCTGACCTGGACCCCGCCCGCGGCGGCCCTGGTTGAGGCACTGGCTGAGCAACCGGCGGCGCGGCCTGCGCCTTGGGGACTGATGCCCGCTGCAGCATCTGCACCTTTGCATTCTCGGGCAGCAGATAGAACCGGTCTGTATCCCGCCCCGGCGTCAGGTGCACATACACTTCATCCCGAAGCGTGCCGTTCGCCACCACGGGACTGTCGCGGTACTGGCCGGCAAGCTGCGTAAAGCGCTCGTATACCTTGCTGTCAATCACCGCCCGCTCGGGAATCCAGCCAATCTCATTCTTCTCGGTCTTTACCTTCAGGAACCGCCGGCCATGCTCCAGCACCTCAAGCGGCTGCCCGTTCACCACCTCGGCCACACGGTTTGAAACCGCGGCCACCCGGTCGCGCAGATACATCTGGCGCGTCCAGACGTACACCGTGTCATGGTGCTCTTTGTGCATCCGGTTGCAACCGCCCGCCGCCATCAGAAATGAAAGCACCAGCAGACCGGCAGCCCAGGATCGAATAGATTGGACCGAGAGGAGAAAGGGGCTCGGGATTCGCTTCAACGCGGCCACCTGAACTTCTTGTTTTTGAGCATAGCACTCACCCGCCGGCCAGCCCGGAACCGCTCCAGCACACCGCGGAATCGTCCGCACTCAACGGGCATCGATCAGACGAATCGTCTCCATGAAGACATCGCCGTCAATGGTCAAGCTATGCGCGCTGATCTTATCCAGCGTGTCCTGCACCGTGTGGTGATAACTGTCGTTCGGCCCATAGTCGAGGTCGATGACGTCAATCGACGGCACGCCGCGCTGCACAAACGGCACATGGTCATCCTCCACCGTTTCTTCCTGCTGGAAGAAGTAGCGCTCGTAGCCATACTTCCGTGCGGCCTGCCGCACGAGCGCCACCAGCCAATCCGCCGACTGCGACTCCCGCTGAATGTCCAGATCCTTGTCGCCAATCATATCCGCCAGGATGAGGGCCCTGATGTGCCCCAGCGTGCCGTCGCGGCCCCACTTCGCCGCCAGATGTCGCGACCCGAAGAGCGCATCGGAATTCGACCATTGGGCCTGGAAGGACTCCTCGCCGTCAAAGAAGACGAGCCATACAGAGAAGCCATCCAGCTTGCGCCCACCGGCCACCTGCGCGTGCAACTGGTCGCCAATCGCCATCAGCAGGCCCACGGTCGCAGCGCCGTCATTGGCTCCGACGAAGTTGATATTGCGCAGCGGGTAGTTGGTCTCGTAGTGCGAGGCGAGCACGATTACGCCATCCTTCTTGCCGGGATAGCGCACGATGAAGTTGCGCATTCCGACCGGCCCAATCGAGGTGTCCGCAGTGAAGGCGTCCTCTTCCAACTGGTCATGTGCAAAGTGGGTGCGGAGATACTGTTCCGCCTTCGCATGATTCTGACTCGTCGGCCAGCGCGGTCCGATCGCGACAAACTCCCGCGCATAGTCATACGCTTTCTGCCCGTTGAAGTGGCTCTGGGCCATCGCTGCCATTGGAGCCAGCAGCAGCGTCGCCGCGCCCATCAGCAGCATGCGCCGCGCAACCTTGCTCATCCATCCACTCACTGCGCGGCCTCCTTCGCCTTGCGCCGCCCAGGATGCACCCACCAAGCCACCCCAATGCCAATCAAATAAAGACACAGCATGGGCACGGCATAAATGCACATGGTCCACGGATCGGGGCTGGGCGTAATAATCGCCGCCACAAGAAACACCGCGAGAATTGCATAGCGGATGTTCTTCCAGAGGAACCTGGGACTGACAATGCCGAACAGAGCGAGGAAGAAGATGAGGATCGGCATCTCAAAGCTTATGCCCAACCCCAGAATCACCGACAAAAAGAAGCTCGTGTAATCCTCGATCGTGACCATCGGGGTGAAGTTGTGTCCGAAGTCTACAATCAGAATCTTGATGGCCGCAGGCAGCACGAAGAAGTAGCCGAAGCTGGCGCCTGTCAGAAACAGCCCCACCGTCGCTGCCATAAACGGCACCACGAACCGCCGCTCTTTTTGATACAGTCCGGGCGCAATAAACAGCCACACCTGAAACAGAATGAACGGCGAAGCGAGAATTGCACCGGCCAGCAGTGACGCCTGCAGGTCCAGGTTCAACGCATCCATCGGATGCGTAAACACCAGTGACTTGCCGATCTTGCTCAGCGGCGCCTGCAGAAACGCCACAATGCGGTCGCGGAAAAACCAGCAGACAAAGAATCCCACTGCCAGATAAGCCGCCGAGTGCACAATGCGCCGCCGGAGCTCGTCCAGATGCTCCATCAGGCTCATTCCGGGAAGCTCCGCGCGCTGGCTCACCGCCTCCCGCGCCTTTCTTATCGCATCATCGGGTTCAACCATGGGGCTGTGCCGCCTCCGTGGCGGGCGCGCTGGCCGGCCGCGCAGCCATCTCGCTCTCCGCAGCCTGCTCCGCAACAGGCTCCGCCGCGCGCGGCCCGGGACGCGAAGCCATCACCTGCTCGCCCGTCGAAGGCGGCTGAACACGCAGCCCACTTTCCAGAGGGGTCTCTGCAGAGTTCCGGTCCGTCAGGTCGCCGCCGGCCGGCTGCGCGCTCGATCCGCTCAACTCAATCTCATTTGCCGCCGCGGGCGTCGGGTCAGCCGCCACTGAGGCCTGCTCCGGCGCACTAAGCGTCAGTGTGCGCTGCCGCTCTTCTTCTTTCTTCCTCCGCTCGGCTTCCTCGGAATTCCGCAGCTCCTCTTCCATCTGATATTTGAAGTCGTTCGAGGCCTTGCGAAACTCATACATCAGCTTGCCGATCTGCTTGCCGATCTGCGGCAGCCGCCGCGGCCCAAAGACCACCAGCGCAAGCACCATCAGAATCAGCGAGTCAGCCATTCCAAGATTGGCCGTCTCAATTGTCAGGGGAGCTCCCATAAACCCTCATCATACCTGTCCGCGCATTGCCCCCACAAACCCTCCGGTGCCAAATCGCATCCCACCCTCAGGTCATTTGAACCACGCTCGCACCCTTGTTACACTTTTGTTACAGGAATGCGCTCTGCGTCCGTGCGGCTTCAATGCATCCGCACTTCCGCACTCCGCATCCTGAGATAGAAGGCCTGCAACAACCCCGTGGGTGCCCGATGATCTTCACCCGCTGCAGGCTGAGAGCCGCCCTGCGGCCGTGGCTTTCAACATCCCCGCCCGCCATCCGCGCAAGAAAGGATGCTCCGGGCTGAAGGCGGAGTACCGTGAACCTGATCCTCGACGAAGAGGCAACAGCCTCGCCCTCGGCTGCCGACGCGTGCAGCCTGGAACACTATCTCACCCTCCCCGACCACTCCATGGACGCCCGCATCGCCGCAGCCCGCGCCCAGCTCGGCAAAAGCACCATCCTCCTCGGCCATCACTACCAGCGCGACGAAGTTGTCCGCTTTGCCGACTTAACCGGCGACAGCTACAAGCTCTCCAAAGCCGCCGCCGAGACGGATGCCGCCTACATCGTCTTCTGCGGCGTACACTTCATGGCTGAGAGTGCGGATGTGCTGGGCCGCGACGGCCAACAGGTGATTCTGCCCGACCTCAACGCCGGCTGCTCCATGGCTGACATGGCCGAAATCTCCCAGGTCGAGGACTGCTGGGAAAACATCGAGCGCCTCGGCCTCGCTGTCGACACCATCCCCATCACCTACATGAACTCCAGCGCCGCCATCAAGGCCTTCTGCGGAGAGCATGGCGGCCTCGTCTGCACCTCTTCCAACGCCGCCGCGGCTTTTCGCTGGGCCTTCGCGCGAGCAAAGCGCATTCTCTTCCTGCCGGACCAGCACCTGGGCCGCAACACCGGACATTCCATGCACATACCGTTGGATGAGATGGTTGTTTGGGACCCGTGGGGCCTGCAGGGCGGCCAGACGCAGGCCAGCATCGCCGCCAGCCGCATCGTGCTCTGGAAAGGCCACTGCGCCGTCCACCAGCGCTTCCTGCCGAGCCACGTCGATCAGGTCCGCGCAAGATATCCCGGCATCCAGGTCATCGTTCACCCCGAGTGCCGCTGGGAGGTCTGCCGGAAGGCTGACGCGCTCGGCTCGACCGAACGCCTCATTGCCCTGGTCGAGCAGGCGCCCGCCGGCGCCATGTTCGCCGTCGGCACCGAGATTCATCTCGTCAACCGCATGGCTCGGCGCTTTGCCGCACAGGGCAAACGCGTCATCACGCTCGACGATACCGGCTGTCTCTGCACCACCATGTACCGCATCAGCCCGCAGCATCTGGCCTGGGCGCTTGAAAACCTCGTCGAAGGCCGCGTCGTCAACCGCATCCAGGTTCGCAAAAGCGTAAAACAGTGGGCCAAGGTAGCTCTCGACCGCATGCTTGAAGTCAGCTGATTCCAAGGTCGAAGAGACAGAATCCTGCGGTGTCCATCCCAGTGTTGGAGAAGCACCGCTCAGGCTTCGAGCGTTCGGCTGCGCGAACACCCCTACCCTCTCTGCTTACGCCTCTTCCTAGCCTTACGGTCAGGAGTTCGCAAAGCCTCATTGATTCCAAATGATTTACACGTCAATCCAAAAAATGCACACCCCCCTCCAAAATCTTCATTCCCACGGAAAGCCTGCACAAAAGGCCCGGCAATTCTTGGTCTTATTGCGCATCCCGGCTTTCGCCCACTGCGCCACGAGCCTCACTCAAATTCCACGGCATCAACGCCTCTTTTAGCACCAACGGGGCATTTCAAGTGGACCATTTCGCGCCGCTTCCGTCGTATCCTAGTAACCAGAGACAGTGATGAAAACTTTTACCCTCGACGAAGCCCAATCGCTGCTGCCTGTCCTCGAGTCGCTGCTCAAGCGCGCGATTGAAGGCAAGCAGGCCGCCGAAGAAGTCGAGTCGAGTCTTGCTTCGCTGGCCCAGCGCATCTATCTGGCCGGCGGCATGCGCGTGGATTCTGCCCGCGTTTCGCAACAGCGCGGTGAGTTAGAGGCCCACCTGCAGCGCGTGCGCGAGACTGTCGCTGAAATCGACGCCATCGGCGTGCAGGTCAAAGACATCGACACCGGCCTGCTCGACTTTCCCTGCCGCGTGGACGACGAAGTCGTTCTGCTCTGCTGGCGCCTGGGTGAAACAGCAATCGAACACTGGCACACCGTAGAAGCAGGCTTCAAGGGCCGCCAGCCTGTCGACGAGCGCTTCCGCCGCCGCTCCAACTCCAACAACCGGCCCAACTAGAGCGCCGCACCTGCCTCTTTTATCCCGACACGCCACCGCCTTCCACGCTAGTCTGCCTGCAAGCGATTTCCCCGCGGCAGCGTCCTTTTAATTACAGAGGGGAAATACCGAGCGAAGGGCTGTAGTCTGTTTCTGGACGATCCGGTTCGGTCGGTGGCCTGGCAGGCAGAGGAATGGCAATGAAGATCCACAGGTGGGCACAACTGGCGCTGCTTGCTCCGCTCCTTCTAGCCGGCTGCAAGGGCTTCTGGACCGCGCCGCCCACCACCACCACCAATCCCACAACCACCGCATCGAGTGGCAATTTTTATGTCCTCAACGCAGCGACCAGTCAGATTGCAGGCTACTACGTCAACGCAGGAGTGCTGACGCCACTGCCCGGCAGCCCCTATACGATGCTGGCCACGCCGCTCTCTCTTGTGATCGCACCGAACAACAGCTTCCTTTACGTCAGCACCATCAGCGGCATTTTTTTCTACACAATTGCCTCCAATGGTCAGCTCACGCTGGGCAACGCCGGTAATCCGATCTCTGCCGATCAGGCCGTGAGCATGCAGGTTGACGCTACGAACTCCTGGATCGTGGACGTCGCCTCGGGCGGCTCGCAGGTATTTGCCATCCCGATCAGCCCCACCACGGGCCTGGTGACCCAAACCGCGGAGCAATTCGTCGCGCTGCCTGCTTCGACGTTGCAGCAGGTTGCCATTTCTCCTGCGAACACCAGCGTATTTGTTGCCATGGGTGCGGGCGGCACGGCAGTCATTCCGTTCAACATCGCCAACG
>JAKBHH010000133.1 GCA_021836865.1 Acidobacteriota bacterium
GGCTTTTCTTTCTGATAGCTCTTGAGGAGGGGCTTTTCGCTCCACTTGGGCGTGAAGGACGGGTTGGGGCTGATACGGTTCAGCCGCTCATAGACAACCCACGCACCCTTGGCCGCGTAGACGGCGGCTTTCTCGGCGTATTTGATGGCTTTGGACATTTTAACTGTCTCCTTGTTTGAATTGGTCGCCTGTGAAGGTCTTGCGTCAGGCCTTGTTCCGGCAGGGATTAGGGGCCGGCCGGAACCTGAAAAGTCAGTACGAGAATATCGCCGCCTGCCCGTCAATCCAACGAGGGCACAGCGAATGGAGGAAACGGGGACTGAATGGGGATTAAGGCATGATGAATGGCGGATCCGAGCCGGGCGTAAAACGGCGGGAAATGTTCTAAAAAGCATTGATGCGCAATGTGTTAGGCAAAGGGGACGTCATTGAGTGCCGCCGCCCTCAGTGGTGGCGACCTGGTTGATGATGCGCTGGACGAGGACGATGCGGACGTGGATGCGACGGGCCACGTCGGGCAGGAACTCGGTGATGTAGTTGTCAATGGGCGCGGTGGCGAGGCCGATGGAGTAGCGGGTGAGGTCGGCGGAGAGGTGGGTCTGCTCGCCGGGGACGTAGAGGTTGCTGACTCCAAGGTCGATGGCGGAGCCAAGGATGCTGGAGTAGTTCAACATCCCTCTGCCATTGTCGCCCTGGGTCCAAACGATCTGGGCGGCTGCGTGGAAGGCGCGCCGACGGATGGAGGCAGTGGGCATGCGGTGGTAGTGGGGGTCCTGGCGGACGATGGAGGGTATGAGAAAGGTGCCGAAGAACTCGCCGGTCATATCTTCGGTGTAGCTGACGCCGACGTTTCTGCCGAAACCCTTCATGCCGGGACCGTAGGGGGAGTGGGAGTCCGAGGCGATGGCGATGCCGGACTGACCAACGATGGTGATGGCGTTGAAGGGATCGAGGAGGTTGCGGACGGAGAGGCGGGCCTTTTCTTTTGCCGTGAGGGGTTTGACTTCAGGGCCGCTGAGAAAGCGGGCAAACCAGTTGACGGGCTTGGCGGGGGTGCAGGGCGGAGAAGTGGATGGTGCGCCGGAGGCTGGAGGCGCGGCCGCCTGGGCGGGTGTGGATGCCGGACTGGCGGCGGGCTTTACCGGGCAGGGTTGCGCGGGTGCGGGCAACTGGGCAGGTTGCGTGTGCGGCTGCGGAGCCTCGGGCAGCGGGGTGGCGGTGGGTTTGGCGAGATCTGATTGGCTGGTCGCCGCGATGGTGAACACGCAGAGCAGCGGCAGGGTTGCGGCCCAATGGACGGCGCGGCGGAGAAGCGGAGAGCGTTTGAGAGGCGTGCCGGGCGGTGCGCTGTGCCGCGGGTCGTTCTTTCGCCGACTCCTTTGCAATCGACCGGACCTCCAAGTATCAAAGGTGGTTTGGATCATACGTCAGAGCGCAAAGCTTGCCGTCCGGCACGGCAGGTGTAGAGCGGGTGTCGGTTGCAAAGGGTAAGTCTGCTTCCGCTCCAGCATAATGACGCGCGAGATGATTGAAAGGTAACCCCATTACGGACAAAGAGTTGAGCGCAAGCTGCGGCCCGCTGGGGGATTCCCGCATGGGGAAGGCTGTTGACGAGGCGGGCACATGCAGACCGCCGTCACGTTGACGACTGGAGGAAGGCCTCGCACACTGAAATTGAGGTGGTCCGCCATGAGTTCCTACCCCCCGCCCGGCCCCGGAGTGGGCCGTCGTATTGAAGAGGCCATCGAGCTGATTGAGATGGAGTTGCGCCATGCCATCGCTTATGTGAACGACGCGGTGGTGCCGCAGGTGCGCAGCGAGTCAATTACGGCGATGCGGAGGCTGGCGGAGAGCCTGCAGAAGCTGGCCGACCGCATGGACCAGACGAAGGGTCCAAAGGTAGGATGACGGGATGAGCCGGGTAGAGACGCGGGTGATGGATGGGAGGACATGGGTCGCCGGAGTCTTTGGCATGGCTCTCCTGGCTGCGGGCTGCGGGCATCATCAGACGGCCCGGATGCCGGCTCCACAGGCGGCACCGCCGGAGGTAACAGCGCAGCAGAGCGAACCGGTGACGCCAACGCCTGCTCCGGCCGCGACGGAGACGGGACGGATTGCGGCGATGCCGATGCCGGATGGCGGGGTGAGCGACGACGACCTGCAGTATGTGTCGTCGCACGATCCGATTTACTCCTTTGAGGGCGATGCGACCTGGTATCGCTCGCCGTACAAAGGGCGCAGGGCCGCGAACGGCGAAGTATTTGACGACGATGCGATGACGGCGGCGAACCGGACGCTGCCGATGGGGACGCTGATTTCGGTGACAAATCTGAAGACCGGGCAGGTCGCGGCGATGCGGATCAATGACCGCGGGCCGTTTTCGCCGGGAAAGATTATCGACCTTAGTCCCGCTTCAGCGAAGGCGGTGGGCATCTACCGGAGCGGAACGGCGCGGGTGCGGATTGAGGTGTACCGCTCGCCGAAGCCGCTGGACCATGGGGGACGGTGGTGTGTACAGATTGGGGCTCTCTCCAGCGAGCGGGAGGCGGAAAAGCTGAAGAAGCAACTGCTGCGCAGATATCCCGAGTCGCACGTTATCGATTTTCCG
Organism: Acidobacteriota bacterium; assembly: GCA_021836865.1. Lineage (GTDB taxonomy): Bacteria > Acidobacteriota > Terriglobia > Terriglobales > Acidobacteriaceae > Telmatobacter. Next base: position 2,609 of record JAKBHH010000133.1, read on the forward strand.
GGCGAGAAGAGCTACTGGGTGCGCATTCGTCCGGAGGGCGACGACCGCCGGGAGGCCGAGGCGATTGCGCGGCATTTGCGGTTGACGGAAGGCGATGCGTATCTGACACGGCTGGATTGATGCGCGATGCGCGGACGGCGAACCATCCCATTCTCGACGAGAAAAACAGACACCTGTTGAACGTGAGGGCTTGCCTGGATTGCGGCTGCTCTCTCCCGCGCCGATTCACACCAGCGCGGGAGTGGCTGCCTGCTTATTGGACTTGGTCGCTGCTTGAGAGTGTCAGCTTCTTCCGGGTTGAGGGCTGCGGCGCGGCGTTTGCCTGCTGAGTGGCTCCTGCAGGATTGGCGTCGGCCTGCTGCGCGGGGTTCGCCGCGGGGGTCGACATGGCCGCGAGCTCAGACTGGCTATATTTGGGTGCGCTGATGTAGCCGTGGACGTGGTTCTTCGAGATGGAGTTGATGACTATCTCGACGGGTTGCGGGCTGTCGGGCCGATAGAACATCGCGGGCTGATACAGGTTCACGTGTTTCTGGGTGAGCTTGCTGTCCTCAACCATCAGCTGCAGATCGGCATACTGATTGCGGGTGTTCGCCTTGCGAAGGGCGATGCCGATGGGGCCCTCTCGCTTGAAATTCTTGGATTTGTCGAGGTCGAACTCGTAGTAGTTGCGCTCGCCGCGCTTCTGGAGGGCGACAAGATCGTCGTGCGTGCGAGCGATGGAGCCGCTGAGCTCGGTGCGCGTGTTGGACAGATCGGACTGCGTGCTGGCGATGTCGGCGCGGGTCTGATCGATGGCTTTCCCCTGCGCGTCGAGCTGCGACTGGAGCTTTTTGTAGCGCGGGTCGTAGGCGCGCGAACCGGCACGGGGGCGACCGGCTGCGGGACGAGCAGAGCCGCCGGACGGCGCCGTTGCCGCCGCTGAGCGGGCCTGATTGCTGGCGCTGAGAGCGCTGACCTGCGCGGAGAGCGCCTGAATCTGCGAGTTGGTTGCGCCGAGCTGCGCCGAGATCTGCGTGTTCTGGGCCGCAAGATTCTGCGCGTTGGTGTGCTCGTGAACGGCGTAGCCGCCGATGCCGGCGATGGCTGCGACGGCGGGAAGGCCGAACTTTGCCCAAGGAGAAAGAGAACCAACCATTTCAAATACCTCCGGAGAGAGTGCCGCGACAAGGGGCAAGACTCACTGCGGTACATAGCAAGTGCAATGCCACTTGGGGTCGCTGCGTAAGTGCAAGACGGATCGAGAGATGGCATTTCGCGCGCGCGGAAGATGGCGGGAAAAAATTGCAGAGACCATGAAAAACTTGCCCGGTTGACCGCATCGCTGGCCGACCCCTCATGCGGGGCTGTGGTGGGCGCTGGTCAAGTCAATCCGGCGGGGGATAGAAAGGCAGCTTCTCGTTCTTCTCGTTGGCGCGGCGGATGGTGACGTCGTCGAGCAGCAGAGCCGGGGCCAGCACGGTCTGCGGGATGTCGCCGAAGTAGTTGGTCACCCATAAATCCCTGCCCGCGGCCTGGACGCTGGAGCGCAGGGTACGCTGGTCGAGATCGTCGAGTTCGGCTCCGCGCACCAACTGGCGGACGCCATCGAGGCCGATGCGGTAGAGCAGGCGTGGCGTCATGCCGGGGCCCAGTGTTTCCACTTCATACACATTTTTGAGGCCCGCGTCTTTAGCAACGGCGAGCAGTTTGCTGTGCAGGTCGGTGTCGCTGAGGCCGTTGTTCGCGCTGATTTTGAGCACGCCGATGGACGGAGCCGGCGGGCCGGTGATGCCGGCGCGACCGTGGCCGTTGGAGCGTGGGAAATCGCGCACGGGTTCGCGGCCGATGAGGTAATTCTCAAGGCGGCCGCCTGCGATGAGCTGCACGGTCTGCGCGGGCACGCCTTCATCGTCCACGGAGTAGGCGCCAATGAGGCCGATGCCGTTATAGCTCTTGAGACCGGGTTCGTCTGTGACATCCATAAAGTCAGGCAACACGCGGGTGCGGTAGCTGGAGGCGAAGGGCCCGTTGGTGCGCGCCTCGGTGCCTAGCGGCGGTCTGGTGGCGACGACGGCCGGGGCGACAAGCGCCCGGAAGGTGTCTGTGCTGGCGTCTGCGCTGAGCAGGACGGGGCCGTGGTATTCGTCTTCGACGAGCGGGGCTGCGCGCAACTGGCCCAGCGAGGCGATGAGGTCAGTGATGCGCTTCTCGAAGACTTCAGGCGAGTCGAGGTCTTTGAGGGTTGGGCCGGTGGAGGCATAGGAGCGGTCGAGGTGCATGCCGTCGGCTGCCTGCGTGCCGGCTGCGATGCCCTCCTGATAGGTTGCCGCGGAAGTGCGGAGGATGGAGCCCTCGCTGTTGACCAGCCAGGTGGTGACGGCGTGGGCCTGGAAGACCGCCGACGTGTATTGCACGTCGCGTTGCTGCGCGGCCAGGGATGACGCCGTGCGGTAGAGACCGCTGAAGCGGGCAACGCGAGCAGTCCATGCGGCTTCGTCGATGTGGAGCCGGATCGGCTGGTCGAGTGTGAGCGTTGGCTGTTCGTGGCTCAGGTCGTCGGCCTGCGGGGGAGTTTGCACCTGCTTGAGCGCAGCCTGCTTTTTGGCATAGGCCGCGAGGGCGCTCTTATAGGCCTGGTCGGTGGCGGACCAGAGCGCGGAGCGCAAGGCAATGGGGTCGTCTTCGAGGGCGGCAAGCTGGATGACGCCGTCGCCGCGCGACGTCGAGCTGTCGATCTTGTAGTCGCCCACGCGCACGGTGACGCGGGCCACGCGGGCATGGTTGAAGTCAGAGCTGAGGGAGGCTCCGAACGAGGCGTGGGTCTGGAAGTCCTCGACATCCTCGATGCGGTATTGGATAAAGAAAGGCTTCTGGAAGCCGGGAAGCTGGAGCTGACTCATGCTGCGGTCGAGTTCTTCAAGCATAGCTTTGAGGACGGGGTCTTTTTCCGCGTCCTTGCGGGATGGCAGAGCGACGGCCGAAAGGGAGGTTGCAAAGAGTGCAATGCCGACGAGGGTAGCAAGGGAGCGCATCGGATTCATTGGGCCTCCTTGACGGCGGGCGCGCCGGGGATGGGGAGGATGGGCGGGCGAGCGTTGCCCTGGGGCTGGCGCTGGGTCTCAATTTCGCTGAGCAGCATGGCCGGGGCGACGGCGCTGACGGGGACGGTTCCCGATTCTGCGCCGCACTCGCCGTTGAAGACCTCGCTTTTGTTGCCGGTGGCGAGGATGCGCTTGAGGGCAGCGAGGGGGGTGCCGACAATGCTGACGCCGCGGACGAGTTCGTCGGGGCGGCCGTCGACGTAGACGCGATAGACGACCAGCGGAATGACCTGGAAGGCCTGCGGCGAGCTGCGGGTGGTGACAGCGAAGCCGGAGGAGATGTCTTCAAAATAGAGACCGTAGGGCTTGCCCTGTTTTTTTGCCTCTTCGATGAGTTGGTTGCGCAGGTCGGCCTCGGGTTCGGTTTTGGTGGAGGTGACGATGAGGTTGCCCTGGCGGCCTGTGGGCGCTCTACCCACTTCAGCGCGGCCGTGGCCGTTGGAGGTGCTGAAGCTGGCGATGGGCTGGCGGGACATGAGAAAGCCCTTCAACACACCGTCCTGGATGAGTTCGACGCGCTGGGCTTTCTGGCCTTCGTCGTCGTACGTATAGCTGCCGCTGAGCCAGGAGTGGTTAAAGGTGGTGCGGGTGGGATCGTCGGCGACGGAGAGAAAGCTGGGCAGCACATCCTTGCCGATGTCTTTGGTGAAGGTCTGACCCTCCTCGTCGCCGCGCTGGCGCTGACCTTCAAGGCGGTGACCGAGCACCTCATGAAAGAAGACGGCGGCGGCGCGGCCGGAGAGAATGGCGGGACCGTCGAAGGGCTGGGTGACGGGGGCGTGCCGCAGGGCTTCAAGGCTGCTGCCAAGAGCGTTTACGGCTGCTTCCATGGCGGGCTGGCTGGGGAGCCCGTCGGCTGTCTCCGCCTCAAAGGTCTGATCGCGGAAGAGGTCCATGCCATCGTCGGCACGGGTAACGGCGAGGACAACGACACGGGCCTGCAGATGCGGCTCGACGATGCGTGAACCTTCAGACGATACGAAGTAGTCGGTCTCGTTCTCCACGCTGAGCGAGACGAAATTCTGGTAGACATCGGGATACTGGCGGAAGATGCGCGAGAGGGCGCTGATGCGCTGTCCCCATGCGGCACGATCGACCACGACGGGCGGCGCTGGCTTGCCGATGGCCACCTGCGGAGCCTGCTTGCTGAAGTCGGGCGAAGAGTCTTCTTCCCTGGCGCGGACCTGTGCCTCTGTTTTGACGCGGAGGTAGTTGTCAATGGCATTGCCGTAGCCGGTGTTGGTGGCGAGCCAGAGCGAGCGGGCGATGGCCTCGTGGTCGTCTGTGAGGGGTAACTGAATGGTATTGACTGCGGACTCGCGATGGTCGCCATGGGTGTTGTCGAGCTCCGGGGCGCCCAGACGGAGCTGTACGTCGGCGGTGCGGATCCGGCTTTCCGAACTGCCAACCAGGGCTCCATATTGCGCCCGCACGGAAACGAGGGAGGCATCCGCCACGGAGTAGCTGAGGAAATAGGGCGGCAGTTGCCTGTCCGGTTCCTGGGCGGTGGGACCCTGCCTCCCGAGTGAAGTGAAGGCGCGGTGCAGCTCAGTGGTCATGGCATCAAGCAGTACGGTCGACTGCTGCGCCCTGGCGGTGGGGGCGAGCATGGCCGCGAGCACAAAGAGCCCGGCAGTAAAGACTGGGCGGGCGAAGGACCGGTGAGCGGGAACAGCGCAGTATGGCATAGGGTTGGATACAATCGGGCACAAACGCGTACAAGCTCGATTGTCTCAGAATGGCCTGTACCCGAGGAGGATGTCCAATGCAGATTCCTCGCCGATGCTTGCTTTGCCTGATTGTGCCGCTGTTTTTTTGCGTGCTGATAACGGTCCGGGCGGGTGGGCAAGTTTCCGCACCTGGGCCGGCGCATGCGCCGGTGACCACGCAATCGCAAGCGACGCTGTCCTCTGCGCGGCAGGCTTATGCGCTTCCGCCGGAAAAACTGGCCAAGGCCATCGCGCTGAGCCGGATTCGCGACATCCTGGCGATTGTCGGATCCCTGTGGGGTCTGGCCGTGCTGTGGCTGCTGCTGGCAACGCGCGCTGCGGCACGGGTGGAGGCATGGACGGCAAGCGTGAGCCGTCGCCGCTCGGTGCAGGGGCTGATCTTCTTTGCGCTTTTTTTAATGGCGACGGAGCTGGCTGACCTGCCGCTGGCGTGGTTTGCCGAGCATGTGAGCCATCGGTTTGGCATCAGTGTGCAGAGCTGGCCGAGCTGGCTCGGCGACCTGAGCAAGGGGCTCGGCCTGTCGCTTGCGATCGGTGTGCCGGTGCTGCTGCTCTTCAACTGGGTTGTGCGCCAGTGGCCGCGCCGCTACTGGCTGGGCGCCTGGATCGTCGCGGTTCCGCTGATGGCGATGGGAACATTTGCATCGCCGCTTCTGGAGCCGATCTTTGACACGTTTGAACCGCTGGCCAGGAGCGATCCGGCGCTGGCTGTGCAGCTGGAAAAGGTGGTGGCGCGCACAGGAACGGAGATTCCGCCCGAGCGCATGTATCTGATGAAGGCCAGCCCGAAGACTAACGGACTGAATGCGTATGTGAGCGGGCTGGGCGCGAGCAAACGCGTAGTGGTGTGGGATACCACAGCGGACCGCCTGCCGAACGACGAGATTTTGTTCATCTTTGCGCATGAAAGCGGCCACTATGTGCTGCACCACATTGCGAAGATGCTGGGAGTCGGGGCGGTGTTTCTGTTTTTCCTGTTCTGGGCCTGTGCGCGGTTTGCGGAATGGATGGCAGGGAGATTTGGCGCGCGCTGGGGCGTGGATGGACTGGCCGGACGTGCGGGATTTGTGGTGCTGCTGTTTTCCGTTTCAGTGGCGGGATTTGTGCTGGAGCCCGCGGGCAACATGTTGAGTCGTTCGATTGAGCATGAGGCGGATGTGTACGGGCAGGAAGCGATTCATGGGATTGTGCCTGATCCGCAAGAGACGGCCGTGGCCGCCTTCAACGCGCTCGGCGAGGCATGGCTGGAAGACCCGAATCCAAACCCGGTGATTGAGTTCTGGCTGTATAGCCACCCTTCGACACAGAGGCGCGCCAACTTTGCGAAGCATTACGATCCGTGGGCGCACGGTGGGCGTGGGGAGTTCTTTGCGAAGTAGGAGCGAGAGCGTGGCCTGCAGGCCGGATGTTTGCTGACGCGGGTAAAATTTCTTCATGCAATTTCTTTCGTTGTCCCGCCGCCGGACGGAGGAATTTCCGCCGGAAGCCTTTACCGGAGAGCTGGCTGTTCGCGAGACGCAGCGCGCCAGGGAGCTTTATGCATCCGGCATTCTGCGCCAGATCTGGATGCGCGGAGATATTCCCGGCGCGGCAATTTTGTGGGAGGCGGCGAGCGAGGCCGAGGTGCGCGAGGCGCTGGGGAGTCTGCCGATGTTTGCTGCCGGAATGCTGGAGATACTTGCCCTGACACCGCTGCAGCCTTACGCCGGGTTTGGGCCGGGCAAGTAGCCCGTCGGCTGGAGTTTGATGCCGCGCAAGGGGGGTGTTTTTCCTCACGGTGCGAACCGGGCGATGGTCGTACACTAAGGTTTCGCTATCTTTCAACCCGAGGAGAAGACTCCGGCAATGGCTTATCCCACGAATTATCGCTACACCAAAGAGCATGAGTGGATTGTGCTGGACGGCACGACCGGCACCATCGGTATTAC
>JAKBHH010000036.1 GCA_021836865.1 Acidobacteriota bacterium
CCTTCAAGGCTTTCGTGCGCGATCCGTTCCGCATGTTCGGAATTGTCAGCGTGATTGTGCTGCTGCTGCTGACCGTTGCGCCCGCGAAGGATTACTTCAGCGAGTGGCACGGCTATCAGCGGCAGTACCTGAACTTCATCCGCAATCGCGGCGATGCGGTGACGCTGCGCCGTCACTTCGAGGGCGGGATTCATCAGATCTGGATTCCGCAACTGGACGTGGTGGATCGCTGCGAGACGTGCCATGTGGGGCTGACCGAGGCGAGCCTTGCCGATGTGAAGGAGCAGCCGTTTCGCGCCCATCCGGTGATGCCGCACAAGCTGACCGAGTTCGGCTGCGTTATCTGCCATCGCGGCCAGGGCGCGGCGACAACGGTGAACGAGGCGCACCACAGCAAGATGGCCGGCGAAGAGCCGATTCTGCCGGCGCGCTACATGGAGTCTTCGTGCGGACAATGCCACCAGGGGCCGCTGGAAGGCACGCCGAAGCTGAATCGAGGGCGTGTGATGCTCTCGCGCTACGGATGCGTGAGCTGTCACTCCATCAGCCTGCCCGATGGCACCAAGCTGGAAGCAACCGATAATCCGCCACCGCTTTCGCACATTGCCGACAAGACCACGCGCGAATGGATCTATGCGTGGCTCAAGGATCCGACGAGTTATTCGCCGTCGGCGACGATGCCCAATTTTGGGCTGAGCGATGCGGATGCGAGTGACATCTCGGCGTTCCTGATTGCCAACAGCGTGCCGCAGCCGGGCGACCAGATCGCGCTGCCAGCGCAGGGACATGGGCCCGAGCCCGACCCCGCCGCCGGCGCCAGCCTCTATGGGGAATCCTTCTGCGCCTCCTGCCATGCGACACAGAACGCCGCGGGGAATCTGGTGGGCGGAGATCTTGGACCCGAACTGACGAACGTGGGCACCAAGGTGAAGCCGGAGTGGCTGCTGGCCTGGATGCGCGATCCGCAGAAGTACGATCCGGCCACGCCGATGCCGCAGTACCGCTGGACGGATGCGCAGCTGAAGGTGATTGCGGGCTACGTGCAAAGCAAGAGCAATCCTGATCTACTGTCCAACGTTCACCTGGCGCCGGCGACGCGAGCGCAGATTGCGCATGGCAAGCAACTGGTGACGGAGTACGGCTGCGCCTCCTGTCACGAGATCAGAGGTGTTCCGAAGCCTGATAACTTTGGACCCAACCTCAGCCGCATCGGGAGCAAGCCGGTTGTTCAGCTTGTCTTCCTGCCGGACATGGAACACAGTCTGCCGGCGTATCTGACGCAGAAGATCCGGGAGCCGCGGTCATTTGGATCGACGTTCCGGATGCCGCGCTACAACTTCACACCGAGCCAGGTGGAGGCGGTGACGACGGCCCTGCTCTCGCTCACGGATCGCAGCTACAGCCTGCCTTTGAGCCTGCAGGTTCCCGGAATGCGGGAGACGAAGTACCAGCCGGCGGGGCAGGCGGGCCAGATCATGACGAATCTGAACTGCCTCAGTTGCCATCGCATCAACGGTCACGGCGGCGATATGGCTCCCGACCTGAGCTGGGAGGGATCTTCGGTTCAGCGGCCGTGGCTTGACGAGTTCCTCAAGAATCCAAACACGCTGCGTCCTGCGCTCATCCGGCGCATGCCGAAGTTCAACCTGACCGACGCCGAGCGCACTACGCTGACGGACTACATGATGACCGTTTACCAGACATCCTCATTCCAGCGGGATGAGATGCCGCTGACTGGCTACACGCCCGAACAGGTCGAGAAGGGACGCCAGCTCTTCTATTCGAAGTATGCGTGCCAGTCCTGCCACATGGTGAATCCCAACGAAGACAAGGGATACATCGGACCCACATTAACCAAGGTTGGCGCGCGCCTGAACGCCGCGTGGATCTTCCACTACCTGAAGGATCCGCAGGCCATGCGCCCCGGAACCATCGAGCCCAACCAGCACATGAGCGACGACGATGCCCGTGCGCTGACAGCATTCCTCATGGCGCAGAAGACCGGCGTCGGACAGGGGGCAAAGTGATGCAAGTGAATCCATGGATCGCGGGAATGCTCGCCGTCACGGTGTGTGCCGGATGCGCGCACCGGCCGGGCGCTGCTCCGGCGCTGAAGGCGAAAGCGGCTGGTACGGCCATCGTGGTGGTGAGCGGCGACAAGCAGGTTGGGTTCACCGGCGCGCTGCTTGCGCAGCCTCTTGTGGTGCAGGTGAACGACGATCAGGGCAACGCGGTGCCTGGCGCGCTGGTGGCAGTGACCGGGCCGCACGGCGTTGCCGTTGATCCGGCGCAGGTTCTTACCGATGACAATGGACAAGCCACGATCAAGGTGAATTCCCGAGGCAGCTCCGGCCGGTATGAGGTAACGGCAATGTCGCAGGATGCGCACGGGAAGACTTTCACGCTCGCGGTTGCCGAATATGCCGCCGGGTACCAGGAAGAAGTGGGATCCGAGGTGAACGGAAAATACTGTTCGCGCTGCCACGATTCGGAATCGACGACCGAGCAGGTATCGAACTACGACAATCTCGCCGTAAAGCCGCATTCGTTTGCCAGCGGCGATGTGTATAACAAATTTTCCGACGCGGACCTGGCGAACATCATTGCGCGCGGCGGCCCGGCGATGAACCGGTCTGCTCTGATGCCGCCTTACGGCTGGACGCTGAACAAAGCAGAGATTCAAGCCGCGATTGCGTACATCCGTCTTGTCTCCGATCCACCGTATGCGGCGCCCGGGGTTGTGTATGCAAAGCATTAGGCCGCGTGGAAGCGACCGCGCGGGCGCACAAGCGGCGGAGCGAAGTTTCAGATTGTTGGTTACATTGCACTCATTTTTACGGAGGAATCATGATTAAGTACTTACCGTTACGAACCGGGAGCGTGGTTGGGATTGCCGCGCTTTCACTCATCCTTGCAACATCCACCCGCAGCGCGATGGCTCTGCCGAGCTATGCGCGCCAAACAGGACTGGCATGCAGCGGCTGCCACTACACGCCGCCGGAGCTAAATCCCGCGGGACGCCTGTTCAAGTTGCTCGCTTATACCCAAAAGCTGGATAACAGCACAGTGCCAGCGGCGCCGCCGGACAAGCAGCGCCCGGCTCTCCAGATGCTTCAGACGCTGCCTCTGGGCGCATGGTTTGAGACGTCGATGACGAGCACCAAGAAGGCGCAGCCGGGAAGCCAGAACGCAAGTTTTGAATTTCCGCAGGACATCTCGCTGTTTCTCGCCGGCGCATGGTCCGATCACCTGGGAAGCTTTCTGCAGGTGACGTACAACGCGCAGGATGACCATTTCGGCATGGACAATACGGATATCCGGTATGCAAGGAAGTTCAAGGTGCAGGACAAGGACCTGATTGTGGGTCTGTCGATGAACAATAATCCGACGGTCGAAGATGTCTGGATGACTTTGCCGAATTGGGGCTACCCGTTTGTTGCTCCGGACTCGGCTCCCACACCCGCGGCTTCGGCCATCGTTCAGGGAGCGCTCGCGCAGGATGTAGCCGGATTCGGCGGCTATACCATGTGGGACAACCACCTGTATGGAAACGTAACTCTCTATCGTTCGGACCACATGGGATCACCCCAGCCCAACGCCGGCACGGGCGCAAGTTACAACATCAGCGGACTTGCACCTTACTGGAGAGTTGCCTACCAGGAGAGCGGGCGGACGAACGTCTTTGAGGCCGGCATGTACGGAATGCACATGTCTTCCTTCCCGGGCGCTGTCAGCGGATTGACGGATGATTACACCGACATCGGCCCTGATTTCGAATACGACCGGACGATCGGCCGTGACGTGCTCTCGGTTCGCGGGATGTATGTGCACGAAACCTCCAACCTCAATGCCAGCGCCGCAGCTGGGACCGCCGGCTTTGTCAATCATCACCTCAGCAGCGCCAACGCGAACGTCGAGTATCACTACGGCAACCGCATCTCCGGCGCGGTGGGATGGTTCCTCACTTCCGGTACCGCCGATGCCACGCTGTATGCACCCGCTTCTGTCTCGGGCAGTGCGAATGGCAGTCCCAGAAGCGAGGGCTTCTCGGGCAACTTCTCCTACTGGCCGCTGCAGAACGTCGACATCTCCTTCCAGTACAACGGCTATAACCGCTTCAACGGCGGCAACACCAACTACGATGGCAGCGGCCGCAATGCCGCTGACAACGACACGTCATACCTGCTGATCCGGTATATCTTCTAGACCGGGGTTGAGCAGAAACAGAATGGCGATGGCCTTGTGCGAAGAGTGCAGGGCCATCGCTGCTTTGAGAGGCATCCGGCTGGCGCGGGCACTGGCGACGCACCTGGGTGGATGCAGGAAATCGAGAGGAGTGACGGTGACAGTGCGACAGACACATGCGTGGTGGACCGTGGCGGCTCTGATGATCGCGATCGGCGCGTGGACGCTGGCAGCGCAGGCGCCTGCCGTGCAATCCGCCGCGCCCAAACCCGAGCCAAGCGCATATCCTGCTCCCACCAATCTGCAGGTGCTTGCGAAGACCATGACGGGTCAGCAGGTGCACGAACTGATGGAAGAGTGGTCGCGCGATCTGGGGACGCAGTGCGATGCGTGCCACACGGTGGACCGCACGCGGATGGGTGCGGATGGCCGTCCTGCGCTGAACTATGCCGACGACCAGAAGGACATGAAGCAGGTCTCGCGCATGATGTACACGATGATGGACCAGATGAATACCAGCTTTGTCGCAAAGGTGCATGGATCGGGCGTTGCGGTAAGCTGCGGCATGTGTCATCGCGGTGAGGTAGGCGCGGAGCCGTATGCGCCGCAAAAGCCTGTGGTGCTGCCGGAAAGCGAGATTCGCGCTGTGTCGCGTGCTGCGGCATGTGCCGACGACCCGGAGTGAAAAAGCTAAGTGCTCGCACCACTGTATCTTGTGACTGGTGTCACAGCGACGCAAGCAATAGTGATAGAGTCTAAGCATACGGGGAAGAAACGCGATGAGCTGGTGCAGAAAAGGCGCGATGTGGATGCTGGCAGCGGTGGTGCTATGGACCGCGATGCCGGTTTCGCTGTGCCTGCTGCTGGCCCAGCCCGCGCGCCAACCCGCGTGCTGCCGCGCGATGGCAAATGAGTGCGACTCGATGCCGGGGATGGCGGGCAGCGCATGCTGCCAGGTCAACCGGCAGGATGCCTCGCTCACGCCTGTTGTTCCCTACACGCTTGAGCACACGGAGCGAGCTGCGCTGCTGCCGCACTCTGATCTGACGCTGCCAACCAGAACCCGCGGGCCGGTGCGCGGAAGCCTGTTTGAGACACCTCCGCCGCTTATCTCTCCAAGCGGCAGTTCCTTTCTTCGCATCTAGCCTTCCTCCAATTTTGGTCTGAGCCAAGGGCGCGGTGTGCGCCGGGCCGTGCTTTCAGCGCGGCGTGCGCGCGCGTTGCCGGGCGGAATGGATCCTTATGGAGGAACAATGAAAAGCTTTCTGTGCAGTATTTTCGCGCTGGCATTGGCTGCGCCATGGTGCGTCGCCTATGCGGAGACGCCTGGGCCGCGCGACGGGCTGGCCGGCTTCGCCGCGCTGCTTCAGGATCATCCCGCGCAGGCGGAGACGACGCAGGCGCTGACGCTGGATGAAGTGGAGCGCATCGCGCTGGCTGTAAATCCGGAGATCGAAGTGGCGGCGCGCAAGCTGGCCGCGGCGCAGGCACATGTGCCCACGGCGGGCGCGCTGGACGATCCGTCGGCGATGTATCGCGGATGGAGTGTACCACTCGAAAAGCCGTGGGACTATAACCAGGCGCAGAACATGTTCAGCATCAGCCAGACGTTTCCCGGCGCAGGCAAGCGCGCGCTACGGACCAACGTAGCCGAGCTTGACGCGGCTGAGATGAAGGCGGATCTGGAGCAGGTGCGGCTGGAGGTGCGGGTGCGCGCGCACAAAGCCTTCGACGACCTGCTGCGCGCCGAGGATGAGCTGAAGATTCACGATCAGCATGTAGGCATTGCGCGACAGGCGATTGCGGCGGCCCGCATCAAGTATGCGGTGGGCAAGGTGCCACAGCAGGACATGCTGAAGGCCGAGGTGGCGCTGACGCGGCTTACTGAGCACATGATCCGCTTTGAGCAAGATGCGGACCTTGCGCGGGCGGAGCTGAATACGCTGCTGCGTCGCGAACCGTCTGCTCCGCTGAGCGTGAGCGGCGACCTTGCCGTGCTTGCTCCACTGCCAGCGGTTGAGAAGCTGGAGGCTGCGGCGGTGGAGGCGCGGCCCGATCTTGCGGCGCTGCGCGAGGCCGCGGAGCGGAGCCGTAAAGAGCAGGCGCTGGCGAAGAAGGCCTACGCGCCGGACTTTACAGTCTCCGGCGGGTACATGCTGATGGCGCCGGGCAGCAGCTTTCGCAACAACTACATGGTGGAGGGCTCGATGAATCTGCCATGGCTGAACCGGCACAAGCACGATGCGGAGATTGCCGAATCGACGGCGCGCGCGACGGAGCAGGATGCGGAGCTGGATGCGCTGCGCAATATGGCCTTCGGACAGATCCAGGAGGCGCGTGTGCAGGCGCAGGCGGCGCAGCGGATGGCGCATCTCTACCATGATGAGCTGCGGCCGCAGGCGGAGGCGACGCTTGAGTCCAGCGTGATTGCGTATGAGAACGACAAGACAGATTTTCTGGATCTGCTGGATAGCCAGATGACGCTGATCGATATCGATCTGGCGTGGCTACAGTCGGAGGCGGATTTCGATGCGCGGATGGCGGACCTTGAACTGGCCGCGGGCACAACACTGGATGCAACCAGTACACAGACGACGGAGGTGAAACCGTGAAGACGCGTTCCTATCAGATTGCTCTTGCTTCACTATTGACGGTATGCGCGGGGCTGGCTGCGGCGCTGGGATATGTGCTCTTTGTAAGAGGCCACGCGGGCATGAAGGACGCGGAGGAAGATCCTGTGATCGCGCGCGGACCGGCGGTGACGCAAATGCCGCAGTCGCAGCAGGCGCCGATGAAGCAGAGCGGCGCGATGCCGGCGGACGAGCCGCCGCTCACTCCAGTGCAACTGTCTCCGCAGCGGCTGCAGCAGATCGGGGTGACGATGGCTACGGTTGCGATGAAGAACGTGACCCAGGACCTGACTGTGCCGGGCAACGTGGACATTGACGAGGAACGGCTGGCGTATGTGCAGACACGCTTTGCGGGATGGATTCAGACGGTATGGGCGAATGCGAACTACCAGTATGTGCGCAAGGGGCAGCGGCTGTTCACGGTGTATAGCCCCGACCTGGTGAGCGGCGAGCAGGAGCTGCTGCTGGCGCGGCAGAACGAGCAGGCCTTTGCGCACGATGCGCACGGCATGGCCGCGCAGGAGGGCGGCTGGCTGCTGAAGTCAGCCGAGGAGCGGCTGCGGCAGTTTGGCGTTTCGCAGGAGCAGATTGCCGCGCTGGAGACGAGCGGCAAGGCAGAACACGACATGGTGGTGTCTTCGCCGGTGTCAGGCTACATTGTGGAACGCAATGCGCTGCCGAATGCGTACGTCCAGCCGGAGACGAAGCTGTACACGGTGGCGGATCTCTCCACGGTGTGGGTGTACGCCAACGTTTTCCAGACGGATGTGGGCCGGCTCAAGCCGGGCGATGCCGCGCAAGTGACGGTAGACGCGTATCCGGGACGCACGTTTCATGGGCACATCGACCAGATTCTTCCCCAGGTGGATATGACGACGCGCACGGTGCGGGTGCGGCTGGTGTTTGCCAATCCCGGCGTGGTGTTGAAGCCGGGGATGTATGTGAAAGCGGCGATCGCAGTGCCGCTGGGCCGGCAGCTTGTGATTCCTGCTTCGGCGGTGCTGGAGGCGGGCTCGCGGGCGATTGCATTTGTGGATCACGGCGGCGGAAACCTGGAGCCGCGCACGATCCAGACCGGGCCGCAACTGGACGATACGGTGGTGATTCTGAGGGGGCTAAAAGAAGGCGAGAGAGTGGTGAGCTCAGCGAACTTCCTGGTGGACTCCGAGGCGCAACTGCAGTCGGCGTTTGGCGGTGCACCTGCGACCGCGCAACCGGCGGCGGCCACCGCACAACCGGAGGAGGCGATCCAGGTTGCGCTGACAACGGACCCCTCGCCGGCACGCAAAGGCGTGAACACGCTGCGCGTGGCGCTGACCGGCCCGGATGGAAAGCCGGTAACAGGCGCGCAGGTGTCGGTGGTGTTCTTTATGCCGGCGATGCCCGCGATGGGCATGGCGGCTGTACGCGTGCCGGCAGCGCTGCATGAAAAGGGCAATGGGCAGTACGAGGGGCCGCTGCAACTGGATACGGGCGGCACGTGGGAGGTGTCTGTCACCGTGCAGCGCGGCGGGCAGAACGTCGCGGTCAAGCAACTAAGCGTGAGCGCAGAAGGAGGGATGTGATGATTGCACGAACCATCTCGTGGTGCGCACGGAATCCCTTTCTGGTGTTCACGGGCGCGATTCTGCTGGTTCTGGCGGGGATCTGGAGCCTGCAACATGTGCCGCTGGACGCGCTGCCGGATATCAGCGACGTGCAGGTGATCATTCACACGGGGTGGGCGGGCGAGCCGCCGAGTGTGATTGAAGACCAGGTGACCTATCCGATTGTGACCGCGCTGCTGTCTGCTCCGAAGGTGAAGAATGTTCGTGCGCAGACGATGTTTGGCGACTCGTATGTGTTCGTGGTCTTCGAGGATGGAACGGACCTGTATTGGGCGCGGTCGCGAGTCATTGAGTATATCGAGCAGATTGCGGGCAAGCTGCCGCCGCAGGTGCATCCGGCGATTGGTCCGGATGCTACGGGCGCGGGATGGGTGTATGAGTACGCAGTGGTGGACCGCACGCACAGGCACAGCCTGGCCGATCTGCGTGCGCTGCAGGACTGGTATCTTCGGTATCAACTGGAGACGGTGCCGGGCGTGGCGGAGGTGGCGAGCATCGGCGGATTTGCGCGCCAGTACCAGGTCAATCTCGATCCGAACAAGCTGTTCTCGTATGGCATCTCCGCGGCGACGGTGATTGACCGCGTGCGGCAGAGCACGAACGAAGTGGGCGGCGATGTGCTGGAGATGAGCGGCGCCGAGTACATGATTCGCGGGCTGGGCTACTTGAAGTCGCTCTCAGACCTGGAGAGCGTACCGGTAGCAACGAAGAACGGGACACCGGTGCTGGTGCGCGATCTGGGCACCGTATCCTTTGGCCCCGACGAGCGGCGCGGTGCGGCGGACTGGCAGGGCGAAGGCGAAGCGGTGGGCGGCATTGTCGTCATGCGCTACGGCATGAATGCGCTGAACGTGATTGAAGGGGTGAAGGCGCGGCTGCGCGAGATTGCGCCCGCGCTGCCGGCGGGCGTGGAGATTGTGACGGGCTATGACCGATCGTGGCTGATCAATCAGTCCATTCATACACTGAAGCGCGACCTGATTGCCGAGGCCATCATCGTCAGCTTTGTATGCATTGTTTTTCTGTTCCACTTTCGTTCGGCACTGGTGCCGATTCTCACGGTGCCGATTGCGGTGCTGGCGGCGTTCATTCCAATGTACCTGCTGCATGTGAGCTCGAACATCATGTCGCTGGGCGGACTGGCACTGGCGATCGGCGTGCTGATCGACGCGGCAATCGTGATGGTGGAGAACGGCTATCGCAAACTAGCCGAGCGCGCGCATGTCCTGGGGAGCGAAGAGCGTCGCGACATTCTGGTGAGTGCGGCACAGCAGGTGGGGCCGGCGCTGTTCTATTCGCTGATGATTATCGTAGTGTCGTTTCTGCCGGTGTTTCTGCTGGAGGCGCAGGAAGGAAGGATGTTCCGGCCGCTGGCGTGGACCAAGACGCTGGCGCTGATCTTCTCGTCTCTGCTCTCGATTACGTTGGTGCCCGCGCTGATGCCGCTGTGTCTGCGCGGCAAACTGCGCCCTGAGGCGAAGAATCCGGCGGCGCGAATATCGCAGGCCGCCTACCTGCCTGTGCTGCGCTGGTGTCTGCGCCACTGGAAGGTGGTGATCGTGCTGAATGTTCTCTTTCTGGCAGTGACGGCGCCGCTCTACTTCAGGCTCGGAAGCCAGTTCATGCCTGCGCTGTATGAGGGTTCATCGCTGTATATGCCCAGTGCGCTGCCGGGCATTTCAATTACGCAGGCGGTGTCTTTGATGCAGGAGCAGGACCGGATCATCCGCTCCTTTCCTGAGGTGGAGACGGTGTTTGGCACTGTGGGCCGGTCAGACAGCGCGACGGACAATGCGCCGCTGGACATGTATGACACGACAATCATGCTGAAGCCGCGCAGTGCGTGGCGACCCGGCATGACGTATGAAAAGCTGATTCGCGCGATGGATGAGAAGCTGCAGTTTCCGGGGCTGACGAACACCTGGACGATGCCGGTGGAGAACCGGCTGGACATGGAACTGACAGGCGTCAAGACAGCGATGGGCATCAAGATTCAAGGGCCGGACCTGGCGCGGATTGAAGACATTGGCGCGCGGATACAGCAGGTTCTCTCCTCGATGCCGGAGACGACGTCGGCCTTTGCGGAGCGGGTTTCGCAGGGGTTCTACCTTAACGTGGAGGTGAACCGGGCGGAGGCGGCCCGATACGGGTTGACGGTGGCCGATGTGCAGCGGGTGATTACGTCGGAGATCGGCGGCGCGGACATTGCCGAGAATGTAGAAGGTCGCGAGCGGTTTCCGATTGCGGTGCGCTACCAGCGAGACTTTCGCGATCATCCGGAAGACCTATCTGCTGCGCTGATTCCTACGCCAACAGGCGAACAGATTCCCGTGGGCGAGGTGGCGCGGGTGTACTTCTCGCGCGGGCCGGCGATGATTCGCGATGAGGACGGCGCGCTGACGGGGTATGTATATCTGAATCTGAAGGGCAGCAACTATGGCGGTTATGTGGACCGCGCGAACAAGTTGCTGCGCCAGAACGTTGCGCTGCCGGCAGGGTACACGTGGAGGTGGGCCGGTGAATACGAGTTTCAACTGCGAGCGAAGAAACGGCTGGAGATGATTCTGCCGGTGGTGTTCTTTGTGATCTTTCTGCTGCTGTATCTGGTCTTCAAGTCAGTGGTGGAGGCGGCGGTGCTGATTTTTCCCACGGTCTACGCGATGTCAGGCGGTCTGCTGCTGCAATGGTTGCTGGGCTACAACTTCAGCGTGGCGGTATGGGTGGGCTACATCGCGCTGTTTGGAATTGCCGTGGAGACCGGAGTGGTGATGGTGGTGTATCTGCATGAGGCCTATGAAAGCCGCATGTCCACCGGCGAGGCGATGACGGAGGAGGCGCTGGAGCAGGCGGTGATCGACGGAGCGGTGCAGCGGCTGCGGCCGAAGCTGATGACAGTGACGGCGGTCATTCTGAGCCTGGCGCCGATTTTGTGGGAGACCGGGATCGGGTCGGACGTGATGAAGCCGATTGCAACACCGATAGTAGGCGGGATGATTACGTCCACGATTCATGTTTTGATTCTGGTGCCGGTGTTCTTTCTGCTGATCAAGCGCAGAGCGGTGCGCAGAGCGGCGGCAACGGAGCTGCGATGAGTTGGCTGGCGCCACCGCGGGCTAACTGCGTGACGCGCGGAAGCGCATCAGCGGCAGACGGAAGCTGCGGACGCGTTCCATGCGGGTTTCACGCTCGAACGAACGGGTGCGCGCCTGGAGAATATCTTCGACGGTGACGAGGCCGAGGAGTTTGCCGGAGAGGTAATCGACAACGGGCATGGTGGAGAGGTGGGCCGTAGCCATGTCCTCAGCAAGTTCGCGAAGAGTCATCTCCGGGTAGGCCACATGCGGCTCGGCGGATGGAACGGGATCCGCCGCCGGGGCGCTGGAGGCGGCCAGAGACTCAAGGTGATGGCGCGTGATAACGCCGACGAGCTTGTCCTGTGTGTCGACGAGAGGATAGAGGCGCTGGCCGCGCCGCTCACCGCGGGAGTGCCTGCCGGCGATCCAGCCGCGCACATCGGCGACGCTGCTATCCGCGGGAAGGGCGACGATGCCGGTGCGCATGATGTGCGCGACGGCCATGGTCTCAAGCGGATCGACGCCGTACTCGCGGCTGAGATGGTGGCCGCGGCGGCTGATGCGCTCGGTGAGGATGGAGCGCTTTTGCAATAGAACCGTGCAGGCGTGCGCGGTGACGGAGGCGGCGAGAATGGGTAGGAGCAGCCCATAGTTGTGGGTGAGCTCCATGCTGAGAACAGCGGCGGTGAGGGGGCATCCGATGGAGCCGGAGAGCACTGCTGCCATCGCCACGAGCGGCCACGCGCCGGGTTGCAGCGTGGGCAACACCGGTGCAAAGAGCGCGCCAAGCGCACCGCCGATCATGAGCAGCGGCGCGAGAATGCCGCCGGAGGTGCCGGAGCCCAGCGAGAAGGACCAGATGATGCTTTTGACGATAAGGACGCCGAGGATCAGGTTCAACGCGGAGTTGCCACTTACAAGCGCGCCGATGACGTCGTAGCCGGTGCCGAGGGCGCGGGGAAAGATGAGGCCGCCGATGCCGATCACGACGCCGCCGATGGCCGGCCACCACATCCAATGAACGGGCAGGTGATTTTCGAAGAGATCTTCGCTGGCGTAGACCGCGCGGCTGAGGGCGATGGCGAGGATTCCGGCGACCAGGCCGAGGGCGAGAGCGGCGACGAGTGCGGACGGCTGGACGGGATGGGTGAGGGGCTGCATCGGGAAAAGCGGGTCAGCGCTCAGAAAGAAGCGGCGCATGACGCCGGCGACCGTGGCAGCCATCGCGACGGGAACAAAAGAGCGCGGCCGCCACTCGAAGAGGAGCAGCTCGACGGCAAGAAGCACGGCAGAAAGCGGTGTGGAGAAGACGCCGGCCATGCCAGCGGCGGCGCCTGCGACCAGCATGGTGGTTCGCTCAGCATCCGTGAGACGGAAGAGCTGGCCGAGCAGCGAGCCCACGGATCCGGCCGTCATGATAATGGGCCCCTCTGCGCCGAAAGGGCCGCCCGAACCAATGGCGATGGCCGCGGAGAGCGGCTTGAAGATGGCGACCCTGGGATGGATGCGCGCGCCCTGCATGAGGATCGCCTCGATTGCCTCGGGCATGCCGTGGCCGCGAATCTTGTCAGAACCGAAGCGCGCCATGATGCCGATGATGAGGCCTCCCGCGACGGGAACAAGCGCGGCGAACCAGCCGAGATGGTTGAGCGCGGGTGAGGCGAAGTTCCAGTCGAACCGCTGGTAGTAGAAGAGGTTTGTTGCGACGTAGATGAGGTGAAGCAGGAGCCAGGCGAGCACGGCTCCGGCGATGCCAAGGACGACGCCGAGGAGGCTGAGGAGAAGCATGCGCGGCGTTGCAGTGAAGTCGCGCCGGGGCGAAGGGGAAGTATGTTGTGCGTGGGTCACGTGCGGGTCTGCCTGGTGGATGGGGATGAGAGCGCGGCGCGGTTGCTGTCCAGAACGTGGCGAAGCGCGCGTACAAGCTGAGGGCCGGACTGGCGGAGCTCGCTCATGTGATGGCCGGCGAGCGAGGCGATGAGCCGCTCGCCGCGCGGAGTGACGCGCAACAGGATGCGGCGATGGTCGGCTGCGTCGTGTTCGCGCAGGAGCAGGTTCTGGCGAATGGCGCGGTCAACGAGCTCGACGGCGCTGTTGTGGCGCAGGAACATGCGCGCGGCGACATTGGCGATGGTGGGCTCGACGCCCGGCGGGATGCCGCGCACGCACTGCAAAAGCTGGTACTGCTGGTGGGGGATGCCGGCTTCTTCAGCCGCGGCCTGACTGAAGTGGAGGAAGCGGCGCAACTGGTAGCGGAACTCGGCCAGGCGGCGCAACTGGCCGAGGTCTACGGAAGTTGCTGCAGACCGGCGCGGAGCGGGCTGTCGTGCTGCAGAGAGAGCGCTTGACTTCTGCTTCGTTTTCTCCACACGTATATCGTATCACGACTCTATCGTATTACGATATATTTTGAATCTGGAAGGCAGAGCGGCCGCGCAGCATTGTGTGCGCGATGTTGGCTCCGAAGACGAGCACGCCGGCGAGCTCGAAGACGCCGGAGACAGGCAATGTCTTCCAAGCGAAGGCTGTGACGCCCTCATAGGCGAGCGGCTCGGAGGTGACGCGCAGGGTGCAGCCGGTTTGGATGAGGAGCAGGCTGAGGAGCATGAGCTGCTTGCTGTAGAGGTCGCGGATGCCGGTGAAGTGCGGCAGGATGCGCGGACCGATGGAGAAGACCATGGTGGCGGCGAAGCCCACGGTGAGCGCGTGGCGCGAGGCGCCCCAGATGCCGCCGTGGATGTCTGCGCTTGCGGCCAGCACACCCATCGCGGCTGCGATGAGCAGCCAGAGGTAGGCCAGGCGGATGAAGACGGGGAAGCTGGGGTGTATGCCGAGAACCTTGGCCGGGCCGAGCGGCCTTTGCGCAAGCTGAAGCGCGGCGACGACAGCGAGAGCGGCAGCCAGAACGAGAGGTGTTGCAATGCGCGGCCATCCGCCAACGCCGAAGAGCACTCCTGCGATGTCGAGCGTCATGGCCAGTTGCAACAAACGTGCGTGAGGATGCGGCAGGTTGAGGAAGGTGGGCAGCCAGCGCGCAGAGAATCCCCAGACGACGGGCGCGAGAAATCCCCAGCCGAGAAGAATCAGATACCGCTGATCGAGCCCATGGGGAAATGCAGGATCGATGGCGCCGCGAGCGAGCCGGATGCACTCGACGAAGTTGAAGAGCACTGCAGCGGCGAGGCCTGCCGAGCTGAACAGGACAAGAATCATCCACTCTTCCATGCGCGGCTTTGCCTTGGGCTGGGTGCCGGTCTGGCTCGCGGGTGTGGGCAGCTTGTGCCGCGAGGCCGCGCGGAGGAAGAGCAAAACGGCAGCGAGCTCAAACGTGGCGGAGATGGGCAACAGCCCGCGCCAGTGCCAGAGATAGACATTTGCGAGCCAGCGCAGCAATACGCCGGAGGTCCATAGCAAGAAGCACGTCAAGGGCAGACGCACCGGCGAGCGCTTGCCGAGCGGCTGCGAGTAGAAGCCGATGCCGAGTACGAAGCTGCCGATCCAGCCGAAGACCTGCGCGTGACCGTGGCCCTGCATCCACGCGGCGGGCAACGCGCCGAGGTCGTGATGGGTGCTGATAGAGATGAGGCTGGAGAAGCCGAGCAGTGTGCCGGGCAGCGCCATGAAGAAGAGGCCGCTGGCGATCCAGGCGCGGAGCATGTAACTCTTCTGCCGTTCGCGGGTGAGGATGGCGGCCTGGTCGGGGTTGGGCGCGAGGACGAATGGATTTGCGGCCGTGGATGCGGTGTTCATGCTGCGCCTCCGGCGGCGTTGAGATGCAGCGCGCGCGGAAAGAGGATGTCGTCTTCGAGATGCAGATGGCTGCGCAGATCCTGCTCGAAGCTCGCTAGCCCGCTGAAGAGCGCGCGGTGCGTGGCACAAGCGGAGTGCGGCGGCGTGAAGCTGTTGGTGCGTTCGCGCAGGCCGTCCATCGTCTGTGTCGCGGCTTCGTGGTCCTGATGGATGCGCCGGAGATTGTGGCTGATCGAGCGGGCTGGGCCGAGTGTGGCGAACTGCGGCGTATCCTCTGCATGTTGCGCGATGAGCGGAAAGAGAATCTGTTCTTCGGCATCGATGTGCGCCAGCAGACCGGTATGCAGATCGCGCAGCATGCCGGCGAGCGCGGCGGTCTGGAAGAATGTGCCGGTATGCTTTGCCTCCAACCGCTCGGCCATGCGGCAGAGGGCGGGCAGGTCCTGGCGAATGCGCCGATGATGGACGCGGACGATGCGCTGGATGAGCTGCATGGGCGTGAGCGTGGCCGGGTCGGCAGCAGATTCGGCCGGCAGATGCGCGGCGAGCTTTTCTTCGAGCTGATCGAGTGACAGGCTGAGTGCAGCACAGGCATCGGCAAGGGTGTGGTCGCCCATGGCGCAGAGGTCGATGTCAAACCGTTCAAAGACAGCGAGCGAGGTGGGCAGGGCGGCGACGATTTCACGGATGGGTTGATGAGCGAGGCACATGGTGGTTGCTCCAATCTCACCCTAGACCCGCGCTCATGACGTCACAGTAACTTTTGTCACGAAGTGAAGAAATTGTCAGGATGAGGCTTCGAGCAGGGCGCTGAGTCCGGTCATGTCCTTGACGAGGATGCGGCGCGCGTCGACCTCGATGAGGCCTTCGGCCTGCAGACGCATGAGGTTGCGGGAGATGAGCTCGCGCACGGTGCCGAGCTGGTTTGCGATCTCCTGGTGGCTGTCGGGCAGGCGGAACTCGATGCCTTGCGGTGTTTGCTGGCCCTGCGCCTGCGCGATTTTGACAAGTGTCGCGACGAGACGCTGGCGGATGGTGGTGAAGGAGAGCTCTTCAATGATGCCGACGAGGCGGCGCAGGCGCGCTCCCACGACGGCGAGGACTTTGAGCGCGACGTCTGGGTGCTCCATGCAATAGGCGTGGAAGTCACGGCGGGAGATGAACGCGATTTCTGAATCCTCGACAGCGACGACAGAGGCGGGATACGGGCCGCCGTCAAAGACAGGCAGTTCGGCGACGGAGCTGCCGGGGCCCTCGACGGCGAGCACCTGTTCTCGGCCGCTGATGGAGGTCTTGAAGATGCGGACCTTGCCGCGCGAGACGATGTGGAGGCCGGTGCAGGGCTCGCCTTCAGAGAAGAGCAACTCGCCCGCACTGAAGAGCTTACGCACAGTGCGCGCGGCAAGTAGTTGCAGCTCGGAGGGAGTGAGGTTGGAAAACAGGCCGGTCTTTTGCAGGGAAGCTGCCAGATTGGGGTGTTCGGGGCGCACGCAAAGAATTGTAGCAGCGCGACTTTAGTCACTGCGTGGTGCAGTCGGCAGGCGTTTCGATAGTGACATGAACCCGCAGATCGAAACCGTGAATTTTGATGAGCGTCCCTTCCTGGCAATATGGGAAGTGACACAGGCATGCGACCTGGCCTGCGTGCATTGCCGCGCCTCGGCGCAGCCGGAGCGGCACCCAGAAGAGTTGAGCACGGCTGAAGGCAAGCGCCTGATTGACGAGATTGCGGCGCTGCGTGTGCCGGTGTTTGTGCTGACGGGCGGCGACCCGATCAAGCGGCCGGATTTGTTTGAGCTGATTGGTCATGCGCGACAGGTGGGCGTGCGCGTATCCCTGACGCCGAGCGCTACGCCGCTGCTGACGCGCGATGTGGTCTTTCGCCTGAAGGATGCGGGGCTGGCGCGGCTGGCGGTGAGTCTGGATGGAGCGCGCTCAGAGACGCATGACGGGTTTCGCGGCATGCAGGGCTCGTTTGCGCGCACGCTGGATGCGGTGCGCTGGGCGAATGAAGCAGGACTGCCGGTGCAGATCAATACGACTTTCAGCCGCAGGAATGTGGGAGAAATGGACGAGATCCTGGCGCTGATTGCGGGTTTGAAGATCACGCTCTGGAGCGTCTTCTTTCTGGTGCCTACGGGGCGCGGCAAGCTGAACGATCTGTTGAGCGCCGATGAGTTTGAGCAGGTGTTTGCGCGGCTGCATGAGCTCGCTCTGATTGCGCCCTTCGACATCAAGACGACCGAGGCGCAGCACTACCGGCGGTATCTGCTGCAGCATCGTAAGGATGGGCACGGGCCGGTGGCGGAGAAGGTGGCCGACACGGTGGGACGCGCGCCGCGCGGACTGAATGATGGCAAGGGATTTGTCTTCATCTCGCATACGGGCGAGGTGTATCCGAGCGGATTTCTGCCTGTCTCGGGCGGCAATGTGCGCCGGCAGCCGCTGGCGACGATCTATCGCGAGTCGCCTCTGTTTGTGGACCTGCGCAATCCAGAGCGGCTGGAGGGCAAGTGCGGCGCGTGCGAGTTCCGGCAGATCTGCGGCGGGTCAAGGGCGCGCGCCTATGCGCTGACGGGCAATGTATTCGGCGAGGAGCCGTGCTGCAGCTATGTGCCGCGCGGGTATGTACAATCCACCCAGGAAGTGAAGCGGGCAACGACGCTTCATGTGCTGCAGGGCGCGTAGGAGGCTGGGAGTATGCCTGTACAGATCGGCGCCAGGCCGGACAGCGGATTTGAGGATCCGATTGGCATGTTGCAGGACTGTCATCGGCGGATCAAGTTTTTTGTCCACGTACTGGGAGAGGTGGCGCGGCGGGCGCAGGGCCGCGCGCTGACGCGCGAGGAGTGGACGACGGTGGAAGGCGCAGTGCGCTACTTTCGCGAGTCAGGACCGCGGCACAACGAGGATGAAGAAAAGTCTGTGTTTCCGCGGCTGCGCGCGCTGGGTTCGGCGGCGCTACAGGCGGAGATGGAGCGGCTGGAATGCGAGCACGGAGAGGCCGGGGCGCTGCACGAAGAGTCGGTGCGGCTCTACGCGAAGTGGCGCGCCGACCACGGACTTGCGCCCGACGAAGAGGCGCGGCTGCTCGCAGTGACCCATCGCCTGCAGGCGCTGTATGAGGAGCACATCCAGATCGAAGAGGAGCGGGTGTTTCCGCGTGCGGCGCAGGGGTTGGATGCGGCGACGCTGGCAGCGATCGGGGCGGAGTTCAGGAAGCGGCGGGAGTAGGGCGCGGTGCCGGGGTGCTGCGGGTCGGCGCTGCGTGAACCATCCCAGGTCTCAAAAGCGAGACCTGGGGCACCCGGCGAGCGAAGGAGTAGGCGCGGTGCCGGGCTGCTGCGAGTCGGTGTCGTGTGAACCATCCCAGGTCTCAAAAGCGAGACCTGGGGCACCCGGCAGGATGCGCTTCTGTATCTCAAGATCGAGCGCCGCCAGCGCGTTCTTGGCCTCGGCGATGCCCGCGACCGAGATGCACCCGGATTTCTCGATGCTGCCCATGTTTGCTCCAATAAAAAACCGCTCCGAAGAGCGGCTTTCCTCCTGCCTGTAACGCCGTTATTGAATCGTGCGCGACAGCTCTTTCACAAAGTCCTTCGCCTCGGTGGCAGCCTTGCGCTTGTCGCGCGAATAGGTCATTGCCACTTCGCCGGTGTGCGCGTTCACTACCTTCACGCTCGTCTCGTACATCCTTGAGTTGGTCAGCACCACCGTGCGCAGATAGGAGGGGTAATGCTCCCTCGCGGTGCCCTGGATGAGGTAGTCAGCCTGTTCCTTTGAGTCCACGATCTTTAGCGCAAGCGGATGGTAGGCCAGCTCCGTGCCTATCGCCGGACCTACGGCCAGAAAGTCTTCAATATAGACCGTCGAGCCGGGCGGAATATGGTTAAAGATCTGCGCGTGCTCGGCAAGCGAAGCCGCTGGGAAGAACGCCAGCAGCAAAAAGGAACCAATCAAACCCGTAGCCCGCATGTGTTGCCCCTATCTGGCGGTCAGCGCCCCATATACCATCGATATGACGAGAGCGCTCAGCAGGTTGCCCAGAAAAACAGCCAGCGCGATCTGCCAGAAGCCCAACCGCGAGACACTGGCCTGCTTGGTCGCTTCAATCGCATAGCCCTCGGCCGGTGGTGTACCTAAAGAAGCCATACCCCCTCCAGGCCCAACAGGGTAGCACAAATCAGGGCGCTTTTATAGCCGATGCAAAGATGCGCCGGACGCCACCATTCAGGCAATCAGCGGCCATCTCAGCCGGAAGATGCTGGAGCATTACAGTCATGTTCGGCTGGAGGCAAAGCGGCGAGCGGTGGAGGCATTAGACGCGATGGCCTTTTAGCCCGCGCAATAGCGATGTGGGGACGCAGAGCGCAAAATTGCATCGGGGTCCCCACAAAATCCCCCACAATTTGCGCCGGAGTTTCAAACCCCATTTTGTGAATGATTGATTTGAATGGTCGGGACGGGCGGATTCGAACTGCCGCATGGCTCGACCCCGCTTCGCGAAATCTCGCCCCCTCGCAGGCCGGACTTGATGCGCATACGCTTCGCTGCTGCGCATGGTTGGGGCGCTTCGTGGGTCGGCAGCATGAGCTGCGGTGGTGGTGCGATCTGGATGGGCAAATAAGAGATGAATGGTCGGGACGGGCAGATTCGAACTGCCGACCCCTCGCACCCCAAGCGAGTGCTCTACCAGGCTGAGCCACGTCCCGACACAATGGAGCCGGCTCGGGTGAGCCGGCCTCCGGGGTCTGAATCAGTTTACACTAGCGGCGCGTGTTGCGCTGTTGCCGGATCGTCCTGAGGCTTTTGTCCGGGCTGGATATCGATGCACAAGTTGGGGACCGCAGCCGAGCGCGAAGCTCCGTGATGCCTGCGTAAGCGACCTGCCGACTGGGTTCGCGCGATGCGGTGCATTTTCGCTCCACAACTTCCGATTGACGCGCTGGCTGGGTTGAGTCTACGATTGCTCACTTTGGCAACGGAACCGCGCTTTCCCCGCAAACCATATGCATAGTGCCGCCTCGGAGTCCGCCATCGCGGTCAGCAGCCCATCAAGGCCGCTCCTGCGCATTCTGGGTGTGGGCTTTGGAATTGCCGTCATTGTCGGCAACACGATCGGGTCAGGCATTCTGCTGACGCCGGGTGAAATTGCTGCGCATTTGAGGAGTCCGTGGTCCGTCATGGGAGTCTGGGCTCTGGGCGGCGTGTATGCCCTTGTCTGCACGCTCTCGGTGACGGAACTGGCAACGACGCTTTCTCAGGCGGGAGGCTGGTATGTCTTTTCGCAGAGAGCCTTTGGCCAGTACGGTGGCTTCATCGTAGGTTTTTGCGATTGGATCATGCAATCGTCTGCCATTGCCTATCTGGCCGTTGCGGCAGGCGAGTTTGCGGCCGATCTCGAACCGGCGATTCGAGGCCGCGAGCGATTGACATCTGTCGCCTTCGTGATCATTTTGATGTCTCTGAACCTGCTGGGTCTTCGAGAAGGCAGTTGGACGCAGAAGATCACCAGCCTGATGAAGGCGCTGGCTTTGATGGCATTTGTCATCGCCTGTTTTGTGTTTTCCGGCAGAATCGTTCCGGGCGGCTTAGCGGTACCACGCGCGCTGACGCAACTGCCTCCTGAGGGTCTGCTATTCGCGGTCATTGTTGCCCTGGAAGCGGTGGTGGTTTCCTACGATGGCTGGTATGGAGCGATCTATTTTGTGGAGGAGGATGCGGACCCGGCAAAGAACCTGCCTCGCTCATCGATTGTCGGGGTGGTGGCGTGCGGCGCGATCTTCCTTCTGGTGAACGCGGCCTACCTGCATATCCTCTCAACGAAGGGACTCGCGGCATCCAAGATGCCTGCCGCCGAAGCCGCCGAAGCGATGTTTGGCGGCTTGGGCAGAAGCGCGATTCTGGTCGTTTCTCTGATCACGGCGATCAGCACGATCAATGCATCGTTGATGATTGCGCCGCGCATCCTTTTCGGAATGGCCCGCGATGGACTGATGCCGCGCTGGCTGACGCCGGTGAATGCGGGAGGCACGCCCGGCGTGGGGCTGCTCCTATCCGCAGGCGTTTCCATCCTGCTAGTCCTCAGCGGCAGCTTTGAGACGATCGTCGCCATGGCGTCCATCTTGTTTGTGGCCGTGTATCTCTCGGGATTCGTCTCGCTCTTCATTTTGCGAAGCCGGTATCGGGAGACTCTCAGGCCGTTCAAGATGTGGGGATATCCGTGGTCCAACCTGGCAATTTGCATAGCCTCGGCGGGTTTTCTCATCGGTGCAGTCGTCGCAGACCCCAGGCACGCGCTTTTTACCGCGGCGGTGATTGCGCTCAGCTACCCGGTTTACGCCATTTACCTGAAATGATCGACGGACTCCGGGGGGCAGGCACGCTCAATGCGATGGCGGGACGAACTCCTGGGGGAGCGCGGAGCCTTCGCCGAAGAAGAACTGCTCCATCTGCTCGACGAGGAACTGCTGCGCCTGCGGATTCCAGGGCTGGAGGCGGTACTCATTCAAGAGCATCTTCTGGTGGTCGACCCACTCGGCCCACGCTGCCCTGGAGACGTTTTTGTAGATCTTCTGACCGAACTCCGTGTCGAAGGGCGGCTCGTCCAGCCCTTCCATTTCCTTCTTGTTTCGAACACAAAAAACCATGTGCGCCATTGAATACTCCCAGCCCCATTGTATGGGATGGCAAGGCGGAAGTGTCTCATGCACTTGACAACCCTGCGATCTGAAGACTTTCCTGTTGCCAAATCATCTTGAGCGGGGAACCGCACAATGTGAGTCGCAGAGAGCCGTGCGGGAGGGCCGCGCCGAACGAAGTGCGCAGGGCAGCCAGGCTTCAGCCCGGCGGCCCGCGACGGGATAAGATCGGCAGCTCCGCGGCAACTGAGGACAATTTGCGGGGAGGAGCCATGAACGTTCGCAGTGCCTCCAAAAAGAGCCAGCTCGCCGTCTCTGACCGGGCAGCGGCCGGGTTCGCCTATTTCACCGCGATTCCGGCGGTGTTTTTTCTACTGCGGGACCCTTACAGGAAACGGCCCTTTGTGCGCTTTCATGCCTGGCAGGCTATCTATTTTCTCTTTGCGTGCATTCTGATCGGCCTGGCGATCGATGTTGTGACGGAGACGGTACCTTTTCTGCGCTTTCTGGAGTTTGACCACTTCCCGCTGGTGTCGCTGCTGTTGGTGATTCTCTGGGTGGTGGTGGTGATCAAGGCAGTGAATGGCGAGCGCTACCGTTTGCCGCTGATTGGAGCCATGGCGGAGAGGCGGGCGCGCTCTCCGCAAGACTGAGGACCGGCCTTGCGGAAAGCAGCGTTTATAGGGCCATGTGCCTAGGGCACGAGCTCCGCGACCACCGCGATTTCTTCGCGATGGGTTGTCCCGAGGATGTCGAGAGAGGCAAGGGTGAGCGGCTTGCCTGGAACGATCTCGGATGCATGATCGAGCTTGGTCTGATGGATGATTGGATCCTGCGCGCCAATACCCGAAACATCGTCGGCAATACTGGTTTGCTCAACCCGGGAGATCAGTTGCACACTCTGGAGCGAGCTTGCGATCGTGGCTTCGATGTTGAGGCCGACGTCAACGTACTGTACCTGCGTGCTGGGGGATGAGCCATTCGGTTTGACATCGCCGGTTACGAGCGGGATACGGCGACCCTGTTTAAAGCTGGTTTTAACGCCGGCAAGAGCGATGATCGAGAGGTGCTGTGTGGACGCAGGTTTTCCGGCTTCGCTGTCAGTGATGGTGTACGTGAGGCGATACATTTTGCGGGGCCGATCAAGGTCCGAGACCAATTTCTGTGCGAAGGCAATCTCTTCCGGCGTTCCCCGCACTGAAACCGCATTTGCGGAAGCCACATAGTAGATCTTTGCCTTCGGGATCATGTTGCGAAGGTCTGTCACCACGTCGTTGGCGTCTAGGAACTGCAATTTCTGGGAGAGATACAACGTCTGATACGATCCGGCGGCGTCTTCTCCCGGTGCGGAATTGGAGATGGCCGGTGCGGTCTGCGCGTGCGCGGCCAGCGCGAGGAGCGGACAGGCGATAAGGAGCGCGATCAGAGCAGAGGAGCGTTGCAGCGCAGGTTGCGCTGATCCTTGATGTTGGATGTTCATCATGTACCTCGCGAACGGATGGGTTCGAAGCGCGGCCGGATGGAGAAGCTTGCTGGATGGACGGGCTCCGCCTATGCACACAGACGCAGGGCGTACGGCAGCGCTCGACTTATCTTGAGGATGCCGGATCAGTCGCGGCGCTTCCTGGTGAATTTCTTCTTTCTTGCAGGGGCGGCTGCGGGTTCGCGCTTCTTCTTCTTCTTCTTCGCTTTCGGTGCGGGACGCGCTGGCTTTTTTCCGGTGAGCGCGATGCCCTCTTCCACGATGGAGAATTGCAGCCTGCGCTCGTGAACGAGGATGCGGTCGAGGATGACCTGCACACGGTCACCGGCCCGGAAGCGGCGTCCCCAGCGCTCGCCGAGCACTTCGTGCGAGTTTTCGCGGAAGGTGTAGTGATCGTCGCGGAGCGTGTCAATGGGCACGAGGCCTTCGACGAAGAGGTCGGTCAGCTCGACGAAGAGGCCGAATTTGGCTGGGTTGAGGACCAGTGCGGAGAATTCCTCTCCGACGCGGTCCTGCATGAAGCGAACTTTCTTCCACTCAACGAGTTCTCGCTCGGCCTCGGCGGCGCGGCGCTCGGTCAGGCTGGTTTCTTCGGCAATCTGGGCGAGCTCGGGCTCAGGGATGGGGGGCTCGCCGGTGAACATCTGGCTAGAAGCGGATGTCTTCCTGCGGCTGAGGACGATGCCGGCGAGGCCGTCATTGGGGTGGGTCCACGGTGAGCTGTGGCGGTCTTCACCCACGTTGCCGCGCGCGATGAGTCCTGCGCGCAGGAGCGCTTTGGAAATGCGGTGCACGATAAGGTCGGGGTAGCGGCGAATGGGCGAGGTGAAGTGCGTGTAGGTGGGCGCGGCCAGAGCAAAGTGGCCCTCGTTGATTTCGGAGTAGCGGGCCTGCTTGAGCGAGCGCAGCATGAGGTAGCTCAAAATGCGCTCCTCCGGTTTGCCCTCGATGCGGGCGGCGAGTTTCTGATACATCTTTGGCGTGACGGCGATGTCTTCCGCGACTTCATGCGTGCGGGCGCTGCGACCGCTGCGCTGGGCATCGCGGCGATCGCCGCGGGTCTGGATGCGCTTGACGGGCAGCGCACCCAGGCCGAGCGAGTAACCAAAGCCGGCGGCGAGCTCTTCAAACTGGACGACGCGGCGCGGGTCGGGCTTCTCATGGATGCGATAGAGCGAGGGCACGCCGAGATCCTCGAGCCATGTGGCGACGCACTCATTGGCGGCGAGCATGAACTCTTCAATGAGGCGATTGGCCCAGGTGCGCTCGGATTTGGTGACGCCGCGCATCTGGCCCTTGTCGTCAAACTCGATGACCGGCTCGGGGAGATCGAAGTCGATGGAGCCGCGGGCTTCACGGCGCTTGTTCATGAGCTGGGCAAGGCGGTGCATGCGCTCGAAGCCGGGGACGAGCTCCGTATATTGTGCGCGCGCTTCGACATCACCCTGGAGGATGGCGTGAACGCTGGTGTAGGTCATGCGGGCGGCTGAGCGGATAACGCCTTCGACGATTTCGTAGCTCTGGATGCGGCCTTCCGGGCTGAGCTGCATGATGCAGCTGAGCACGAGGCGGTCTTCGCCGGGGCGCAAGCTGCAAATGTTGGTGGAGAGCTCCTGCGGCAGCATGGGGATGGCGCGGTCGGGGAAGTAGACGCTGGTGCCGCGGAGGCGCGCTTCGAGATCGAGGTCAGTACCGGCGCGGACGTACTCGGCCACATCGGCGATGTGGACTTGCAGTTCAAAGCCGCCGCCGGCAAGGTCGGAGACGAGGACGGCATCGTCGAAGTCCTTCGCTGTTTCGCCGTCGATGGTGACGATGGGGAGATGGCGGAAGTCGGCCCTGCGGGCGGCAGCCTTTGAGTCGAAATGCGCGACCTCACGAGCTTCAGCGAGAACGTTTTCGGGAAAGATACGCGGCAACTGGTGCTTGCGGATCATCATTTCCACGTCGACGCCAAAGTCGTCGGGCGAGCCCAGCACTTCAATCACGCGGCCCATGGCCGGGCGCGTGGGTGTGGGCCAACGGGTGATTTCGACATCGACGATGAGGCCTTCCAGGCCCTCGGGGCTTTCAGATTCCGGATGAAGGATGGCTTCATGGCCCAACACGCGATGCGGTGTGGCGGAGGGCGCGGCGGGCGGGACTTCCGCGCCGGGCGGGATGAGGATGGACTGGGTCATGCGCTCGTCGAAAGGGATAACGACGTTGGCGGGTTGACGATCACCACGTGCGTAGTGAAAGGTTCCGACGACGGTGGGGTTGCGGCGCTCCAGCACGCGCGCAATGCGGCCTGAGAGACGGCCGTCAGCGCGGGGCGGCTCGACCTCGACGAGGACCTGGTCGCCCTGCATGGCGCCGTTGATTTCGTTGGGCGGGATGAAAACATCGTCGACCACGCCGGAGGCCTGGCGGGCATTGGGGCGGACGAAGCCGTAGCCGTCGCGGTGCAGGTCGAGGCGGCCGGCGATGAGGTTGTCGCGTGTGCCGCCTGCGCCCATCGCGCGCGGAATGCTCCAGGTGTCGCGGTCGAGCTTGGCAAGCTGGCCGCGTATGGTCAGGCGGGCGAGTTGTTCGAGGAGCAGGCGGCGCTCGCGGCCGCCGCCGAGGCTCAGCTCGCGCACCAGCTGCTTGTATCCGGCTTTGCCGCCTGCGGAGCGGGCGATGCGCGCGAGGAGTTCCTTATCGGTCATAGCACCAGAGTAGGGCAAAGGGGCCGGATGGCGAGAGGGCCTGCGTGCAAGTTTGTTTCAACGCCACCACTCGGACCGAGTCTCCTGGCCCTGAACAACCTCCACCGGATCGCCGGGAGCAGGGGAAAAGAGTTTGAGATCGCTGGCCGCGAAGAGGGTCTGGATGGGCTGCGTCCAATGGTGGAGCGCAAGATCAAAGAGGCCCCAGTGGATGGGCATAAGCAGGCCGTGGCCGCCCAGGTCACGAAAACTGCGGATGGCTCCCTCCGGTCCCATGTGAACGTCGGCCCAGAGGGGATCGGATGCGCCGATTTCAAGCATGGAGAGATCGAAGGGGCCAAATTTCTCACCGATTGCGCGGAAGCCGTGCCACTCTCCCGAGTCGGCGCCATAGTAGACACGGTGCCGGGCGCCGGTGAGCGCGAAGGACGCCCAGAGGGTTTGAAAGCGATTGAAGAGGCTGCGTCCGGAAAAGTGGCGGGCGGGCAGTGCGCTGACAGTCAGCGACCCGACCGTCACGCTCTCGGTCCAGTTGAGTTCTGTGCAGCGGCCGGGATGGACGCCGAGAGCGGCGAGGATGGGGCCCACCCCGAGCGCGGTGATCCAGCGCGTGTGCCGCAGGGCTTCAATTTGCGCAAGGCGCTGAACGGTGCCGGCTCCCAGATGGTCGTAGTGATCGTGCGAGATCAGCACGGCGTCGATGGGAGGCAGATCTTCCAGCGCGAGGGGCGGCGCGAAGAATCGTTTGGGGCCGGCCCACTGCGTGGGTGCCGCGCGTTCATCCCAGACAGGGTCAATGAGGATGCGCACGCCATCGATTTCCAGCAGAGAAGAGGAGTGGCCGAACCAGGTGACGCGCAAGCCGGAGTGCGGGCTGACGGCGTACGCGCGCGGATCAGTGCAAAACGGCCCCGGCGACTTTCTGGGCGAGCGAGCGGCCGATCCGAAGAAGAAGCGCGGGCCCACCTTGAACATGAGCGAGAGCCCACCGACGCTGGTGGGTACGGGGTTGATGTAGTGGCGGCCATTCCGCCGGGCAAGAGCGAGTTGCATCCCTATTGGATGGTGGACCGCAGCCTGCGATTCCTGGAAACGTACTTTGCGACGATTCCGGTCAACATGCGGCCTGCGCTGGAGCGGTGTTCAGCGGCTGGGCCACTCTTCGACGACGACGCCGAGGTCGTTGAGCTGCTGGATAGCGGCTTCGACGTTGCGGCGGATCTGGGGGCGGTCTTGGGGGCTTGCTCCGGGAGCTTCAGCGACGGCGATGACGCGGCCATAGCGCCAGGCTTCGGGGGGCAGGGCGGCAACGGCTTCGGCGAGATCTGCGGGGCTGATCTGGAGCTCCTGACGGCGGGCGGCCTCTGGGCGAAGCATGGTTCCCTCGCCGATGGTGCTGGTGTTGGCGTCAGCGAGTGTGATGCGAAGGTCGAAGCTGCGTGCCTCGACAGAAAGGAAGGGATTGGCCCAGGCGCCCGGCTCATGGATGTCGACGTAGAGGCTTTTGGTGGGCAGGGGGATGGCAGAGAGCGCGGCCCGCTGGCGGTCGCGGAGGGTGGTGGTGGCCTGCGCTTTCTGTTCGGCGGTGGCGGCCTTCTGGGCGACGCCTTCGACGGCCTGCTCTTCCTTGTGGCAGGCGGCGAGCGCGAGGGTGAGCAACAGCGCGGCGGCGGGCCAGTGTTTGCGGGGGGACAGGTGCATCACGCTGTTCAGAATAGCAGGGGGTGCGGTTGCAGCCTTACGCGGGTATGGGCCAGTTTCCGGTTTGGCGGCTTACGGTCAAAACGCGAGCGGAACAGGATGGAAGAACTTCGACGTGACTCTACCAGGCGTTAAATGAGATTCTGCGGATTGAATTTCGCTCGCGCAGGTGCACCGCATTCCTCGCAGTGCTTCGCGAGAGGTGAAATTCTGTGACCATTCACGCAAAAGCTGTCCTTACCCGGCTTTTCAAGTTGAATCGCCGAGTAAAGGACGCAGGCTGCGATTGCGTAAAAAATAAGGAGCACGTCTGACATCGAGCGTGCCTTGTTGGCCGGTGCCTCCATGCCGCCGCCATAGATCAGAGGCAAGGCGAAGAACCCTATCCACGAATAGCCAGCCAGAATCCAAAGCACTCGTTGCATCCATTTTGGACATCCACGCAGTGCAGCGCGCCAAAAATCGCGCTGTTTGACGTTTCGAGTCATACGGAATGAAACGAGCATGGTGGGCAGCCAAACAATGAAAACCCCGGGGCCGAGAATCATAACGAAATGCTCGAATGGGTAAGTGGCACCTAATAGAGCTGCCAAATGGATGCCGAAAACTGCGAAAAGACCTGCCGTCGCAAGGGCAAGGAAGGGATAATAAAACAACGCCATGACGGACTCCGTAGCTTGAAACATAATACTGCTCAATCCATGTCGCAACTTCGGTAATGCAATAGTGTCGAGTTGTTTACCGGCAATCTTGGCGATGCGGAAAGCAACCGCAGATGTTTCGACTTCGCTTCGCTCCGCTCAACATGACAACACATCTGTTCCGGTATTGGTTGCCTTGCTGGAGAGAATCGGAAACTGACCCACTTTTCCTGTTTGCGCTCAGAACGAGATGAGCGATTGCGTCGCGTGGCGCTATTTGCCCTGCCAGGTGGGGGTGCGTTTTCTGAGGAAGGCGGCGGCGGCTTTCCGGGTGATGCCTTCGATGGCTGCTGCTCCCTATGACTGCTGTACCTCCTCTTGTGGGTTGTCATCCTGAGGAGCGCAGCGACGAAGGATCTGCAGTTGTATTTCAGGAGTTCATACGGTCCTGCGCTCGGAGATAGTCCGCAGGCTCGCAGTCATACCATTCGCGGCTGAGTTCGATCCAGGCAGGATTCGTTGATTCGATGAGTGCAATCTTTCTGGATCGTCTCCAGCCTTTCAATTCCTTTTCCCGCGCGATCGCATCCTGCACAAGCTGGTGGCGCTCGAACCAGACGAGACGATCGCAGTTATACCGTGCTGTGAATCCGGCGTGCTCTTTCCATTTGTGCTGGAAGGCGCGTTTGTTCAGGTCGCCGGTTACCCCAACGTACAGTGTCCGGCTGCGGCTGGCCATGATGTAGGTGAAGTAGCTGTGTTCCTGCATGGGAATCATCGTACGCGGAAGAGCCGGAGCGACGGTGTGACGAAAGGCAACTGCAGATCCTTCGGCTTCGCCTCAGGATGACAGCCGGGTAGAGGGGACGGCAGTGCGACCGGCTAACCGGAGTTTGACCCGTTCCAACTGCGTGCGCGGTGAGCGAGATGCTGCGCGCCACGGATTGCGTCGCGTGGCGCTATTTGCCCTGCCAGTTCGGGGCGCGTTTTTCGAGGAAGGCGGCGGTGCCTTCGGCTTTGTCGGCGGTGCCGCAGAGGTGGCTGAAGCGGACGGCCTCACGCATGAGGGCGAGGTCGAGGGGCAGGTCGAGGCCTTCATCGACGGCGCGGAGGGTGTCTGTGAGGGCGAGGGGCGCGTTGGCGGCGATCTGGAGGGCGAGGGCCTCGGCGCGTGGCATCAGTTCGGCGGCGGGCATGAGTTCATCGATGAGGCCGATGCGGAGGGCTTCCTGCGCGGGAATGATGGCGCCGGTGAGCAGCAGCTTGAGCGCGGCGCCTCGGCCTACGAGGCGGGGCAGGCGCTGGGTGCCTCCGTAGCCGGCGAGGATGCCGAGCTTGACCTCGGGCTGGCCGAAGCGGGCATCGTCCGCAGCGAGGCGGAAGGTGCAGGCCATGGCGAGTTCGCAGCCGCCGCCGAGGGCAAAGCCCTGAATGCAGGCGATGACTGGCTTGCCGCAGGTCTCAATGAAGCGATAGACGGCCTGTCCGCGCAGGGCGAAGGCGTGACCCTCAGAGGCGGTGAGGGCGGCCAGCTCGCGGATGTCTGCGCCGGCGGCGAAGGCGCGGCCGCCGGCGCCGGTGAGCAGGATGACGCGGACGGCGGGGTCTTCGGCGAGGTCGCGGAAGGCGAGGTCGATCTCGGTGACCAGCTCAGTGTTGAGGGCGTTGAGGACGGTGGGGCGATCCAGGGTGACGATGGCCAGGGGCGGGCGGGTTTCCATGCGGAGAAATGAGTATTCCATGCCGGAAGCAGGGTAGCAGATGACGGGGTGCGGCTGCAGGGGGCGGTGGGGCACAAAAAGAATCGGGCGGCTGCCGTTAGCGAGGCAACCACCCGAATTGAAAAGCCAGAGATGTACAGGTCAATCAGGAGACAAAGACAGCGTAACGCCGGGACGGAAAGGTGTCTTGGGCCGTTAGGGGGATTAGGCAGTCAATCGTCCGGTGGAGGGGCTGGGCCAAAGGGCCGCGGAAGGGACTTGGCCTTGTACATTCCGATGGATTGGCTAGTAGTGTTGAGGTGCACGGAGTTTTGCGCACGGCACGGTTGAGATACGGGGACTCCAATTCGGCGAGCGATGGGGCGCGGTGGATGGGCTGCCGCGCAGGTCTGTTGGCGGTGTGGCTGAGCGGCGTTCTGGCCGGGTGGGGGTTGCAGCCGACGACTCCGTTGGCGGACTATGCGCGGCAATCCTGGGTGATGGAAAACGGGTTGCCGCAGGATACGGTGCAGGCGCTGGCGCAGACGCGCGATGGTTTTGTGTGGCTGGGAACCGAAGCGGGGCTGGTGCGGTTTGATGGGAGCAGCTTTGCGGTGTTTGACCGCAACTCTACCCCAGCGCTGCCCAGCGGTGACGTACGCTGCCTGCTGCAGACCGGGGACGGGGCGCTGTGGGTGGGGACCAGCGACGGGCTGGCGCGCTGGAAAGATGGCGTGGTGACGGCGTTTGGGGCGCGCAATGGGCTGCCGGGCGGGCCGGTGCGTGCGCTGGTGGAGACGTCGCGGGACGTGCTGTGGGCATGGACGGATATGGGCGTGGCGCGGCTGTCGGGCGGGCAGTTTGTGGCCGCGACGAACGCGGAGGGGCTGCCTGCGGGGGCAATGACGTCCTGGGCGGCGGATGGCGCGGGCGGTCTGTGGGTGGCGACCAATCATGGATTGGCGGTGTATCGCGATGGCGCGTGGACGGCGGCCGCGCCGCAGGGCCGAAGCGGCGCGCAAACGGGCGTGGATGGACCGTATGAAGTGGCGCGAGGCGACGCGGGCGGTGTGCTGCTGGCCTCAAGCGGCGGCGTGTTTGCGTGGGCGAATGGCCGCTGGAGCGAGGCGGCGCCGGCGGGTGCGGTGCCGCAGGGCGGGGTCAGTTTTCTGGTAGCACTGCCCGGCGGCGAGCTGGCGATGGCCAACGCGAACCGGCTGGCGGTGGTGCGCGCGGGCCGCGTGGCGGAGCAGTTTTCCGCGGGGCATGAGATTCCCGGGACACGCATCCAGGCGCTTTTTGCCGACCGCGAGGGGTCGCTCTGGGTTGGGACCAATGGCGGGCTGGCACGGCTGGTGGGGAGTGAGCTGCAGCGGCTGCCGGTGACGGATTCGCTGGCGAACGCATCCATCCTAACCCTGATGGAGGACCTCGAAGGCGATGTGTGGGCGGGCACGGAGACGGGCGGGCTGCATATCCTGCGCGACCAGCGATTCCGCACGATCAGCATGCATGAGGGGCTGAGCTCCGATGCAACGACGACCGTTGTGGATGACGGCAAGGGCGCACTGTGGGTGGGCACCAGCGGCGGCGGGCTGAATGTGGTACATCTGACCGTGCCGAAGGCTGGCGCGGCCAGTGTGTATGCGGTGCGGGACGTTCTGCTGAGCGACGTGATTCTTTCGCTGGCGTCGGCGCCGAACGGCGACCTTTGGGTGGGCACGCCGGATGGCCTGAACCGGATTCGCGGCGGCGCGGTGGACGCCTACACCTCGGCCGATGGATTACCGGATGACTTCATCCGCTCGCTTCTGGTGGATGCGGATGGGTCACTCTGGATTGGCACACGGCGTGGGCTGGCGCACTGGATGTTTCCGGCGGGTGGCGCGGACCGGGCGCATGGGGCGGGACAGATTGTGACCTACACGCAGGCCAGCGGTCTGGGCAGCGACCTGGTGGGCGCCATGGCGCATGACCGAGCGGGAGACCTGTGGGTGGCCACGTTCGCTGGGCTGTCCCGCCTGCATGGCGGGGTGATGACCAACTACACGACGGCGAACGGACTGAGCAGCAATGTGGTGACGGCGCTGTTGGCCAGGCCCACGGGCGAGCTGTTCATCGGCACGCAGGACCACG
>JAKBHH010000037.1 GCA_021836865.1 Acidobacteriota bacterium
ACTTCACAGCGCGACGACGACGCTCATTCAACACCACTCTCGGAAGGCGATGCGCCTCGGTCTTCTCCATATTTGTGAGACGATTCACACTAACAAAATGTCTCACTCATTCGGGCCGGATCAGTAAACTGCGCTGAGTTCAGCGCAATGGCGTTGGTCAGGTCTTCGCGCCGCACCAGCCGCGGCACAAGCGCCTGATAGCTTGGTGCGTTCATAGACATCGCCGTTCCATTCAGGAAAGCAATCAGCGCCACCTCCCAGACCGTGATGACCTTGAACCATGCCAGCCCCGCCAGCACGAAAGCAAGAAGCATCATCGCGGTCTGTGTGACAAGCAGAAGCTTGCGCTTGTTGACGCGATCTGCAATGACGCCGCCGAAGAGTGTAAAAAACAGGAACGGGATGGAGCCTGCAAAGCCCACAACACCCAACCAGAACGCGGAGTTGGTGAGCACCAGAACCAACCAGCCCTGGGCCACGTTCTGCATCCAGGTGCCAATGTTGGAGAGGAAGTTGCCGCTCCAGAAGAGGCGAAAGTTGGGATTGCGCAGGGCGCGGATGACCTGCGGCAGACGCACAGCTTCTTCACTGGCAAGGGCACGTGTCACCGCCGCGGCTTCCTCCGTGCCCACAGGCAGCGGAGCGTCTGGTTGAGATGGTTCGGTGGCGCTCACTGCCGCATCCTCTGGCCTCTAGTGTAAGCTGTGGCTTACCCGCGGCATCGCAGCACACCGCGTCATCCGCATCTCATATCGCGATGGAATCAGACCTCAGGAGAGTTCCATCATGCTCCTCCGCAAATCTCTCTCTCTCTTCGCGGCGCTTCTGCTGGCATCCGGAGCATTTACTTCTCTCGGAACAACGCAGACCGCGGCCTCAACTCCGTTCGGCTACCGGAATTTCAGTCACGAAGCGACCATCGAAGAGAGGTTCATGGCCATTCCCAGCGCGAGGCTTGCCGGCGCGGAATTGAAGACGCTGACCGCAGTACCCCACATCGCAGCCTCGCCTGAGGACCACCAGATGGCCCTCTACATGGCTGAGAAATTTCGCGCCGCAGGCATGGCGACGCAGATTGTCCCTTATCGCGTTCTTCTCAACTGGCCTGAACTCGTGCGCGTGGTGGCCTATGACTCTTCCGGGAAGACACTGATGACCGGACCAGCCCCCGAGCACGTCCGCGGCGACCCTTTTCAAAACAATCCCCGCATGGTGATGCCCTTCAACGGCTCCTCCGGCTCGGGCGATGTGACGGGCGAGGTCGTCTATGCCAACTATGGCCGCCCCGAAGACTTCAAGGAGCTTGAGACTCGGCGCATCAGCCTGCACGGCAAAATTGTCCTCATGCGCTACGGCGTCAACTTTCGCGGAGTCAAGGTCTACCTTGCAGAACTGCACGGCGCTGCCGGCGTGCTCCTTTACTCCGATCCGCAGGACGACGGCTACTACAAGGGAGATCCTTATCCCGAAGGCCCGTGGCGACCGGCGACCGGCGTGCAACGAGGCTCTGTCCAGTACCTGTTCAAGTATCCAGGCGATCCGGAAACGCCGGGCATTGCCTCCACACCCGATCTGCCGGACACTGAGCGGGTATCGCCCGATGGCAATCAGCCGCACATCATCTCCATTCCCCTCAGCTACCATGACGCAGCGCCGATTCTGCAGGCGCTCACCGGGCCTGGCGTGCCGGAGGGTTGGCAAGGCGCTCTCCCCTTCCGCTACCACATGGGACCGGGCGGGGTACGCGTGCATCTGGTTTCGCAGCAGGACTACCAGAGACGCACCATCTGGGATGTCATCGGAACCATCCAGGGATCTGAGCTGCCGGATGAACAGGTCATCGTGGGCAATCATCGCGACGCATGGGTATATGGCGCGGTAGACCCAAACAGCGGCACCGCGGCCATGCTTGAGGCCATCCATGGCATTGCCGTTCTGCTCAAGCAGGGTTGGCGGCCCAAACGCACCCTGATCTTCTGCAGTTGGGACGCTGAGGAAGAAGGACTCATCGGCTCCACGGAATGGGTGGAACAGCACGGCGACGAAATGAGCCGCGTGGTTGCCTACTTCAATACAGATGTGGGCGTGGCCGGCCCCGACTTTAACGCGGCAGCCGTACCGTCGCTCAAGCAGTTTGTCCGCCAGGTTACACAAGCAGTGCCCAGCCCGGTAATGGGTACGGTCTATCAGCAGTGGCGTCTTCACCAGGCAGGCCGCGACGAACACCGCGCGTCCAGCGCGCCGCTCGAGTCCGGCGAAGAGGTTCAGGTCAACGATCTCGGTTCCGGCTCGGACTTCACGCCATTTCTGCAGCATGCCGGCGTGCCTTCCACCGATGTCGGTTCGGGCGGCCCCTACGGCGTCTACCACTCCGCCTTCGACGACTACACCTGGTTCGTGATGAACGCGGACCCGCACTTCGTCTATCTGCAGCAGATGGCCCGCGTCCTTGGGTTAGAAGCCATCCGCATGGCCGATGCAGACGTGCTGCCCTACAACTACCCGGCCTATGCGCGTGCCATTGCTGCTTACCTGGAGGCAGCAGCGAGCAAGGCTCGCGAGGCAGGCCTCAATACGCTGGACTTTGCCGATGCGCAGGCGGCAGCGGGCCGGTTTACCGCAGCAGCCGAAAAGGTATATGCCCTGCAGAAGGTCCCGCCCAGTGACCCGTCCCAGCTTGACCAGACTCTCCGCGCGGTCGAAACCAACCTGCTTTCTCCCGCAGGACTGCCCACCCGCCCCTGGTACAAACACACCATCTACGCTCCAGGCGAGTTCACCGGCTATTCCGCAGTCGTGATTCCGGGTGTGAATGAGGCAATCGACGCGCACGAAACGTCCCTGGCCCAACAGCAACTGACCGTGCTTGCCGAGGCACTTGGCCGCGCGGCGCAAACTCTTGATTCTGCTCACTGAATCGCTGTGCAGACGGACCGGTGGGAGCGCCTTGGATATCCGGTAAAGTGTGATGCAGATCACGCTTCACGCTCCAGGTGGTTGACCCCACCCCCTTCCGCTCGTATCGTTGAGATTGTCTATGAAGAACTCCAAAAACTCGTTGCGCATCGGCATCGCGGTGGCCGTTATCGTGGGTACCATTGGCTGGCTTGCTTTCAGCGGCTACGGATCCAGCAAGAGCTACTATGTGACCATCGCCGAACTGGGCGGTATGGGTGACAGAGCCTATAAGAGCAATCTGCGGGTGGAGGGCTTCGTGCAGCCGGGTTCCATTGAGCAAAGCGGACCCCATGTGACGTTCCTGCTCAATGAGTTTGAGAGCCACTCGCCAAAGGCTGCTTCAGGCCATCTGCTCAAGGTGGTTTACAAAGGCTCTGAGCCGCCGCCGGATACCTTCAAGGACGACGCGCAAGCCCTCGCGATGGGAACCTATGGTCGGGATGGGGTCTTCCACGCGACGGAGTTGCAGGCTAAGTGCGCCAGCAAATATGCGCCTGCGCAGAACGGCTCCGCACCGGCCAATCCCCGCGCCGCTGCCGCGCAAGTGCCACAGAACGACGCGCCGGCCATGGCCAACTGACCGCATGACCGCGCAAGCCCCGGAGGCCGCCCGCTCAACCTTCTGCGCGCGTCTCGAACAGGTTTCCAAGCTCTTTGGCTCCTTTGCCGCGCTCCGCCAAGTCTCTGTGGAGCTGGAATTGGGCCGCTGTTACGTACTCATCGGAGAAAACGGCGCCGGCAAGTCCACGCTTCTGCGCATTCTGGCTGGTTTGCTGCGGCCTAGCCACGGCAAGGTCACGGTCTTCGGCGGCCATGAGCCACATGAGGTCCGCGAGCGGATCGGCTACATGAGCCATGCGCCCATGCTCTACGACGAGCTCACCGGCGAGGAAAATCTACGCTACTTCGCCAGCCTCTATGCGGGGCGGCCGTGCCTCACCCCAGCTGAAGCGCTGCGGCAGGTGGGCCTTGACCCTGGCCTGGCCCGGCCCTTGGGGCAATACTCACAGGGCATGCGCCAACGCACCTCCCTGGCCCGCGTCCTGCTGCCCGCGCCGGAGCTGCTGCTGCTTGACGAGCCATTTTCCAACATGGATGTCGAGTCGGTCCGCCAGATGGTCGAGCTGCTGGCGCGCTTTCGCCAGGGCAATCGCACCATTGTCATCACCACCCACCAGCGTGAGTCCGCCGCGCCCATCGCCGACTGGATCCTCCGTCTGCAGGCAGGCCGCGTCGCGTCCTTCGAGCCGGGGAGCCCGACTTTATGAAGACTAACGGCGCGCGCTTCCTTGAGAGTCTGGGGATTGCCTTCGAGATTCGCGAGTACAAGGTAGACCTGGATGACCTGTCCGCAATCGCCGTGGCGAAAAAGATCGGCATGCCGCCCGAGCAGGTCTTCAAAACTCTGCTGACCACGGGCGGTCCGGGCGCCTATGTCTTCGCCGTCATTCCCGGCAACGCTGAACTCGACTTCAAGAAGCTCGCACGCTCTGCCGGCCTGCGCAAAGTGGAGATGGTTCCACTCAAAGACGTGCAGCCGCTCACCGGCTACGTGCGCGGCGGCGTCACGGTCTTCGGCGTCCGCAAGCCCTTCCCTGTCTTTGTCGATGAAGCCGCAATTCTCTTTGACCGCATCAGCGTGTCGGCGGGAACTCGCGGAACGCAGCTCATCCTCAGTCCGGATGACTATCTTCGCGCCGCGAAAGCGCTGGATGTTCCGGTCCTGACCGTCGACCTGACCAAATCCGATCCGGAGGATCACGTCTGATGCCTCGCGCCCTCTGGACCCACCTCGTCAAGGATCTGCGCATCGAATGGCGCTCGAAAGAGGCCATCAACTCGATGCTCTTCTTTGCGCTCCTCGTGGTTGTGCTGTTTTCTCTGGCGTTCGATCCGCGCGGCTCCTTTGCCCGCGAGATTGCTGGCGGCGTGTTGTCCGTGGCAACCATGTTTGCCTCGGTCAGCGCGCTCAATCAGGCCTGGGCGCGTGAGATCCGCCACCAGGTGCTGGACGCGCAGCGCATGACGCCCGCGCCGGGCGCGGAGCTGTTTCTTGCCAAGGTGCTCGCCAACTTCCTCTTCGTCACCATTGTGCAGGTGCTGCTGGCTCCGGTTTTCCTGGTCATGTACAACCTCAGCATTCTGGGCCAGGGATGGTTGCTGGCCGTCGTGCTGCCGCTGGGCACCTGGGCTCTGGTGGCCAATGGAACCTTCTTCGCCGCACTCTCGATCCGCAGCCGCAATCGCGAGTTGCTGCTACCGTTGATCCTCTTTCCGATCTTTATCCCCGCGCTGCTCGCAATGGTGCAGGCCACTACGGCGATCCTGACCGGGGAAAGCGACCCTGCGCTCTGGATCAAGCTGCTGATCGGCTACGACATTATCTTCACCACGGTCAGCCTGCTGCTGTTTGACGTGGTGCTGCACGCGGAATAAAAGAGGCACTGCCTGATTCTGGATC
The DNA here is from genome assembly GCA_021836865.1 of Acidobacteriota bacterium. Classification (GTDB taxonomy): domain Bacteria; phylum Acidobacteriota; class Terriglobia; order Terriglobales; family Acidobacteriaceae; genus Telmatobacter. The sequence goes on from JAKBHH010000037.1 coordinate 5,420, forward strand.
AGGCCCTGCGCTGCATCCGGGTCGCGCGTGCGTCTACTGCGCGCTGCACCGGGAGCTTGCCCATCGTCGCAGGAGTCCGCTCTGTCTCCCGCCAAAGCCGATCCAACTTCGCTCTTGACCGCTTGCACACTCCGGTCGCCCGTTCGAGCCATTCAGCAGCGATTTCGTCCAACAGCGCAATCAGGCTGATCGGCGCGGACTGGTCGCGAAGGAGCTGGCGTGCCTTCCGGGCCAGGTCGTCCCAGTCGTGCCAGGTTCCGATCGCGGTCTGCATGGCGCGCAGCGTCCGCAGCAGCCTGCGCGTCCTCATATCCGATGGGCCGGCGGCCTCTGCCGTGTACCGAAGCGCCTTGATGCGCTTGCGGAGATCGTGCAGGTTGCTCGCGTCCGGCTCCGGAAAGTCCGCCATCAATGCCGCGATACCCGATGCAATGGATTGTTCGGCGCATTGCGCCGGGGCGGCGCGCATGGCCCTTTCCATGGCATCAGATGCTTCGCGTAACCGCGGCAAACCCTTTACAATCCGAGCGGTGAGCCGGTCCGCAGCCCCACGGCGGTGCTGCTTCAGGCGAGCGTCCAGACGGTCTATCTGGCGCAGAATCTCGCGGTTCGTGTGAAGGCGCGTGGCGCTCGGCACGTCGAGACCTGCTCGAAGACTCGTCAGCCTGGAGCGATAGACGTCGAACTCGCGCACATGACTGAGAACCTGGCGGAGCTTTTCCGCCTGCCGCGTCCACCGTCGCGCGGCGTGCGAAGCCGGAGACTTGACCGGCGGAGAAAGCATCTGGCAACTGCTCGACAACAGGCGTAAGGTAGCCACGCGCAGCATATGGACCCGCCGACGGCTCGCCTTTTGCGCACATGCCTCAAGTTGAATGCGCCAGCTGCGGAGCTGCGCATACCACGCATCATCGACCGCCGCCTGGGTTTGCGCGTTGCCGGGAATAGCGGGCAGGACCATCGAACGATCACCTTGCTGGCTCTATTCTGCACCCGCAGGGCAGTATTGTGGGAGTTCGCACGAAAGGCGCTGTCTTGCGAGTTGCAACGAAGCTCGCCGTCTGCTGCTATCCTGCAAGTGACTTTACCCGGCCTCTGAGCAGCAGTCAGGCGTGACTCGACGCTGGAAAGAGGATGCCATTGAACCGGCACTGCGGGTATATGCTCGCTTCACCCATGCTGTGCAGATCAGAGCGGTAGTCGGCTGTGCCGTTGCCAGAAAGATCGTCCGCGCCACACATCCCATCTGGCCGCTCTTTGAAATCAGGAGGATTGGCACTCAAGGCTTCGATGACGAATGAATCCACAACCGCGTCCCGTCCGGCCCATGCACCTTCCGCCCTGGCTGCATGGGTACTGCTGGTGGCCATCTTCGCCGCCGTGCAATTTGCTTCGCTTTTCTCTCCTCCGCTGCTGGACGACGTGGATGCAAGCCACGCCCAGGCCGCGCAGCACATGGCCGAAAGCGGAGACTGGATCACGCTGAAAGTGGACGGCATCCGCTATCTGGAAAAGCCCCCGCTGCCCTACTGGATTGACGCCGGCCTCTACAAAATCTTCGGCCAGAACGTCTTTGCCACACATCTGCAAAATGCGCTGGCACTGCTGGGATGCGCCTGGCTCGGGTGGCTGTGGGCGAGCCGCGCCTGGGGACCCCGCGCAGGCTTCTACTCCGCGCTGGGAATCCTCACCTCCATCGGGCCGTTTCTCTTTACCCGCTTCGCCATTCCCGAGGCACTGCTCAGCTTCCTCTTCCTGCTGGCGCTGTATTGCTTCCTCACCGGGATGGAGTCGCGCCGCCCTGCGCGCTTTTACGTCATGTGGGTCGCGCTGGCCCTGGCCACGCTGACCAAGGGGCTCATCGCGCCGGTCTTTTTCCTGGGCGCAGCCATTCCTCTGCTGTTTCTGAGCGGCCAGTGGCGGCGCTGGCGTCAGTTCAAGCCTTTCACTGGACTCCTGCTTTATCTCGCCGTCGCCGCGCCATGGCACATTCTCGCCGGCCTCGCCAATCCCGACCAGGGCAACCCCGTCGGCAACCACCCCACGCCGGGAAACGTGCACGGCTTCTGGTACTTCTACTTCATCAACGAACACTTCCTGCGCTTTCTGGGTGAGCGCTTTCCGCATGACTACAACCGCCTCCCGTTCGTGGCCTACTGGCTGCTGCATCTGGTCTGGCTTTTTCCCTGGAGCCTGTTCTTCCCGGCGATGCTGGTGGTGGCCTGGAAGACCCGCCGCAACTGGCTGCAACACCTGCGCCGCGACGCCGGACAGACGGTCGACTTTTATCTGGACTATGCCGCCCGCGAAGACGTGGCCAGCTTCGTCTCCCGCTTGAAGTTTCGCGTGCGGACCATCTGGCTGCTCGGGCTGTTTGTTGCCTTCACGCTGCTGTTCTTCTCCATCTCCACCAATCAGGAGTACTACACCTTCCCCGCGTGGCCGCCACTGCTGATCCTGACCGCGGGAGTGCTGGCGGGCATTGAAGAGGCATGGGGTCCGGCGGGTAGCCCAGACAGCAAGCCCATGCTCTCGACCGCCTGGCTCACCGGTGCACAAGCCGTCTTTGCCGTCGCGGGCGCGCTCGCCGCCATCGCCCTCGGATGGGGGCTGTGGGAGGCGCGCAACCTGCCCTTCGTCGCGGACATCGGTACCCTTCTGGCGCATCGCGACGTAGGCGGTTATACGCTTTCAATGTCGCACCTTTTTGACCTCACCGGCCCGTCGTTCGCGGCACTGCGCCTGCCGGCTGTCCTGGCCATGGTGGCGCTGCTCGTTGGCCCGGCCGTGGGATGGCTGCTGCGGCTGAAAGGCAAACACCTTGGCGCCACCATCAGCGTGGCCGTCACAGCAGCGGTCTTCCTGGTCGCAGCGCACATCGCATTCACGCGCTTTGAGCCGATGTTGAGCTCAAAACAGCTTGCCGACACGATTCTGCGCTATGGCTCGCCATCCGACTCGTTCATCATTTACGGGGATCAGTCCGACGCCTCGTCGGTCGTCTTCTATACCCACAACTTCCTGCACAAGCCCGCGGATATTGTCGTCGAGCCTTGCTCCCCGCATGGAGCCGGATCGTCGCTCTTGTGGGGCTCGTGCTACCCCGACGCGCCGCATATCTTCCTCAGCGAAGATCAGCTCTCCAGGATGTGGGGAACGGGCGAGCGCAAATGGCTCTTCGCGCAGGACACAAACCAATCCAAAGTGGAGCAGTTGCTGGCGAGGCGCCTGTACCCGGTGCAATCCATTGCCGACAAGGCGCTGTGGACGGATCGTCCGCTCACAAAATAGCGCCAGCCCTCGGGTGAGAAAGACTTACTCAGCCGCCCGCATCTTGCCGCCCGGCAGCAACTGAAAGACCCGCCCGCGCCAGAGAACATGGCTGGACGAGTAACTCGCCGCCCAGAAGCAAAAACCCATCAGGTCGCGGATGGGGTAGAGCACCAGCAAACTGAACCAGCTTCGATCGCCCACCACTGCCCTGCCCACGGCCAGAGACAGCGCCAGCCGCGTCGCCACACTCCAGCCCAGCAGAGCCAGCCCCCAGCCCGCGTGACCCAGACCCGCCGCCCCGGCCCACGCCAGCAGGCCGAAGGGCACGCTGAAGGTGAGCGCGGTGCCAAAGTGCCCTTTGGGCCGTGAAAACCGCGTGGACTTCATCCAGCGCACCTGATGCTTGAGTGATGCCACAAAACTGGAGTTGATGACCATGTGATCAATGGCGTGATGACTCAGCGCCACCGTCTGCCCCAGCTTCCATGTTTCGTTCCCAAGCACAAAATCGTCAGCGCAGTAGTCGGCTGTCACCTTGAAGCCGCCCATGGTGCGGATCGTCTGCCGGCGAAATGCCATGGTGGGTCCGAGCGTGAACTGCATCCCTTCCATCATCCGCGCCACCAGCACGCCGGCCGTCATCTCGACTGACATGCCCACGGCCTCAAGCCGCGCCCACAACCCGCCCTCGGCCGCCACGCCGCGATAAGGGCAGGTGATGCCGCCAACGCGCACATCGGCGAAAGGCAACGCCACGGCGCGCAAATAATCCGGTGTGACACGCACGTCGCTGTCGCTGATGACGAGGATATCGTGGGCTGCTGCGGCCTCCATGGCCTCCATCGACTCCACTTTGTCGTTGATGTAGTCCGACCTGCCGCCGGTCCAAAGAAACTTCGCCGGAACGTGCGAAAATCGGGCTGCCACACGCCGTGCGATTTTCAGGCCGGCATCGTCCTCGCTGCGCGCACAGAAGAGGATCTCGTACTGGGGATAGTCCTGCGCAAAGAAGCTGGCGAGGTGGGCTTCAAGATCGGGCTCAGCGCCGTGCAGCGGCTTGAGCAGCGAGAGCGGCGGAGTAAAACCCGGCCGCGCCGAAAGCTGGGCCAGCGCGGCCCGCCGCTCCCGCAGATAGCCCGGCACGGCCCAGAGCGTCATGCCCGCAAAGACCGTGGAGGTGAGCAAGCCGAAGATGGCGAGGGCGAGCAGGGCGTACAACATACAGGCTTCAGCATACCTGCGAAAGATGGAAGAGCGCGACTTGGGTTTAGCGGGAGCGGACCAGGGCCTGCACCAGAAGCGAGATGCCGATTGCGGCCAGACCGAAGTAGACGTACCGGGAAAATGCGGCGTGGGGCAAGCGGTGGTTGATCGCTCGGCCAAGAAATACGGCGGGAATCATGACGGGGAGGCTGACCAGGTAGTCCCGCGTCACAACCGGTGTCCACAAGCCTGTGGCCCAGTACCCGAACATGCCGAGAAGGCTCGCCGGCAGAAAGTATGCCTGGAGAGTGGCGCGAAAGCGCTGGGGCGGCCAACGTCGAAGCGAACCGTAGAGCACCAGCGGTGGCCCGTTCATTCCGTACGCTCCGCCCAGGATGCCGGAGCAGAAACCGCAGGCCAGCAGCCAGCCCCGGCTGTCCTGGTGGAGTTTGAACCGCATTCGTCCGGCAAGAGAGTAGGCCGAAAACAGGAGGATCATCGCGCCAAGTCCGGCCTTCACAAGACGCTCCGGGCTGCGGGTCAGCATGTACAGCCCCAAAGGGATGCCGAGTGCGGTCGCAAATAAAAGCCAGCCGGCGCTGCGCATGTGAATGTGCCGCCAGTCCTGCGCCACAACGATGGCCGCGATGGAAATGGACACCAGAACAGCCAGCGGGGCGGCAACCTGCAAGGGCAGGCAAAACGCAAGCAGAGGAACGGCCACCAGAGCCTCTCCGAATCCAAACGCGGAACGGATTAACGTGGCCACAAAGATGATTAGCAGGACAGAAACCAGGATCGCGTTGATGGGATACTCCGAAAATTATGGCTTGCGGGTTGGTGCGGACTTGACCACCACAGCCGGCTTGCGCAGCGGCACAATCGCTCCTGCCGAGCCGGGCGCTGCCTGCTGAAAGCGTGAAAGCATCTCCGACCGCACATACTCCACAAAGCTCTGCATCTGGCGATTCATCTCTTCCATGCGCTCGCGCATCTGCAGGATGATGGCGATACCGGCGATGTTCACGCCCAGGTCGCGCGCCAGGTTGAGAATGAACTCCAGCCGCTCCAGGTCCTCGTCGGTATAGAGACGCGTATTGCCCTCCGTACGCGACGGCTTCAGCAGGCCCTCCCGCTCATAAAGACGCAGCGTCTGCGGATGAATCTCGTACATCTCGGCCACCGCCGAAATCATGTACGCGCCCTTCGATTTACGTTTTGCGGCCATCGGTCGTTCGCACCAGCTTACCGTATGTCGAGAAGAATTCCCTTACACCTGATCAAACAGTTTCACGCGCGGGTCCTGGCTATTCAGTTTGGCCAGCTCGCGCATGATCTCGCGGCTGCGCTCGTCCTGCAGTGTGGGCACCACCACCTCGACGGTCACAATCTGATCTCCCCGCTGGCTTGGGTGCGACGCGCTCTCCACGCCGCGAGCCCTCATGCGCAGCTTTTGCCCGCTCTGCGTGCCGGGAGGGATCTTCAACTGCGCGCGCCCGTCAATGGTCGGCACGTCTACCTTGGCGCCCAGCGACGCCTCCGGCACCGTCACCGGGACCGTGAGGTGAATGTCATCGCCGGTGCGCGTGAAGACGGGGTGCGGCCCCGTACGCACGATCACGAACAGATCGCCCGCCGAACCTCCATTCACGCCGCTGTTCCCCTTGCCCTGCAATCGGATGCGCTGTCCGTCGCGCGTGCCGGCCTTGATGCGAAACTCAACCGTCTCGGTTCTGCTCACCGTTCCCTGGCCGTGGCAGGTGGGACAGTCATTCGACGTGCGTCCCGTGCCGTTGCAGCGCGGGCAAGGGATGTTGAACTTCATCCGCCCACCCATCTGGGTCACCTGCCCGGTGCCGTTGCACTCCGGGCAAGGCGCGGGCCCGCCCGCCTGTGCCTGGCCGTGGCAGGTGGGACAGGTCTCCTGGCGATGCACCTGCATCCGCGCCTGGCCGCCGCGGATGGCCGTCCAGAAGTCCACCGTCGCCTGGTATTCGAGATCGGTGCCCGCCTGCGGGCCGCGCGGCCGCTGCGACTGCTGCGCACCAGAGAAAATCCCGGAGAAAATGTCCTTGAAACTGCCCCACCCCGAGGAGCCCGCGCCTGCCTGCGGCGAGCCGCTCTGGAAGCCGGAAAAATCGAACCCTCCAAAGTCCACTGGAGACTGCCCGCCCTGCTGCCGCGCATAGGCCTCAGCCTGCGCCGGGTCAATCTGGTCGGAGTAGAAGCCGAGCTGATCGTACACCTTGCGCTTCTTCTCGTCGCTCAGGATGTCGTTGGCCTCGGAGATCTCCTTGAACTTCTCTTCAGCGCGCTTGTCACCGGGATTCACGTCAGGGTGGTACCTGCGCGCGGCCTTGCGAAACGCCTTGCGAATCTCCTCGGGCGTAGCCGTCTTCTTCACACCGAGCGTTGCGTAATAGTCCTTGTTCTGTGTCGTGGACATCTTCCTTCTCAATCCCCCATCAGGCCAGTGTCCGGACTTTCCAGCAGCCAGAGGGCACAACTGCACTTGAAACAATCATCGGCATAGATTGGCTCGCCACCTCTCACGACGACGAATATCCAATCGTGCCGTTCCCCGCCAGGTCTACGTGCACGTGGATGAGCCGCTCCATTCCGCCCCCTCTCAACCTGCCCGATGCAATGTATCGTCCTCACCCCCGCCCTCAGCATAGCAACTCCCGGACGTACATGCCTGTGCCCTATTAGATTGCAGGAGCCTTTATCAGGCTTCATGGATGTCATGCAGGAGGCATCCACGGCCTTGTCTCGCTCAATGCGCCCCCGGCGGCGGTGCCGCATGGCGCGGCGGCTTCCTGAAAAGCCACACCGCCCCCGCGCAGAAGAACGCCAGCAGCGCAGTCCAGCGGAAGACATCCACATAGGCAAGGAGCGCAGCCTGCTGCCCCATGAGCCGGTAGACAAGCCCCAGCGAACCGGGGCGGGCCTGCGCGCGGCCCAGGTAGTGGCTCAGGTAGGCGGCCATGAGCGCCGATTTCTGCTGCAGCTCCGGGCTGGAGGCCGTCAGGTGCGCGCCGATCTCCGTCTGGTGCAGGTCGGCACGGCGAATCAGCGCCGTCGTGGCCATGGCGATTCCAACCGACCCCCCGATATTGCGCAGCATGTTGAACAGCCCCGTAGCGTTGCCCATCTCCTCGCGGGGAATGGTGGAGGTGGTCATCGTGGCCAGCGGAACAAAAACGAAACTCAACGCAAATCCCGTAAACAGGATCGGCAGCAGCAGGGTCAAGGGGCCAATGTCCAGACTGACCGTTCCAAAGATCAGTGAGCAAACGCCAAAGCCGATGAACCCCGCCGAAAGCAGCTTGCGATTGTCGATGCGCGAGCCCAGGATACCGATGATCGGCGAGCCGATAAACGACCCGATGCCGCGCGGGCCCACCACAAGGCCAGCGGTAAAAGCTGTATAGCCAAGGATTTCCTGGTAGTAAAGCGGCAGGATGGCGATCGTGATATAGATGCACATGCCCAGGAGGGCAATCAGGAAGCAGCCCGTCCTGAAGTTCCGGTCCTTCAGCACGTGCAAATCGACCAGGCCTTTAGGGTTCGACCATGAGCGCCATATCCAGCCCAAAAGGGCCGCCACCAGCGCGACCACCGCCCACCGCACCCAGAGGGCGCCGAACCAGTCATCCTCCTGGCCTTTATCCAAAACCACCTGCAGGCAGCCCGTCCACACAATCAGCAGGCCAAAGCCGATATTGTCGAAGGCGCCAACTTTTGCGTTCTTGATATACGGAGGATCGTGGACAAACCGGGTGATAAGGATAACCGCCAGTATGCCGACCGGGATGTTGATGTAGAACGCGTAGCGCCAACTGAAGGTATCCGTGAGCCAGCCGCCCAGCGTGGGGCCAAGCACCGGGGCAACAACGATGCCAAGGCCATAGGCCGCCATGGACATCGACCGCTGGGCTGGAGGAAAGCTCTCCAGCAAGATCGACTGCGACAAGGGCTGCAGGGCGCCACCGCCCGCCCCCTGCACAATGCGCGCCAGCAGAATTATCGAGAGCGAAGGCGCCGCACCGCAGAAAAATGAGGCAATGGTGAAGACAATGACACAAGCGAGCAGGAACCGCTTGCGCCCAAAGCGCCTGGCAAACCAGTTGCTGGCAGGCAGAATCACAGCATTGGCGACAAGATAGCTCGTGAGCACCCATGTTGCCTCGGAGTTCGAGGCCGAGAGCGACCCCGCTATATACGGCAGCGCCACCGAGGCGATGGCCGTGTCCAACACCTCCATAAATGTTGGAAGCATCACCGACAGGGTGACAAGCCAGGGGTTGACGCCCTGGGTGAGAGGGTAACGGGCTTGAGCGTCTGCTGTGGTCATCTCCGCCGGAACAATAGAGATTACAGGATTCGGATCGGTTCCGTGGGTGACAACTGCCACTCCCCGGGGAACGTTGCCAACCGGGGCGGCGATCCGGGATGATGAGGCAGGCGGGTTTCGCCGTGTGCGATGCGCGCGCCGGTAGGTCCAAAACTGAGACAATCCTTTTGCGGGGGGCGCCTTGACACGTTGGATTTGGTTGTTGGGTTGGCTTTTGCTGTGCTTTGGCGTGGGTGCGGTGAGCTCGGCTCTCACCGCCGGTGAGATTCACGGGTGGTATCAGACGCTGCTTCGCCCGTCTTTTGCGCCTCCCAACTGGGTCTTCGCACCCGTCTGGACCGCGCTCTATGCCATGATGGCGATCGCGGCCTGGATCGTCAGCCAGGCGCCAGCCTCGGAAATGCGCACATGGACCCTGAACATCTTCCTCATTCAGCTGAGTTTGAACTTCCTGTGGTCCATCATCTTCTTTCGCGAACATGCCATCGCTCAGGCCATGGTCGAAATTGCTGTCCTGTGGTTCTTCATCGGTGCTACGACCTTGGCATTCCGCAGACTCTCCCCTGTCGCGGCCTGGCTGATGGTCCCGTACTGGGCATGGGTGACGTTTGCCGGCTTCCTGAATTGGGGCTTCCTGCGCCTGAATGGCATGTAGGGCAAAGAGCTTAAGTTCAATCCCCGACTGCGGCCGTCAAGCCACGGACGAGGATCGATACCTTATCTAAACTAAATCAAGAAAAGTTGACACTAAGTCACTCAATGATGCATCCTAAATATGTCAGAACTTCTATAGGCGGGATACCAACCATGGCAAAGATTATTGGAATTGACCTCGGTACCACGAACTCGTGCGTTGCCATTCTTGAGGGCGGCGAGCCCAAAGTGATTGCAAATGAAGAAGGTGCGCGTACCACGCCCTCGATCGTCGGCTTCTCAAAGAGCGGCGAGCGCCTGGTTGGCCAGGTGGCCAAGCGCCAGGCCATCACTAACCCTGAGAACACCATCTTCTCCATTAAGCGCTTCATGGGCCGCAGGTTCAATGAAGTCAATGACGAGATGAAAATGGTGCCCTTCAAGGTCGTGCAGCAGGGCGACCACGTGGGCATCATTGCCCAGGGCAAGGAGTACACCCCGCCCGAAGTTTCCGCCATGATCCTGCAGAAGCTGAAGAAGTCTGCCGAGGCTTATCTGGGCGAGACGGTCACGGAAGCCGTCATCACCGTGCCGGCCTACTTCAACGACGCGCAGCGGCAGGCCACCAAGGACGCGGGCAAGATTGCCGGCCTGGATGTAAAGCGCATTGTGAATGAGCCGACGGCGGCTGCGCTGGCCTACGGGCTCGACAAGAAGAAAGATGAAACCATCGCCGTCTATGACTTTGGCGGCGGCACCTTCGATATCTCCATCCTTGAGGTTGGGGAAGGCGTCATCGAGGTCAAATCCACCAACGGCGACACGCACCTGGGCGGCGACAACCTCGACCAGCGCATTGTGGATTGGCTCATCACCGAGTTCAAGCAGGAGCATGGGCTGGATCTGGCGTCGAAGGGCAACGAGATGGCCCTGCAGCGCCTGAAGGACGCCGCGGAGAAGGCCAAGATCGAGCTTTCGACCACCGTGGAAACGGAGATCAACCTGCCCTTTATTACTGCGGATGCAAGCGGCCCCAAGCACCTGGTCCGCAAGCTGACCCGCGCCAAGCTGGAGCAGATGGTGGCCGACTTGCTGGAGCGCTCCCTTGATCCCTGCCGCAAAGCCCTGACCGATGCCGGCGTAAAAACCAGCGACATCGACGAGGTGGTGCTGGTGGGCGGCCAGACGCGCATGCCCAAGATTCAGGAGATGGTCAAGCAGCTCTTCGGCAAGGAGCCCCATCGCGGCGTGAACCCCGACGAAGTGGTCGCCGTGGGCGCGGCCGTGCAGGCGGGCGTGCTGGCCGGTGAGGTGAAAGACCTGCTGCTGCTCGACGTGACACCCCTGACCCTGTCGATTGAGACACTGGGCGGTGTGGCTACGTCGATGATTCCGCGCAACACAACCATCCCGACCAAGAAGACAGAGACCTTCTCGACAGCGGCAGATTCGCAGACTGAGGTCGAAGTCCATGTGCTGCAGGGCGAGCGCCCCATGGCGGGGCAGAACCGCACGCTGGGCAAGTTCAAGCTGGCGGGCATTCCTCCGGCGCCGCGCGGCGTGCCGCAGATCGAGGTCACTTTCGACATCGACGCCAACGGCATTCTGAACGTGACGGCGAAGGACAACGCCACGGGCAAGGACACCCGCATCACCATCACCTCCAGCTCGGGCCTGAGCAAGGACGAGGTTGAAAAGATGGCGAAGGAAGCTGAGGCGCACGCTGCCGAAGACAAAGAGAAGCGCGAGGAGATCGAGGCGCGGAACCAGCTCGACGGCATGGTCTACAACATCGAGAAGATGCTGAAGGAGTCGGGCGACAAGATCCAGGGCACGGAGAAGTCGGATGTGGAAGCGGCTCTGGCCGAGGCCAAAAAGACTCTGGAAGGCACGCCCACGTCAAGTGAGCTGAAGGCCGCGCACGAAAAGCTGACCCATGCCAGCCACAAACTGGCCGAGGTGCTCTACAAGGCCAACGCCGCGGCCGCGCAGGGCGCAACGGGACCCGCCGCCGGCAGCCCCTCAGACCATGGCGATGCCGGTGCGAAGAAGGAAGGCGAAGTCATCGACGCCGAGTACGTGGACGTGGAAGACAAGAAGTAGGACTGGCCGTCCGGATGGATGGACTGCAGCCAAATGCAACACAATTGATCCCTGAGGCGGACCTGAGTAAGGGTCCGCCTCTCGATTTTCAGAACGCCGTCTTCCGCACTCGGCGAGGGAGCAAAGAGTCATCGACTCCGCTCTTCACATCAGCAATTGCAATCAACGGGTCATCCATACCTTCCAGCTAAATACCAGCTAAAACTTGACGTCAATCTCTGTCACGACAACTACAGGCTGACCATGGTCCAGCACGGGCTCATAGCCCCATTGCCAGACCGCATTGAGAGCAGCTTGCTGCAAAATCGACGGCCCGTCTATGACATCCAAAGCGTCCATGTGTCCATCTGAACCAATCTCCGCATAGAGTCGAACGGTTCCATGTATATTCGCTCCCTTAGCCGCCGCTGGATACTCAGGCTCTGGGTGACTCCGGATATGAATATGCCCAAGCGTCACCATCCGAGCCATACTAACAGCGTCTATTTGCATAAATTTCTTAGGCTGCGGCACAAAGACTGCATCGGGCGACGGTGTGAAAACAGCGTCACCGAACGTCTTGATCTGCTGCAAACTTGATACGTGGATCGCGAGCTTACGTGTCTTTCCATCGCCTTCCGTCAGATCGAGTGGCACATAACGGCCCTGGAACTCGACAATGTCGTTCCTATCGAAGTGGTTCACATCGAAGGGAACGCTGCTGATTCGAAGAATAGGAGAGCCTTCTCTCACACAGTAAGCCGGCTTCAGCCACCCATCGAGAGGCTTCTCAGTGCCTTGATAGAAAAACGTCAGACAGTTGAGCTTGGCGTCGCCAAACTGGTGTAGCTGCGCTTTGGGCTGTATGGATTCTAAAGTCTTCCCAGTCAAGAGCGGAACAGGATTCACTAGCTGCCACAGTGCCCTTATGACATGGGTTGAATCCGGCGTGCGTTCTCCAGAACGATACAGGCCCTTTGCCGTGGCCGTCTGCGCGTAGCTTAGCTGGCCGCTCGTCACGAGTATCTTTGCCTTTTCAGAATCAACCCACAAGATCGTGAAAGTTCCCTGGTCCTTGATCTGGCCGTCCGCAGAAAACAAGCTGAAGCTTCCTTCCATGCGCCACGGCTGCAAGGAGGGGTCAGTTAGCCGGTTCGCTAAAGCGGCCTGGACGATGAGCTGCTTTGGGTCTATGGGCCCGGTGGGCAATGATGCTGAATTAGACGGTGGCGCTTGCTGCCCGGCAGCAGATAATCCCAGCAAAAAGAGGAACGCAAAACCCGCGAGGTACGTTCCTCCGACAGAGACGCAGGATTTTTTCATCCAAGGAGCATAGCGCCGACCCCAAATCTACGTCCAGAGCCCGTGAAGAATTCTCGCTCTGGACCCGCGGCCGCGAGCGGTCAGCGATTACGAATGACGCTCGCGTCACTCCATATCCCGCCAGTTCGGGCCGGTGGCCAGGTGCACTTCCAGCGGCACGCTCAGCTGCACCACGCCTTCCATCTCCGCGCGCACCAGCTCCGCCACCGCCTCGGTCTCATCGAACGGCACTTCAAACAGCAGTTCATCGTGCACCTGCAGAATCATGCGCGTTTTCAGTTTGCGCTCCGCGAGCTTGCGGTCGATGGAGATCATGGCCAGCTTGATGAGGTCGGCGGCGGTGCCTTGCAGCGGAGTGTTGATGGCGGTACGCTCGGCAAAGCCGCGCTGGTTGGGGTTGCGGCTTTCGAGGTCGGGGATGGGGCGCATGCGACCGAAGAGCGTGCGCGCGAAGCCCTGCGTGCGCGTCTCCGCCAGCGTTCGTTCAATGAAGGCTTTCACGCCCTGGTAGCGGGCGAAGTACCGGTCGATGTAGGCGCGGGCCTCCGCTTGCGGGATGCCCAGCTGCGCGGCGAGTCCGAATGCGGAGATGCCGTAGACGATGCCGAAGTTGACGGCCTTGGCGCGGTTGCGCGTCTCCTTGTCCATGGTCTCCGCGGGCACGCCGAAGACCTCGCTGGCCGTGATGGTGTGGATGTCCTTGCCGGTACGGTAGGCATCGACGAGGAGCGGGTCGTCGCTGAAGTGCGCGAGCAGGCGCAGCTCAATCTGCGAATAATCTGCCGAGAGCAGTTGCGTGCCGGGCGCGGCGGTGAAGGCAGCGCGAATCTGGCGGCCCAGCTCTGTGCGCGTGGGAATATTCTGCAGATTTGGATTGACGGAGGACAGCCTCCCTGTGGCCGTAGCCGCCGCCTGGAAGGTGGTGTGCACGCGCGATTCAGCGTCGGCGAGCTGCGGCAGCGCATCCACATAGTTGGACTTGAGCTTGGTCAAGCGCCGGTACTCAAGCACCCTCCGGGCAATCTCATGCTCTTCGGCAAGTCGGTCGAGCACATCCTGCGCGGTGGAGACCGCCTTGGCCTTGCCGCGGCTGGGCGGCGCGGGCAGCGCCATCTCCTTGAAGAGCACTTCGCCCAGTTGCTTAGGCGAGTTGATGTTGAAGCGGCGGCCCGCCAACTCGTAGACGCGTTCAGCCGCCCGCTCCATCTCCGTGGAGAGGTGTCCTGAGAAGGTGCCGAGCATGGCCTTGTCAATACGCACGCCAGCCTGTTCCATGCGAAAAAGGACGGGCGCGAGGGGCAGGTCAATCTCCCGGTAGACGCGCACGAGGCCTGCTTCCTCCACCTGCTGCAGAAGCTGCGGCGCGAGCGTATGAAGGACGGCCGCGGCTCTTGCAGCAGTCGCGGGCGCAGGCTTCCCTTGACGCGCGGCAACATCGGCCAGCGATTGCGTGGCGTGGGTCGGATTCAGCGCGTAAGAAAGCAACATGGTGTCATCGATTGGGCCGCGCATCTCAACGCCCGCTTGATGCAACGTATGCAGTGTCTGTTTCCAGTCATGAACCTGCTTGGGGACCGATGCATTCTCAAGCAGCGCGCGCATGGCGGGCGTCCATGTCACCCGCAGTGCGATATGGTCCACGGCGCAAACACCGGCGTGCAGGTTGTGCTGCCTTTCCGCGGCCTCAGCCGCGTCCAGAAGCGAAAGCGTCTGCGGAATCCCGGAATCAGCTTCGTCTTCAGCCACAGGATCCGATGGCACGTACAAGGCAAAGCCGTGCGTCTGTGCCACCTGCAGAAATGCGGCGATCTCAGCCTCGTCAGGGGCGTCCAGTTCCTGCAGCTCAGTCGCTGGCGTGGCGGGCGCAAGATCGCGCAGCATCGAGGTGAATTCGAGCTCAGTGAAGAGCTGGCGGCAGGCCTCCAGATCGGGAGACTGCGTTTGCATCGCGCACAGATCGAGTTCGAGCGGAACGTACGTGTCAATGGCGACGAGTTCTTTCGAGAGCAGCACGGCTTCACGATTCTGCTGTAGCGACTCGCGGTAGCTCTTGCGCTTCACCTCCTCGGCCCGATCAAGAACTGCATCCACGCTGCCGAACTGCTGGATCAGCTCGACGCTCCCCTTATCGCCAATTCCGGGCGCGCCGGGGACGTTGTCGACGGCATCGCCACGCAGGGCCATCACGTCGATCACCTTTTCCGGAGGCACGCCGAGAGTCTCCGTCACCTTGGCGGGGTCGAGGATGAGGTTGTCCTTCTGCGGATTGAGGATGCGGATGTGCGGGGTGACGAGCTGCATCATGTCCTTGTCGCCGGAGACGATGAAGACCTCATGCTGGTGCTCGGCTGCCTGGCGCGCAAGCGTGCCGATGACATCGTCGGCCTCAAAGCCTTCTGCGGAGAGGATGGGGATGCGCAGGGCCTCAAGCGCCCGGCGAATGTAAGGAATCTGGCGGCGCAGATCTTCAGGCATGGCCTCGCGATTGGCCTTGTAGCCTTCATAGGAGACCTCCTCGAAGGCCTGCACTTTCGCGTTCCATTTGCGCAGGGTGCCCAGGCTGCGCGCGCGCTCATCGCGAAAGACCTCACCGCTCAGGTCAAAGACTGCGGCGAAGTATTGCGGCGCGAAATCCTGCCGCAGTTTCTTCACCATGTTCACAAACACATAGGTCGCCGCAGTGGGTACGCCGGAAGCGGTGGACATGGGGCGGCTGCGCTGCATCGCGTGGTAGGCGCGAAAGATGAACGACATGGCATCAAGGAGATAAACGGGGGGCTTGGCTGCGCTTTGCACGCCTCCGAGTCTAACAGCGAACGGCGCGGCGGGCTGCCGCCTCAGTGCGTGAAGCTGTCTGCGATGGGGACCAGATGCATATACATGTCACGCGGCATCTGAGTTTGCCAGTGGCTTGTAGCCCTGGCGTATAGGACAAAGGCGAAGAAGATGTACGCAAGCATTCCGCTGACGGCCAGCGGTCCAAGAGCGCGGCGAGCCCAACGTGTGCGCGCCTCAACGGCGCGGCGCGGAGGCAGGGCAAACTGCAGGGCATTCTCTGCCGGGCAGGCGGCGATGCAGACCATGCAGGCACTGCACTCGGCAGAGCGGATCTGAACGAGCTGATCGACGGGCAGACTGGCCGGACAGACTTTGGCGCATTTGCCGCAGTCGATGCAGGCCTCTGGGTCACGGCGAATCTTGGTAGGGCTGAGGAGCGAGACCAGGCCCATCAGCGCGCCATAGGGGCAGAGGTAGCGGCACCAGAAGTTCTGCACCAGCATGGACAGAAGCACCAGAAGCCCAAGCACCACAAGTCCGGTGAGGCCGATTTCACGAAAGAAGTTGAGCATCTTTACGTCCGCGACAATGCCGTAGGGCATGAGCATAAAGCCCTGCAGGGCCTCGGCAGACATCGCGCCGATGACAAAGAGAAAAAAGCCGAGCAGAAGGTACTTGAGCCCGCGCAGAGGGATGTCGGCCCACCGCGGCAGGTGCAGGTTACGTCCGAAGAAGCGCCGGCCCAGCTTCCAAAGAGCCTCGGAGAGCGTGCCGACGGGGCAGAGCCAGGCGCAGAAGGCCTTTTTGAGCAACAGGCTCATCAGCACGAAAGCCAAAAAGAGAAACATGGCTGCCGGATGGATCGGCGGAACGTGGCCGGTAAGGAACAGATACTTTGAGTTCATGAGACCGGCGATGGGTAGCCAGCCTTCAACTCCCGCCGGACGAGGAACATAGAGACTCTGTCCGTTGTGCTCGAAGTACCGTACCCAGAGGTAAAACTGGATGCCCAGCCAGGCGTTGAGAGCCACAAACAGCATCTGGACCGTGCGCCGGATACGCTGCGAGCGGTCGGGTGAGGAGCGGCGGACAAGAGGCGTTTTTGCCGGATTTGGGGGGTGCGCAGCGGCGGTCAGGGTACCCATCGGATTCTCATCCTCTTCAAATTGAGGGTAGCGGGTCGCCTCCGTCCGGGCTATGACTTAAATCACTCAAGGCCCGGAGACACCGGGCGGGTTAAGATGCAGGGGGAGGATCCGCGACGCGTACGGGTCGGCGCGAAAACCTCCCGGCTGCGGGTGAAGACGGGGCAGCCGACTCTGGATTCTGTCGTCTAAAGGGTCAAAGGTGTGTCAACAGATGATGCGAACTGAGATTCATTCCTTCTCCAGATGCCTAATCTTCGTATTGATCAGCGGGGCGATGATGATGCCCGCGCAACAGCCGCCTGCCGCGGCGCAGGCAACAGCGGCGCCTGCTGCCGCGCCCGCGGCGCAGACAAAGTCCTTTGTTGTTTCCCTGCCGCTGAGCGCGCGGGACAAGCACGGCGCGCTCATCAAGGATCTGGACCGCAACGACCTCACGCTGACGGATGAGGGCCGTGGACAGGTCATTCAAGGCCTTACCCGCAATAGTGGCCTGCCGTTTCAGATCGGCTTATTGGACGACACGGGCGCAGGCATGAAAAACTCGCTGGATTACGTGCGCAAGGGCGGGGACAAGTTTGTCGACGAGATGCTGGCCGCAGGTCCGGCCGGTGGCGCCCAGGCTGCAACGAACACGCCCGCGGCCGGCGCCAATGAGGCTTTCCTGCTTCACTTTGACAACGAGGTGGAGTTGCTTCAGGACTTTACTGCATCGGCCGACGCCCTGCACAAGGAACTGGACGGGATGGGACCGAGTTCTCAGACCCAGGATGAGCGTCAGGGACCGGAGACGATGGGCGACAACCGGCCATCGGCGCATGGAACGCCGGGCGGGTCGAACCTTTATGACGCAATCTTTCTGGCGTCCGATGAACTGATGAAGTCCAAGACCGGGCGGAAGGCTCTGGTCGTCGTTTCCGACGGCCTGGACAAAGGCAGTAAGGAGACGATGAACGATGCGCTCGACGCGGCTGAGCGCGCGCATGTGATTGTGTACACAATCTGCCTGCCCGCCAACCAACCGCGCAGTAACCCCTTCCCGAACCAGGGGCGCCGCGGCGGCATGGGATATCCAGGCGGCGGTTATCCCGGTGGCGGTTATCCCGGGGGCGGTTATCCCGGCGGCGGTTATCCGGGCGGCGGAAATCCGAACGGCGGCCAGCCCGCTCCTCCGCCGAGTTCAGGGGTGGATGGTCGCAAAATCATGGAGCAAATCTCAAAACGCACCGGAGCGTTGTATTTCGATGCGCGCAGAAAAGAAGATATGGAACAGATCTACGGGATTATTGCAGAGGATCTGAAAGGGCTTTACACGCTCACCTACACGCCGGACAAGATGGACAACGACGGCGGCTTTCACAAGGTAGTGCTCAAGTCCGACAAAAAAGACATAAGCCTGGTGATGCCGGAAGGCTACTTCGCGCCGGGAGGCGATGCACAGTAGCGATTTTGCCGGATGCAGCATGGGCGCGGCCAACGGCCGCGCCCATGCTGTTTGCCCGGTTGAACGATCAGTTCGTGCCGGTGTGCAGGTCTGACCCCGCCTGTTTTTCCTGGAGTGCCGCCTGCGCAGCGGCCAGCCTGGCCGTCAACAACCGGAAAGGCGAGCACGATACGTAGTTTAGCCCAATCTTGTGGCAGAACTTGACGGACTCCGGATCGCCGCCATGTTCGCCGCAGATGCCCACCTTCAGCGTGGGTCGGGTGTTGCGCCCCTTGGCCGTGGCCATCTTCACCAGGAGGCCCACGCCCGCCTGATCCAGGGTGGCAAATGGATCCTGCTTGAAGATCCCCGCCTTGAGGTAAGCGGGCAGGAAGTGGTTGATGTCGTCGCGGGAGATGCCGTAGGTGGTCTGGGTCAGGTCGTTGGTGCCGAAGCTGAAGAACTCGGCCTCCTCGGCGATCTGCTCGGCGGTGAGCGCCGCGCGCGGCAGTTCGATCATGGTGCCCACCATATAGTCGACGGTCGTGCCCTTTTCCTTGAATACCTGTTCGGCAACGCGGCGAATGATGGCAGACTGATTGCGCATTTCTTCGATGGAACCGATGAGCGGAACCATGATTTCAAGGTGCGGATCGGCGCCGTGATTCTTGACGTTGACTGCGGCCTCAAGGATGGCCCGCACTTGCATTTCGGTGATCTCGGGGAAGGTGATGCCGAGGCGGCAGCCGCGCAGGCCGAGCATCGGGTTGACCTCATGCAGCTCCTGAACCCGTGCCAAAAGAATGCGAAGTTCCTTCAGCTTGGTTGAACGAGGCTTTGTGTCTTCAAGGTGGGAGATTTCGACCAGCAGATCTTCACGCTGCGGCAGGAACTCGTGCAGCGGAGGATCGAGCAGGCGGATGGTTACCGGCAGCGACTCCATCGCCTTGAAGAGCCCCACAAAGTCAGCCCGCTGCATGGGCAGCAGCTTCTTCAGAGCGTCGCGGCGATCTGCTTCATTGTCGGCGAGGATCATGGCGCGGACATGCTCGATGCGCCCTTCGGCGAAGAACATGTGCTCGGTACGGCATAGGCCGATGCCCTCCGCGCCGAAGGCCCGTGCCTGCTTGGCGTCGCGAGGCACGTCGGCATTGGCGCGCACCCGCAGCTTGCGAACCGGGTCGACCCAGCTCATGAACTTCACCAGATCCGGATCGTTCGGCTGCGCCGGAATGGTCTTGAGCTTGCCATCGATCACGCGACCGGTGGTGCCGTCCAGGGAGAGCCAATCACCGTGCTTGAATGTCTTGCCTTTGACGCGCAGCTCCTTGCGGGTTTCGTCCACGGTGCAGTCGCCGGCTCCAGCCACGCAGCACTTGCCCATGCCGCGTGTGACGACGGCGGCGTGCGACGTCATGCCGCCGCGCGAGGTGAGAATTCCAGACGCGACTTCCATGCCGCCGATGTCTTCCGGCGTGGTTTCGCCGCGGACGAGGATGATGCTGTGCATGTGGCCATGGGTATGCGCCTTGACCGCATCTTCTGCGGTGAAAACAATCTGCCCGACCGCCGCGCCGGGCGAGGCTGGCAGGCCGGTGGCAAGCACCTCGATCTTGGCGCCCTTTTCATCCAGGCGAGGTACGAGAAAGTCGTAAAGCTGGTTCGGTTCTACGCGGAAGATGGCCTCTTCCTGGGTGATAAGGCCCTCGCGCACCATATCGATGGCAACCCGCACGGCGGCCAGGCCGGTGCGTTTACCGTTGCGCGTCTGCAGCATATAGAGCTTGCCATCCTGGATGGTGAACTCAAAGTCCTGCATGTCGCGATAATGCTTTTCCATTTTGCGCGTGATGTCGCGCAACTGTTCATAGACCTTGGGCATGACGCGCTCAAGTTCGCTGATGTGCAGCGGAGTGCGGATGCCGGAGACGACATCTTCGCCTTGCGCGTTCATCAGGTACTCGCCAAAAAAGGTGCGCTCGCCTGTGGCCGGATTGCGCGTGAATCCCACGCCTGTGCCGGAGTTCTCTCCTAGGTTTCCAAAGACCATGGCCTGCACGTTGACAGCGGTGCCAAGCCAGTCGTCTATGTGGTTGATGCGGCGATAGGTCTTGGCACGATCATTTTCCCAACTGCGAAACACAGCATCGCGGGCCTGCACCAGCTGATCGAGGGGCTTCTGCGGAAAGTCTTTGCCGGTCTCTTTCTTCACCAGCTTTTTGTACTCGGCAATGATGTCTTTAAGCGCCTGGGGCTGGAGTTCGTAGTCAAACTTGACCTTTTCGCGCTCCTTGATGCTTTCGAAGATATGCTCGAATTTCTTTTTGGGGATATCCAGGACTACGTCGCCGAACATCTGGATGAGGCGACGATAGGAGTCATACGCAAAGCGAGGATTATTGCTGCGCTTGGCCAGCGCTTCCACGGCCTGGTCATTAAGGCCGAGGTTAAGAATGGTGTCCATCATGCCCGGCATGGAGAACTTGGCGCCGGAGCGAACCGAGACCAACAGGGGATTTTCGCCCGTGCCCAGCTTCTGACCCTGGAGCTTTTCCAGCCGCTCTAATGCGGCGTGCATCTCCTGGTCGATCTGGGGGCTGAGCGCCCCGCGCATATACTCGCGGCAAGCTTCGGTCTGGATGGTGAACCCGGGAGGGACAGGCAGGCCCGCGTTGGTCATCTCAGCCAGGCCGGAGCCTTTGCCGCCCAGCACATCTTTCATGCGGCCATTGCCATCGGCCGCGCCGCCGCCAAAGAAATAGACATATTTAGTTGTGGTTGAGCCTGCGTGTTCGGCAAGCTGCTGATCCAGTACGCCCTGCGTCATGGAATAAAGCCTCCGCGGTAGGATTTCCGCAAGGCGGCATCCATGCGAGGGTGGCGGGACGTTGGCTTAGCCCGGCAGCGGGAAGCGCGAACAACGGGCCAAGCGCGTTCAGTCATCCAGACACTTCGACTGCGCCTTACGGCGTGCGCGATTCGCAAGTACAAATAGCGCCGCAAGTATACACTTGCCTGTGCTGTTCGTCACAGAGCCTTCAAGTGCCGGTAGTTGCACAAGATCCGCGGACAGCAATTTGCGCACGTCTAAGGGCATTGCTGAGTCCCGCAGCGTCTGCGCCGTCGCAACCCTCAGGCCGCTACGGGATGGAATTGGGGCGGAACCTGCTCGTCCTGCGCCGGGTGGTGCGATTGCAGAATGGCATCCAGACCAACCAGCGCAAGGATGGCCGCCACCCGTTGCGTTGCGTGGATGATGGCAAATTCGTGCCCGGCGTTTTGAGCGGTGCGATAGAGCGAAATCAGCGCAGCGATCCCCGCGGCATCGATGCGGGCTATGTGCTGCAGATCGAGCGTTACATTCTGGACCTTCAGCACAGGCGCAACCCGCTCCAACAAGCACTGTTCCTGCCCCCGCACCAGATCGTGCGGCTCGCAGGGCGTCATCACTACTGTTTCCTGCGTATTGGCAATGTTGCAGTTCATAGCCAAACCTCCCCCGGATTCGAGTCGCATCCGCCTGCCGCAAAAGTTCTGCGGCGAAACAGTCTAGCGCCGCGTATTCTGAAGAACGAACTCCTCTGTCCGGCGATTCTGCGAGCCTGAAAACATGCAGAGCCGGGAACCATCCGAAGGCTTGAACGAATCCGTTCAGCTTGAAGTACGCAGAAGACAGGGTCAAAAGTTCCATGTCGATGGCCGAAACCAGTCCCATATCCAGTCAAGATTCGCCTCGTCTCGATCCGGATTTAGTGCGCAAACTTGCGCTGGAAGCAGGCTTTGATGACGCCGGCTCACTTGCCCTGCCGCAGGCAAGTGAAATGCGGGATGCACAGAGATTTACGCAGTGGGTAGAGACCGGACGCGCCGGCACAATGCACTACTTGGCGCGCAAAGCGGAAGATGGCCGGATGCTGCGCGCTCGCGTTCAAACGCCGTTTCCCTGGGCGCGTTCCGCCGTTATATGCTTTGCTACGTATAATGCGGCGCAGCCCCGCTCGACTGACCCCGCGTACCCGGGGCTAGCGTGGATCGCGCGCTATGCCTGGAGCAGCCGCATCGACGCGCAGGGAGTCAGGCGGCCAAGCGATTATCACAAGATCCTCCTGAAACGTCTGCGCGGACTGGAAGCACAGTTGCACGTTCGCTATGGAGACTTTCAGTCGCGGGCATACGTGGATACGGGTCCGGTGGTGGAGCGCACACTCGCAGTGGCAGCCGGACTCGGCTGGGCGGGGAAGAATACCTGCCTGATTCATCCGCGCCTCGGCTCCTACGGATTCCTCGCCGTGCTGGTCACATCCCTTGGCGTCAAGGAAGTTGCGGCGCGGCTGAGCGTACCTGACCGTTGCGGCAGTTGCCGCCGTTGTCTGGATGCATGTCCGACCGGCGCATTAATCGAGCCCTACCAGATGGATGCCACGCTCTGTATTTCCTACCTCACCATCGAGTACAAAGGTGCAATTGCTCCTGACCTGATGGGGGGTATGGGACGGCAGATTTTTGGCTGCGATATCTGCCAGGATGTCTGCCCATGGAATCGCAAAGCTGCTGTGAGCGCCGATGGTGAACTGGAAGCGCGCACCGAGCTTGTGAACCCCGCGCTGGAGTGGCTCGCCGCAATGGATGAGGCTGCGTTTGAACGCACGTTCAACGGTTCCCCTGTGCGGCGCGCAGGCTTCGTGGCCTTCCGACGCAACCTGGCAATCGCGATGGGCAATGCCGGCATCGCTGCGTTCGGGTCGCAATTGCATACCTGGGCCTCTTCGGCAGACGATGGACTGCGTTCCGCAGCGCAATGGGCGCTCAGCAAGTTGCGGCCCACGCAGAAGCCGCCGCGCAACAAATGACTCTGCGACCCCGGCTAGCGCCTGCACTCCCTCGGCACGGCATGCATTGGGCACGGCATGCATTGAAGGATCAGACGGCGCGCATGACATTGGCCGCGCTCAGGCCCTTGGGGCCCTGCTGGCACTCGAACTCAACAGCCTCACCTTCGTTCAGCGTCTTGTATCCACTCTCCTGGATCGCGGAAAAATGCACAAAGACATCTTCCCCGTTCGAGCGCTGAATAAATCCGTACCCCTTGGCTCCATTGAACCACTTGACGATGCCTTGTTCCTTCATGCGACGTCTCCTTACTGTGTCGTCTGCGGCAAGCTCCGGTCCCTTTTGGCAATGGTTGTGAATCTGGCGCCGCAAACCATCGACGTGATGCCAGGGGCGCCCAAAACACGAAAAGCCGCCCCGGTGCGCGCGTTGCGCACTGCGGCAGCTCGATGACGCAGCCCGATTAAGTCCGCACTTCCACAAAAACAGCACATCCAGTACAAACGGCCTTCCCGTTAAGAACGACCAGCCTCCCAGGCGGGCCTTGATTCTTTATGGCAGGAAATGGATAAGGATGCAATAAGAAATCGCCATACCGTGCGTGTCACGGATGGTGCGCAGCGGCGGCAGCACGGCCAGGGCAGGCTCGAAGGGATATTCTTAAGATGAGCGCAAAGGGATGCCGGCCAATCGATCAGGACGCTTCTTCCTTTTCTGAGCCGGAAGCAGATGCGGTGTATCCCATCGAGTGTCTCAAAATCCGGTATCTATGAGGCGCCGATGACCGACAGCACGGAGAGTTCGGAAGCCATCCCGAAGGCAGTGGATTCCAAGTGGTACCGATGGCGCAAGGATGGCACCGCGCTCGTACAGTATCTCCTGGATAGCGAGGTGCATACCTATGCATTCAGTGTGGCTGCCAACGCGATTTTGTCCTTCATTCCCTTCATCGTCTTGCTTTACACAATTGCGCTCTCCCTGTTTCACTCAGCCGCGATGGCCGATGCGGTAAGCCAGATGGTGTACTACTTCTTCCCTTCCAATCAGGACTGGATTGCCAAGAACCTGGTGCTGGCAGCGCCGCGGCACGGCGTGCAGGTCTTCTCTCTGCTCATGATTCTGATCTCCTGCACCGGCATTTTTCTGCCGTTGGAAGTCGCGCTCAACCAGGCCTGGGGCGTTGCCAAGAGCCGCAATTATCTCCTCAATCAGGTGGTAGCCTTTGGCCTTGCAATACTGATGGTTCTTCTGGGCATGGCCAGCGTCATTCTCAGCGCGTGGCAGCGTGAATTGTTGACCTTTGTGTTTTTTCATCACACGGATAACTTTGTCTTCAACGGCATCAGCTATCTGTGGCTGGCGCTCTGCACGGGCGTTGCCTGCATCTTATTTTTCTTCTCCATCTACTGGCTGCTGCCCAACCGCAGGGTGCCGGCACTGAGCGTTATGCGCACAGCGGTGATTACGGGCGTGATCTGGCTCTCGGTAAAATACATCTTTGTCGCCGTGCTGCCGCACCTTGACTTGAAAGCGATCTACGGACCATTTTATGTTTCGGTAGGTCTTCTGTTCTGGGCCTATATCTCCGGGCTGATCCTCTTCGCCGGAGCGCAGTTCAGTGTGGCCAGGCTGGGCAACGGGAAACATTAGCGGGTCCGGCGCAAACGCCGAGCAGTGCGTTCAGCCTTGCTCGCCTGGAACAGGCGAACAGTTCCACTTGTCCCGGTAACGCTAATGCACCTTGAAGGCTTTGTCCGCGATCGCGTTGGGGGCGCGGCCGGCGGGCAGCAGGGTGAAGAGGGAATGGTCGACGGTGCGCACAACGGCGACGTCGTTGGAGCGGGCGTCTACGACGAACAGGAGGTGGCCGTCGGCGCAAAAGGCAAGCGCAGCGGGGCCGTCGCCGACGTGCACTTCGCCCTCCCGCTTGCCGTCATCGATGGCGTAGATGGTGACCCACTGGGAGCGCAGGTTGCCGACATAGAGCAGCGCATTATTCGCTGAAACAATGCCCTGTACCGGATCGGCTCCCATCATGTAGGCTCCCCCCACGTCGTCCGTGCCCGTAACCACCTCAGAGATCGAGTCAGAGAGTGAGTTCATGGTGAAGAGTTCACCACCATCCGGCTTCAGAGCCAATTGCACGGGACCCCGGCCCACATCCAGCAGGGATTCAATACGATCAGGTTGGGCGGATTGGGCATCTGCGTGCGCCAGCGCAATAGCCATGATCTGGTGACCGGCAGAGCAGGCCGCAAAGGCCTTCGAGGAGTCTGGCAGGATGACAACATCGTTTGCGCCAGGACAGCCCGCGAAGACTGCACGCACCGTTCGTGCAACGGGGTCGATGATGCTGACTGAACTGCTGTTCCGGTTGGCAACCACAAGCGCCTTGCCATCCGGCGAGACACGAAGCGCTGCAGGCTCTTCGCCCGCTCCAATTACAGCGATCTCCCGGCGGGCCTTCAGGTCGATGACCGAGATGCTGTTGGAGCCGGAGTTGGCTACATACGCCAACGCATCTTCAGGGTCCAGCGCAATTGCCACCGGCTGTTTGCGCACCTGAATGGTGGCGACCACAGCATTGTGCTCCGCATCGACCACGGAAACCGCACCCTGTCCGCCCGGCGCGCCCTCATTCACCACATATACTTCATTGCGCGTCGTGCTGGAGACGACTGCCACCGGGTGCCTGCCCACGGCAAGTTCGCGGTCAAGTCGTACGTTAACGACATCGTAAATAGATACAGTGCCGCTGTCGCCGTTGGTCACATACACATACTCGCGATAGTCGGGCGGGTACTGCGGAAAGTCATGTGGGCGGCAGCCGGTCAACCCAATGGCGAGGGCGACTGCGGCAGGCAGAAGGCGCCTCGCGCTCAAACTCATGGAAGCGCTGCACCGCCTGCTCATCTGCATGATTATCCCTGATCGCGCCTTCATCGGCTTATGCAGCGCCAGCCTCCACACGGATGCCACGTGGCAACGTGCGATGGACCACAGGAGCTATCTGCTCAATCTCGTCCATCATGACAGCAAACTGGCTGGGATAGATCGACTGCGGGCCGTCCGACAGCGCCTTATCCGGTTGATGATGGACTTCAACCAGCACCCCGTCCGCGCCGACTGCTACCGCCGCTCGAGCCATGGGCAACACCTTGTCACGCTTGCCGGTGCCATGGCTTGGATCGACCAAAATCGGCAGATGGCTGAGCTTTTGAACCGCCGGAACGATGCTGAGGTCGAGCGTGTTCCGAGTATGATCCGCAAAGGTGCGCACGCCCCGCTCGCAGAGGATCACCTGGTAGTTGCCCTCGCTCATGATGTATTCGGCGGCCATCAGAAACTCATCGAGCGTGGCGCTCATGCCGCGCTTGAGCAGCACAGGCTTGCGCAGCCGGCCGGCATGTTTGAGCAGCGAAAAGTTCTGCATGTTGCGCGCGCCAATCTGAATGACATCCGCCCAGTCGGCGACCAGCTCCAGGGTCTCGTTGTCGATTGCCTCGGTGATGATACGCAAACCAAACTGATCGCGAATCTCCGCCATGATCTTCAGGGCATCCACGCCGAGCCCCTGAAAGGCATAGGGCGAGGTACGCGGCTTGTAAGCCCCGCCGCGGAAGAACTGCGCGCCGGAGGCGGCAACCTGCTCGGCAATGGCAAAGGCCTGTTCCCGGCTCTCAATGGAACACGGGCCTGCGACGATAGCGAGATTCTGTCCCCCAATCGCAG
>JAKBHH010000134.1 GCA_021836865.1 Acidobacteriota bacterium
GCAGGCGAGCTTGTCGTCGCGGCGCACCATGTAGGATTGCGCCTTGGCGAAGCGGGCGCGGTCGCGCTCGTCTGCGTTGCGCGGCAACTGGGCGCGTTTGCGGCGGACGACCCAGGTAACCTTGTATTCGGCAGCCTGTCCGCATTTTGGGCAGGTGATCGTGTGCGTCCGCATCTCGGTGGTCTCGTTGAAAAACTCCCGCTCTTCCATGTTCCCGAAACTCCCATGCGCCGGCTCCCAGGGAGCGACGCGTGATGGAGGGGGCTTTCGCCCGGCGCTCCAACTATTCCATACTCGACCTTGCCATGAGGAAACGCAAGCCAGGTACTTTTTCCGCGACCAAGGCGGTGAAGGCGAATGCGCGGGAGCGTGTGGGCCAGCCGAAGCCGGCGCGGGTTGTAGAGTCTGAGCCACGGACAGGGCGCCAGTCCAAGCATAAGCCGAAGCTGGAGCAGATGCTGCGCGAGGAGGAGTGACGCGGGGGGCGTAAGACGGCAAACATGCCGTGTCTTACGGCATCTCGGTCTCGTCTTACCGGCGCAAGACAGGTGTCTTACGCGGCGCGGGATGTGTCTCACGGCTGGAACTCTTTGCGGCGGCTGGTGCGGGCGAGTCTTACGCTCAGGTGCCGGCTGTCTTACGGCTACGCCGGTGCTGGACCGGGTTGTCTCCCATCGAAAACTGCGGTCTGGGGCAGGTAAGACGCCATCAGGCGGGTTGCGCGGCGAGCCAGTCGGCCAGCGCGGCGTGGCCGCGCTCGCGGGCAAAGTCGACGGCGGTCTTGCCCTGGTCGTTGGCGTGGTGAGGCCGGGCGCCGTGAGCCAGCAGCAGCTCGGCCAGATCCTGGCGGTTGGCCGTCGCAGCGGAAAAGATGGGCGTGAAGCCGCCGGCCTGAGTCGCATTCGGGTCGGCGCCGTGGCTGAGCAGCAGCTTGACGGTCTCAGCCTGCCGGCCGAGCGCAAGCGCGGCGTGGAGCGGCTGATTGCGCTGTGCGTTGGTTGAGACGGCGTGGGGCGATGCGCCGCTGTGGAGCAGCGCGGCCACGCAGGCAGGAGTGCCGAAGGCGGCGGCGAGGTGCAGCGGTGTCCATCCGTCGCCGGAGTACGCGAGGACTGCGGCCGGATCCGCGGCAAGGATTGCGGTCAGCCGTGGTTGGTCGCCGGTGGCGGCAGCCTCAAAGATGTCGAGCGGGATGGCTTGATCGACCAGGGCCGAGCGGAGGAAATCGCGCACCATGTCCTGGCCGGTGTAGACGGCCCAGAGCAGCGCGGAGACGCCCTGCGCATCGCGCCAGCAGGCGAGCGCCGGGTCGGCGTGTACCGCGTCTGCGACCTCCGCGGTGACGCCGGAGCGGATAAGACGCAGGAAGTTCTGGTTCATGGGCGGCTCGCGCTGTAGGGGCCGGGCAGCGCGGCGGGCGCGGTGGATGCTGCGGGGGGCTCGCTTGCGGCGGCTGCGGTGCGTTTGGAGTAGATGCGGAACTCGACCAGAACGTCCAGTATTACCGGTACGGGCTTGCCGTCTTTGAGAGCGGGTTGAAACTTGGCCTTGCGAATGGTTTCGACAGCATTTTCATCGAGACCGAAGCCAATGGGCCGGCTGACCGCGATCTGTTGGGGGGCTCCATCGACGCCAACGACAACGCTGTAGAGCGCCAAGCCTGCGACTCCGTTGGCCTGTGCGTATTCATTGGAAGGGGGCTCGACCAGGGTGAGAAGGCGGGCCTTTTGATTCACTGCAGACTGGCGAAAGACGCCGGGGTCGTTTGGGCGAACGTCTGTGTGCGCGGCGACGGCCTTGTAGTAGATCTGCCAGAATTCGGGCATGGAGGCGGTCATCTGCTCGTCAAGCCCCTGGGCAAAGACCCGTTCGAGTGCGGCGTGGAGCAGCTGCGCGGCGTGGGCCGGCGAAGTAGTAGTGGTGACAGCGCCGAGTTCGCCGGGATTGGCCTGGGCCTCGGGCGGCGCGGGCTGATTGGATGCCGCATCAGTGCTGGCGGGCGGAGCCGGGGAGTTTTCGGCCTTTTGCTTCTTCTTCTTTGGGTTCACAACGAGCTCCCGCGCGATGGTGATGCGGAGCGGCTTCTTTTTTGGCGTGATGTTGACGGTGTCGACAGCTCCGGTGGGATCCTCATAGGGCGTGACGCCGAGGAAGTGCATGGCGTAGCGTGCGCCTTGCAGTTCGACTTTTCTGCGGGTGAGGCGGACCTTGTCAATCTGGACGAGGGCGAGCGTGTAGGAGCCGTGCGGTGAGTGCCCGATCAGGCGGCCCTGCTCATCGAAGTCGAGCGTGTTGTCGAGATAGCCGCCGCGCAGGTAGAGGGTTTTGCCCGCCAGGCTCCGGCGGAGTTCTTCTTCAGTGGTGCCGGGCTGCAGGCTGGGGAAGGCCGGGGAAGCGGCGACCGGCGGAGCGGAAACCTGGGCGGGCTGGCCCTGCGCATGAAGTTGCCAGACGCAGGGCCAAGCCGCCAGGGCACACACGAGAGCCGCCCACGCGAAGCAGACCGCGTTACGGCGTCGCCAAGCAACCAGAGCGCCCGGAAGAGAGCGAAGAACCTCAGCCGTACAGGACATGATGCCTTTCCACGCCACTTTATCAGGATTATTTTGCAAAGGGGGCAAAAAACAATCCCGCAAGGGTGGGATGGCCGGCGGTTACGGCTGCGGCGGGCCTGGGGTGTGGCCGAGCCGCCATAGGATGCGACGGAAGAGGCCCATCGTGCGGCGCGCGTCGGGCGGGGTAAGTGCGAGGCGGCGCAACAGCACGCGCAGGTCGTGGTGATTGGCGGGCACCATGGCGCGCGGCGAGTAGGCGGAGGCGGTCATGGTCTGCTCAATGAGATCGGCGAGGCAGTCGAGCGTGGCCGAAGGTGCGATGGCTGCGGGGACGGGCGCATGGGCCTCGGCCGGCACGCCGCAGCGCGTGGCGAGCTCGTAGAGGCAGACGGCGGCGGCCTGGCCAAGGTTCATGGAGGGCTGGCGCGGGTCGGTGGGTATCTCGACGAGCAGATGGCAATAGGCGAGATCGTCGCGGGTGAGGCCGTGCTTCTCCGGGCCGAGCACAAGAGCGATGCGGCCGTCTGCCTGGAGTGCGCGGTCAATATGGGGCGCAAGAGCGGGCAGCGGGACGACGGGCTGCTCCGCGCTGCGATGGGTGAGGGTGCCGGTGCCGAGGACGAGTGTGCAGTGTGCAAGGGCTTCCGCAAGGTGCTCCACGCTCTTGGCGTTTTGGAGAAGACTTTCGGCCTGGATTGCGGACTTGGCCTCGCGCCAGTGCGGCTCATAGGGCGCGACCACGGTGAGATGCGCGAAGCCGAAGTTGGCCATGGCGCGGGCGACGGCGCCGATGTTGAGCGGGTTGCGCGGTCGGACGAGGATGACGAGAATTCGGTCGCGTTGGGCAGTGGTGAGCAAGAACTGATTGTAGAGCGGGGCGGCGGGAAAGCTGCGTGGCCTATGGCTGGGCGACCCCGTCGAGGGGAAACTCGAGCGTGCCGGCTTTGCGAGTTCTGAGGTCGTAGATGCCAGTGGCAAGAAGTAAGGGTTCATGGGGCAGATCGACCTGCAGGCGCAATGGGATGCCTTGTTGTTGCGCCGCCGCCCAGGAGGACGAAGTGAGGTGGATCGAACTGGCGCCGCCCGTCCAGTTGACGGCTTTGCCATTGTGGTCGTAGGCAACGAGCGCGACCTGGATGTCGCCGCTATGTGCGCCATCGGGGGCGGCTGCGAGATCAAGTGCGTCCGCGGGAACGATCATATTGACGAAGTAACGGGTGAGGGGGCCTGTGAGCTGGTGGTTGCCCCCGGCTGCCGGTGCGCCAGAGGCAGGCTGCGACGAGGCCGGCTCGGCGCTGACCCGGTACTGGATTTGCGTGGAGTTGGGCATACCGTCGGCCAGCAGAGGAATCAGCGGGTCAGCGCCAGCTGCGGTTGCCGCGCTGTCGTCGGCGAAGTAGCCGCGACGGTATTCGAGCTTCTCCTTGTGGTCTTGAAGCCGGACTTCAATGCGATGGAAGCTGCCGTCTGGCTGTAAATTGGTGGGCGTGTACGCCAGCGTGTAGTAGTGCGCGCCATTCTGCATTGCGTCCGAAGTGGCCTTGTCCAGGTTGTTTGTGGTGTAGATCGCGCGACCGCCGGTGTCTGTCGCAATCTGCTCCATTGCCGCAATGTTCGCGGCGCGCGCGCCCTGATCGCTTGCGGTCTGCTGCTGCATGCCATCGATGCTGGCGCTCTCAACCTTGTCGGCAGCCTGTGTCCAGGTGTCGTTGGCGATGCCAGCGGCACTGACCGGATAGACGGCGACGCGCGCTGCGGCCAGCAGCGCGGCGGTGGTGCGCAGCTCAGAACTCAAGGCCCGATCCTGCGCGAGAGTCTGGCCCGCGCGGGCATCGGGGAAGATGGCAAGCGGAAAATCGCTCGCGTACCAGATCAGATTCTTGCGTCCGGGAATGCCCGCCAGAAAGCGGGAGAGCTGGTTGAGGGCTTGCAGCGTGAGCGACGAGCGCTCGTTGGCGCGGAACTGATTCATGGGCGCGGCGCTGTCGTCGCGGATTCCGAGGAAGGCCGCCATGCCAGCGGCCTGCACCCGGTCCATCGCGTCGTCCTGTGCGGTGTGGGCGAGTGCGGTGTTTCCGGGCTCCGGCGCGGATTTCCCGCTCATCGCGGCTTGCAGCCTGGCAGGATCTCCTGTGAAGCCCTGCACCAGGTGGAGCCGCGAGGTCAGGGTGAAGACCGCAACAGGCGTACCCGTCCGCAGTCCGCGCACGAAGCCGCGAACCCCTTCGAGAAAGGCAGCCTGGTCGGCTGTGCGTGTGTTGAGCTTGTCAAGCAGAAGGACCGTGACCTGGGTGCCGGGCGGTGTCGCGGGTTGATTGGTGAACTCCTGCGGTGGCAGCATTGGCGTTACGGGCACGGCTGGCGCGGAGGGTGCTGTGTTCTCCTGAAAGAAGTTGATGGTTTGCGGCTTGCCGTTGTCCAGGATCTGAAAATCTTGCTGCTGCAGATGCAGCGCAGGCTGATTCCCTTTGGTCACGACGATGTCGACGAGCACGGCGCGCGCCTGGGCCTGGATGGTGGGTGACGGTGTCGCTGAAGTCGCGCTGTTCTGCGCTGCAGTGCTCGAAACGAACGGAAGAGTGGAGATTGTCAGCAAACTCAGGCGCCGAATCCAGTTGCGCATCGCGAGCCCCCGCAAGACAGCCCAGTATATGTGTGAGATGCAGCCACGTGCCGGTTGGTACACTGCCTGCAGCGCATGATGGAGTGGACCAATCCCGCGGCGACGGCGCTGCACGAGATTCAAACGGCGCCCATAGTGCGCTTCAGCGTGCTGGCGCTGAGTTCCATCTTCTTTCTTGTCGATCCATTTGCAGCGATCCCGTCGTTTCTTGCGATCACGAACCAATGTGACGCAGCGCGGCGCAAGCGGATGGCGCGCAAGGCAGCGCTGACCTGCTTTGTGGTGCTGACAAGCTTTGCGCTGGCCGGGCAGGTCATCTTCCGTCTCTTCGGCATTACGCTTCCTGCGTTTGAGATTGCCGGTGGGCTGATTCTGCTGCTGATCGGGCTGGATATGCTGGAGGCGCGGCGCTCGCCCACGCAGGAGGCCACGGGAGATACCGAAGAGGCCGCGGCGAAAGAAGACGCGGGGATTGTGCCGCTGGGCGTGCCGATGCTGGCGGGGCCGGGCGCGATCTCGTCAGTGATGGTGCTGGTAGGGCCAGTGCCGACGCTGTGGCACTGGCAGATGGGGGCGATTCTGGGGGCGATTGCGTTTACCTGCCTGGTGAGCTACGGGGTGCTGGCCGGGGCGGGACGTGTGCGGGCGTTCATGGGCGAGACGGGTATCCGCATCCTGGTGAGAATCATGGGGTTACTGCTGGTGGCGCTGGCGATGCAGTTCTTTGTAAACGGGCTCACGGATCTGGGCATCATCGCCAAACCGTAAATCGGAGTTTCCCACAGAAACAAGGTGCTTTCCACAGGCACGGACGCTTGCCATCAGGCTGCTGGATTGCTATTCTCAACGAGTGGCAATGAGGGGTTGAACGCAAGCTCACCCGCGAGTTGCAAACAGGAATAGCCTGTGCTACTCTTAGAGAGTTGCAGAGGAGCAGTGGAGCCTCCCAGTGGCCGTGTGGCCTGCCCTGTGTGGGACTTGGGAAGCTGGTTCGTTGGGTCAGGTGAGGCAAGCGCCCCTGAACCCCTGTAGGGAATCCCTAGAGAGAACAAGCCATTGCATGACCCAGGAGTTTATCTCCTGTGAGCCCTAGAGGCTCGGGCAGTTTTGCCGGTTGCTCATTGAGAATCTACGCAGTGCGACGCTTCAGGACGCCGATGCTTCCTGTCAGCCAGTTGCAATCTGCCTTGGGGAACAGCCCGCCAAGAATGAGTTAGGCGGCCCCGAGCAAATGCAAAATTTAGGGATTGACAGAGATGCAATGTTTCGATAGTCTTAAAAAGTTCGCGCAAAAACGCCGCAGGATGCTGTAAAAAGCAAAATCGGCTAGCGTAACAAGTTCGAGGACACCCCGGCGTAAAAGCCTGGGCCTCGATCCAAAGGGGCACCGCTCAGGCGGAACGCTCTTAAGGATCTTTGACAATAAGGTTGAACATGCCAGTCGTGAGATGAGATCAGGTTTGGCTTGATCTTTCTCACAAGGTAAGGTGCCCTGCGCAGTGATGCGCGGGCACGGTTGAACCTGCTCTGACCTCCGTCAGAACGGGTTTGACAACAGGTTTCAAACGAGAGTTTGATCCTGGCTCAGAATCAACGCTGGCGGCGTGCCTAACACATGCAAGTCGAACG
Source organism: Acidobacteriota bacterium (assembly GCA_021836865.1). Classification (GTDB taxonomy): domain Bacteria; phylum Acidobacteriota; class Terriglobia; order Terriglobales; family Acidobacteriaceae; genus Telmatobacter. Next base: position 6,808 of record JAKBHH010000134.1, read on the forward strand.
AGAAAGGGGAGCAATCCCTGAGTAAAGTGGCGCACGGGTGAGTAACACGTGACTAACCTACCCTGGAGTGGGGGATAACTGAGGGAAACCTTAGCTAATACCGCATAACACCTACGGGTCAAAGGAGCAATTCGCTTCAGGAGGGGGTCGCGGCCGATTAGTTAGTTGGCGGGGTAATGGCCCACCAAGACAGTGATCGGTATCCGGCCTGAGAGGGCGCACGGACACACTGGAACTGAAACACGGTCCAGACTCCTACGGGAGGCAGCAGTGGGGAATTTTGCGCAATGGGGGAAACCCTGACGCAGCAACGCCGCGTGGAGGATGAAGTACTTCGGTACGTAAACTCCTTTCGATCGGGACGATAATGACGGTACCGGAAGAAGAAGCCCCGGCTAACTTCGTGCCAGCAGCCGCGGTAATACGAGGGGGGCGAGCGTTGTTCGGAATTATTGGGCGTAAAGGGTGCGTAGGCGGTTTGGTAAGTCTCTTGTGAAATCTATGGGCTCAACTCATAGACTGCAAGGGAAACTGCCGGGCTTGAGTGTGGGAGAGGTGAGTGGAATTTCCGGTGTAGCGGTGAAATGCGTAGATATCGGAAGGAACACCTGTGGCGAAAGCGGCTCACTGGACCACAACTGACGCTGATGCACGAAAGCTAGGGGAGCAAACAGGATTAGATACCCTGGTAGTCCTAGCCCTAAACGATGACTGCTTGGTGTGACGGGTACCCAATCCCGCCGTGCCGTAGCTAACGCGTTAAGCAGTCCGCCTGGGGAGTACGGTCGCAAGGCTGAAACTCAAAGGAATTGACGGGGGCCCGCACAAGCGGTGGAGCATGTGGTTTAATTCGACGCAACGCGAAGAACCTTACCTGGGCTCGAAATGTTACGGACCGGAGTGGAAACATTCCTTCCCAGCAATGGGCCGTAATATAGGTGCTGCATGGCTGTCGTCAGCTCGTGTCGTGAGATGTTGGGTTAAGTCCCGCAACGAGCGCAACCCTTATCCCCAGTTGCCATCATTTAGTTGGGCACTCTGGTGAAACCGCCTCGGATAACGGGGAGGAAGGTGGGGATGACGTCAAGTCCTCATGGCCTTTATGTCCAGGGCTACACACGTGCTACAATGGCCGGTACAAACCGTCGCAAACCCGTGAGGGGGAGCTAATCGGAAAAAGCCGGCCTCAGTTCGGATCGCAGTCTGCAACTCGACTGCGTGAAGCTGGAATCGCTAGTAATCGCGGATCAGAATGCCGCGGTGAATACGTTCCCGGGCCTTGTACACACCGCCCGTCACATCACGAAAGTGGGTTGCACTAGAAGCCGGTAAGCCAACCGCAAGGGGGCAGCCGTCCAAGGTGTAATTCATGATTGGGGTGAAGTCGTAACAAGGTAGCCGTAGGAGAACCTGCGGCTGGATCACCTCCTTTCTAAAAGAGAAACCGGTGTGTTCTTGATTCCTTCCGCGAGAGCGGACCACGCAAGTGGTGAATCAAGTCACATCCAACCGCAAAGCTGTTTACCTGGCAGCCCGCGCGGATCTCGATCAAGTCTTCTTTTCCTGATCACCCATTGCACGATGGTCATGGGCGGCGTAGCCGCCCAGCATGTTCAACCTTGTCCTCGAAACCCTTTAGCACTGAATGAGATTTGTGAGAGCCGCCGGGCTCCTGGCTGTGTGGTTCAAGCCGGCGGGGGAGCGGCCTACATGGGCCTGTAGCTCAGTTGGTTAGAGCGCACCCCTGATAAGGGTGAGGTCGGTAGTTCGAATCTACCCAGGCCCACCATCTTAGCCACTAGCACCCTTATGGGGCTGTAGCTCAGTTGGGAGAGCACCTGCTTTGCAAGCAGGGGGTCATCGGTTCGATCCCGATCAGCTCCACCAGAACTCATTCACTGCTTCCCAATCGCCGTCATCTCGATGGCCGCGATTTGGAAGCAGGCTGGCCAGGCAAAAACTGGTTCGGCAGGTTTCAACCGCCCAAGGGCGGGCCTTCCCGATAAGCGCGAAGGTTTGGATGTTTGACAACGAAATTGATTGGGTAATGCGCATCTGGCGCTTACTCCTCGTACCGGCGGCCGCAAGGCAGCTGGAAGGATGGGTGACAGGTGGCGCGATACAAGGCCGAGCACAAGCAATGAATCGTCGCAAGACGATTCAGGCAAAGTGTTCAAAGTAAGAAGAGTGTCTTTAGGAGTGTAACTCGGGAGCGCGTGAGCGTAGCGAGTTACTCTCAGGCGGATAATATAGGTTATCTCTGATCAGGACCGCAGTGATGCGGCTCCCTGCGCTGGAGTTAATTCTATGGTCAAGCTACTAAGGGCGCACGGTGGATGCCTTGGCAGAGACAGGCGATGAAGGACGTGGCAAGCTGCGATAAGCTTCGGTA
>JAKBHH010000135.1 GCA_021836865.1 Acidobacteriota bacterium
ATGGGAACCTCGTCGCGCGTTAGGTTGGGGATGCTCGACAGCGCAAAGCGCATCTGTTCGTCGAGCGAGGAGGCCAGCTTGTCCAGCTCGTCGAGCCGGTCTTTCAGGGCGCGTGTCTCATCCATCAGAGCGGTGGCGTCTTTGCCGACTCTTTTGAGCGCGCCCACCTGCTGGGACAGCTCATTACGGCGGGCCTTGAACTGCTCCGCCTGGGTGATGGCTTCGCGACGCTTATGGTCGAGGGTGCGGAAATCGCCGAGTAGCGCGGCCGGATCAGCTCCGCGCGCCTGGAGTTTGGCTTCCACAAGGGGCAGATTGCCCCGAACAAAGTTCAAATCGAGCATGCTCTTCTATCTTATCGCGGCAATGGGCGCAGGCGTGCTCATGGAGCGAGGGTCTTCAAGGGACGCTCTGCGGGAAGGACAGATTCGGCTAGCTCTTTTTCGAGGTCACGGCAGAGAAGGCGGAAGCCAGCTGGTGAACCTTCTTACTGCCGCAATGCGGACAGGTCAGGTGAACCTTTTCCACCTCCGCCATGTGGAGCGTCTGCGTGAACTCCTTGTTGCAGTCCTGGCAATGAAAGACGTATTGCGACATAGCAGTTCTCCTGCGCCATGATAACTCCGTCTGCGGTGGGTTGGACGATGTGCAGAAAGGAAAGTGGGCAGTCCCTCGGCAGGTCTGCCAGCGGCCTGCGGATGTGCTGCAAGATGTGGCAATTGAAGCGGCCGGCGTGGGCGTCACCGGCCGCGGTTTGCGATCGATGGGAGCTGCGAACAGCGTCGGCGGGTTCAGTTGCCTAGCGCAGGCTCGCTGTCTGCGCGGCGGCGGGCAGCGACTGCGCCCAGTTGCAGAAGGCGTCCACCTGTTCCGGCTGCAGAGTGGCACCCGGATGCAGGGGGCGGTAGTACCAGAGCGGCATCTTGGACTCTCGCATCATCTGGCAGGCGTTGAGCAGGCGGATGCGGGACATCTCCGGGCTGAGGTTACTCCAATTGGAAAAGTCGAGACGGGCACGACCGCGGCGGACGTCTTTCTGGAGAAGGTGCGATGCGGGCCAGACGTGGCCGTACCAGGGGATTTCAGCTTGTGTCGAGTGGCAACTGTAGCAGGACTGATGCAGCGTGTCGCTGATTTGCTGGCTGGGATGCATGGTTGCATCGAAGCCGGCCGCCGCGTGGACCTTCGGCAAGTCAAAGTTGGGGCGGCGTGTCTGCATCACGAGAAGAAACAGAACGAGGAGTGCTCCGGTAATCCAAAGGATGCGACGCATGGCTACTGTCCCTCCTTCGATGGATTGAGGTCAACGAGCGCGAACTGTTGCCTCGAAGTGCCCGGCGTCAAAGCCGTTCTGACCGGTGGCGCTTTGGCGGACGGGGGCTGGATGTACTGCTGGGGAATTTCGCCTTTGAGCGAACCCAGGAAGGCCACAATGGAGCGCACGTCGTCTTCAGAGAGGCGGCGGCCCGTCTGGTAACGCTCCATGAGCCGGACGGCTTCGTCGATGGTCTTAACCTTTCCATCGTGGAACCACGGACCGGTTTCGGTGACATTGCGCAGCAGAGGAACCTTGAAGTAGAGCAAGTCGGCAGGATTGTGGGTGACCGCCATGCGCCCAAGGTCAGTAGTCCGGTCGGGCCAATCGCGGTATGCGCCCAGTTTCTGGTAGGAATTGCCGCCGAGCCCTTTGCCCGCGTGGCAGGAGGCGCAGCCGGAGCGCAGAAAGACCCGCAGGCCTCTCTTCTCTTCATTTGAAAGCGCATTTGTGTTGCCCTGCAGGTACTGATCCCAGCGAGCGGGCGTGATCAGGCCGGACTCGAAGTCCGCGATTGCGTCGGTCACGTTGTCCATCACGACGGGATCCCTGGCTCCTGGATAGGCCTGCTGGAACTGCTTCTTGTAATCCGGGCTGGAGTGCAGGTAGGCCACAACGGCTTCAGGGCTGGGCATGCCCATCTCTACTGGATTCATCATGGGACCGGCGGCCTGCTCGGCGAGGGTGGCGGCACGGCCATCCCAGAACTGCACGAATTGCAGACCGGCGTTGTAGACCGTGGGCGAGTTTCGCCCTCCGGGCTTCTTGTCGTGGCCGGTGGAAACGGACTTGCCGGGATCGACGCCATACGCCGTGAGCTTGTGGCAGGTGTCACAGGAGACCGAGTTGTTCACCGAGAGGTGTGTATCGTAAAACAAGCGACGGCCGAGATCCACCCGCATTGCGCTCAGGCCCGTTGCGGGAGCGGGGGCCTGCACCGCGGTAAACATGAAGAGTCGTTCCGGGGCGATATCGGCGGTGGGCCGCGGGTCAAATGAAACACGCTGGCAGCCGGAGAGCAAGATCACGGCTGCGGCAACCATCGTTCCCAGGATGGCAAGACGGATGCCTGCGCTTTGTATGGGAGTGAAGGAGGAGCGGAATCCTGCTTGGCAGCGTGGAAGAGATTGCGGCGTGGCAGATCCGGCGGAGTGAATCTCCAACTTGCTCATAAGCCCCCTTTCTTCTGCCGTGCCATGGGGGCCCTGGCGGCGCGCCAGAAGACAGACATTTATCTGTTAAGTCTGAACGATCAGGAGCGGGGCTGCAGTGACGAGGGGACCGGCGCGTTGTGATGAGGGCCGATGCAGGGCGAAATATCACGCTTAGGCCATCAAGGCTTATGGATTGATGCTGTTGCGATTGTCCGGTTTGGACATCACCTTGTCATTCCAGCCGGGCAGATGTTGGTCTCCAGTGATTAGACGCGCCGCGCGGGTGAAGGTGAAGTAGCTCCATATCCATGTGGCGAAAACGAAGATGCGATTGCGGAAACCGATGAGGAACCAGATGTGGACGGTGAGCCAGGTGAGCCATGCGGGCAGGCCGCTCATGTGCGCTTTGAAGGGCCATTCGACCTTCGCGATGGCTGCGCGGCGTCCGATCGTCGCCATATCGCCTTTGTCGAAGTAGCGGAAGGCGGTGCGCGGTCTGCCGGCAAGGTCGGCGGCAATCATGCGGCCGACATGGTCGCCCATCTGCATGGCGGGCTGGGCGACGCCGGGGATCGGATGGCCGTCCTGCTCGACGTGAGCGAGATCGCCGAGAATGAAGACCTCGGGCAGGCCGGGCGGGTTGAGGCGGTCGTTGACGAGGACACAGCCGCGGCGGTCGAGGGGCACACCGAGCAGCGTGCCGAGTGGCGAGGCCTGCACACCGGCGGCCCAGAGGGTGACGGCGGCATCGATGCGGGAGCTGCCCTGCTGGCTCCGTGTCTCCACCCAGCCGGGGCCGATGGCGGAGACGTGGGCGCCGGTACGGACCTCAACGCCAAGCCGGATGAGCGCGGCCTCCGCTTTTGCCGAGAGATCCGCGGGATAGGCCGCGAGCAGATGCGGCGATCCCTCCAGCAGCAGCACGCGGGCTTTCGCGGGATCGATGGAGCGGAAGTCGCGGTGCAGATAGAGGCGCGCGATGTCGGAGATGGCTCCTGCAAGCTCGACGCCGGTCGGGCCGCCGCCGATGACGATAAAGTTGAGCGGAGGATGCCAGCCCTGCTCAAGCATCTGGCGCTCTGCCAGTTCGAAGGCAAGCAGGACGCGGCGGCGGATTTCGGTGGCGTCTTCGATGGTCTTGAGGCCGGGCGCGAGCGGTGCCCACTCGTCGTGGCCAAAGTAGAAATGCGTGGCGCCAGTAGCGACGACAAGATAGTCATAGGCCATTTGCGCGCCGCTGGCGAGCGCGACCTGACGCGTAGCGACGTCGATGCCGGTGACCTCATCCATGAGAACCTGGACGTTGGCCTGATGGCGCAGAATGCCGCGGATGGGCTGAGCGATGTCTGCCGGGGATAGCACGGCGAGGGCCACCTGGTAGAGCAGCGGCTGGAAGGTGTGGTGATTGCGACGGTCGATAAGGGTGACATCGACCGGGATCGAGGCCAGGGACTGGGCCGCGTGAAGGCCGCCGAAGCCGCCGCCGAGGATCAGCACGCGAGGGCGGCGTGCGGAAGGCGCGGCAGCGAGCGGCTTGTGCGGTTCGTCCATGGACACTGCTATGTGTTGATGTCCTGGGCTTCGCCGAGGATGAGTTTGAAGGTCATCTGGCGGCGGCCTCTGAGGATAGTGACGCTGATGGTGTCGCCGGCCTGGTGCTTGTCCATCATGGCGCTGATGTCCTGCGGATCGGTGACCTGCTGGCCATCGATGGCAACGATCAGGTCGCCGCCGAGCATGATAGGGGTGTTGCCGACGTAAGCCTGTTCATTGCCGCCGTGCAACCCGGCACGCTCTGCCGCGCCTCCAGGGATGACCTTCTGGATGAGGACGCCGTAATCTGAGGCGAGGCCCATCTGCTCGGCGAGGTCAGGCCCGATGGCGAAGGAGACAATGCCCAGCGAGGGCCGCTTGACGCGTCCGTAGCGGGTGAGATCGCTGAGAACGGCCTTGGCGGTATTGATGGGAATGGCAAAGCCGATGCCTGAGCTCTGGTCAGCGCCGTTGGAGGCGATCATGGTGTTGATGCCGATGACATCGCCGTGGGAGTTCAGCAGCGGGCCGCCGGAGTTGCCCGGATTGATGGCTGCGTCGGTTTGAATCGCATCTTCAATGGGCGCGCCGTCGGCATTCTTGATGGAGCGGATGGAGCTGATGATGCCGCGCGTCATGGTGCCGCTGAGACCGAAGGGATTGCCGATGGCGTAGACCTTTTGGCCGACGGCGAGGCCCGATGAGTCAGACAGCGTGACGGGCTGGAGATTGGGCGCGGTGATCTGCAGCAGGGCCAGGTCGTGCGTTTTGTCCGTGCCGACAACGGTGGCTTTGTAGCTGCTCTTATTGCTGAGCGTGACCTGGATGCCGCGATTGGCGCCTTCAACAACGTGATAGTTCGTCAGAACGTGGCCGGCCTTGTCGAGGATAAAGCCGGAGCCCTGGCCCTCCTGCGGGACGACGCCGTAGAAGAAGTTGAAAATCACCTGTCGCGACGTGATATTGACCACCGAAGGCAGCACGCGCTTGTAGACAGCGATGTTGTTCAGCTCTTCGGCATCGTAGGCGGGGGCAGCCTCAGCCTGGGTGAGCTGGAGCGCAGAGCTGGGGCTGTGGCCGCCCAGAAAGGAAAAGCGGCTGAGGCGCGAAGGCAGATGGGCGGTGAAATACCAGAATCCACCGACGATCAGGAGAACCAGCAGGAACCGGCGCAGTTTCATGGTTTGCGAAAAAACCTTTCCTTTCTTGAGATGCGGTTCCGGCGCGGAACGGTTCCCGCCGGAAGGCTCAGCTACTGCTGCCATCTATTTTAGAGAGTCGGCGGCGGGCTGCATGTTGTTCTGCTGTTGCAGACGCAGCCAGAGCTGTTCCACCTGCGCGCGGAGAGCGTCGAAGTCGCCATCGTTGCGGAGGACGAAGTCGGCGCGGGCGGCCTTTTCCTCGTCGGTCATCTGGGAGGTGAGGCGGGCGCGCGCATCAGCCTCGCCGGCCGGGCCGGATTGGCCGGAGCGGGCAAGGTAGCGGGCGATCTTAAGCTCGTCAGGCGCGGTGACGACGACGACGCGATCCATGCGGCGACGCCAGTCGGCGAGCACGGTGTCCTGCTCGCCGCGAGCGCGGGCGTCCCGCTCCACCTCGAAAATAAGCGCGGAGACGACGACGGCAATGGCGGCAGGATCGCGGCGGAAGAGTTGAGCCATCCATTGGCGCTGGGCCTCAATGACGGCGGGATGGACGATGGCGTTCAACTGCTGCAGACGGCCTTCAGCAAAGGCGAGTTTGGCTAACTGAGCGCGATTAAGACGGCCATCGGGATCGGCGACCTGCGGTCCAAAGGCTTGCAGGGTCTGCTGGTATACGGGCTGGCCGGGCTCCATCATAGCGCGGCCCAGGTCGTCAGCTTCAATCACCTCCGCTCCGAGCGCGCGCAGCATCCCGGCAACGGTGCTTTTGCCGCTGCCGAGACCGCCGGTGAGGCCGACGCGGAGCATAAGCTAAAGTCCCCTGCGCATTTTGGCGGCGCGGACGGTGTTGGCCATGAGCATGGCGATAGTGAGCGGGCCTACGCCGCCGGGGACGGGCGTGTAGGCGCTGGAGAGCTCGAAGGCTTTGGGGTGCACGTCACCGACGAGGGTGGAGCCGCGCTTGGCGAACGTGGCTTCGCGTTTGGCGTCGCCAGCAAAGAAGCGGTCGAACTCCTCGCGGGTGGTGATGCGGTTGATACCAACGTCGATCACCGTGGCGCCGGGTTTGACCATCTCCGGCGTGATAAAGCCGGGCCGGCCGATGGCGGCGACGAGGATGTCGGCCTGGCGCGTGATGGCCGGGAGGTCGCGCGTCTTGGAGTGGCAGATGGTTACCGTCGCGTTCTCGTGGAGCAGGAGCATGGCGGCGGGCTTGCCGACAATGTCGCTGCGCCCGACGACGACGGCGTGCGCGCCGCTGATGGGGATGTGGCTGCGCTTGAGGATTTCAATGACCCCGGCGGGCGTGCAGGGCGCAAGCGCGGGACGGCCGGCCTGCAGGCGGCCTGCGTTGACGGGATGGAAGCCGTCCACATCTTTGGCGGGCAGCACAGCGTCGAGCAGCGCCTTGGTATCCACCTGTTTGGGCAGCGGAAGCTGGATGAGGATGCCGTCGATGTCGTCGCGGGCGTTGAGCGCGGCAACGAGGTCGAGCATCTCCTCGGTGGTGACGGTGTCGGGCGGCGTGATGAGGTCGCTATAGAGGCCGAGGTCGGCGCAGGTCTGCACCTTGCTGCGGACGTAAATCTCCGATGCGGGCACGTGGCCGACAAGGACTGCGGCGAGGCCGGGGCGAATGCCCCTGGCGGCGAGTACGCGAACTTCTTCGGCAACTTCCTGCTTGATAGCGGCGGCGATGGCTGTGCCGTCGAGAACCTTAGGCATGTAGGACTCCGTGCAACAGGGTGGGAGCAGCCCGTGTGAAGGACTGCGCGTACAAAAGGGAGTGCAAACATCCATCGTATCGCCTGAGAGGGTGCTGCGGCAGTGATGCGGCGGGCCGGGGCGAAACGAGGGCGAAAACAGCAATGAAAATCAAGGGGTAGTGGGTATTCTCCCCGGCAGCGGGACGGAGTGCACGGGCGCAGCTGGGCCGATGAGCTCACGTGTCGGTGCGAGGCTGGTCGGCATGGCGCAGGTCTCCGGAAAGAAAAATACCTGAGAACGTGGGCAGATGGGCGCGGTTCTCAGGCTGATGTTTCCAGTATGCGCGTTTGGCTGCATTAGACTGCAAAACGACGGAGGCTTTTTGCTTCGTGGAATGAGTGGGATAGAGAATAGTTTACGCAATGGGGCTTGACGAGAAGAGCAGAGGCAAGCGGCTGGCCTCTCCGTGGCGGGATGGGTTTCGGAGTGTTCCAGGTCTCAGCAGCAAGACCTGGGGCACCGCCTCTGGAGCCGATGGAGGGGTGCAGCGCCGCGCGGGACTCTTTGAGAAGCAACCGCAGATCTTTCAACTCCGCTGCGCTTCGCTCAAGATGACAGGCGTGTGGTGGGGAATCGCGAGGTGGCAATGAAAAGGCCCCGGAGGGACCCGGGGCCTTTTCATGCGATGCTAACTCTCTGGATGTTGACCTGCTGTGCGGCTGCTTTCAGGCGGCTTTGGCGGCGAGGGCGGCTTTGGCCTGCTCGGCCAGCTTGGTGAAGCCGGCGGGATCCTTGATGGCGATGTCCGAGAGGATCTTGCGGTCGAGCTCGATGCCGGCCTTCTTCAGTCCGTTGATGAACTGGGAGTAGCTGGTGCCGTTGAGCTTGGCGGCGGCGGAGATGCGGACAATCCACAGGGAGCGGAACTGGCGCTTCTTCTGGCGGCGGCCGGTGTAGGCAAACTTGAGGCCGCGCTCGACGGCTTCCTGGGCTGCCTGGTAGAGCTTGGATTTGGTAAGGAAGTAGCCGCTGGCTCTGTCGAGAATCTTTTTGCGGCGGTCGTTCCGCTTGGTACTGCGTTTTACGCGGGGCATGGGCGTTCTCCGTTTGGGTGGTGGTGGGGGTAACGCGGCTGGAGGCAGGAGAGCCAGCCATGATGGCGGGCCGGGGCCTCTTCACTCGCTCGTTCAGCGCCTGACTTCTCGGCGGGGATGGTGCACGCCGCCGGGGGCCTCTCCACTGAGGCCCGACTGCAATCAGGCGTAAGGAATCATGCGCGCGACCTTTGCGAAGTCACCGTCAGAGACAAGCACGATCTTGCCGAGCTTGCGCTTGACCTTTGGCGACTTGGACGAAAGGATATGGCGCGTCTTGGTCTGGCCCCGCTTGATTTTGCCGGTGCCAGTCTTCTTGAAGCGCTTTTTCGCGCCCGTATGGGTCTTCAACTTGGGCATTGTCTTCTCTTTACATGTCAGGGAAGAGGGGAGTCCTCGACCCAGGCTCGCCGGGGCATAGGGACTTCCCTGCGCCTTTCCCGAAACAGAATCTGCGCCAGGAGACGAACTTAACCAGTATACCCCAGGCGGGATTCCGGGGCTACTGGGCAGCGTGCGGGGCTGGGGTCGGGGGCGCCATGGGTGTTTGCGCCATCCAGCGGGCAATGGCAAGCGCATTTGCAAAGGTGGTCTGGAGGTGAATGCTGTAGCCGAGCTTGTTTGCGGGGATAAAATAGAGACCTACCCGGTAGTTTCTTTCTGGGATGGGCCATCCGTGTCCGACATATTCGATCGACAAGTCATCGAGCTTTCCTCTTGGGACGACGGCGGTTTCAGGGTGGGCACGCTTCATGGTGATCCAGTTCCCAGTCACGGTGGCTGAGACAGTGATATTGGATTGCGCCAACACCACCGTGACGGGTATCTGGTCATCCCGCAGATAGCGTTCGTCCGATGTCCAAGGGTAACGTACTGCGTTGATTGTGACCGGGGATGAGAAATCGAGGGGAGGTATCTGTCCCTGCTGGACCATGGACGCGACTGCGGCGGGGAGGGTCACGTCAGAGAAGATTCGGGCCGACTGCACGACTTGATTGGAGTCAAAAGTGGCCACCATGTTGACCGTTTGCCACTCGCGCTCGC
>JAKBHH010000136.1 GCA_021836865.1 Acidobacteriota bacterium
GATGACCTGCCACCGATAAGGTGGCCCAACTCAACCGGGGCCGCGTTAGCGACCCCGCTCAAGCCGCTTCGAGCGGCTCACAAAACGAAGCCCCCGGCTCTGCCGGGGGTAATCTCACTGACGATCCACCTGTTCCTCTTGCGGCAGAGAGGATTGCGGGGTCTATCGGATGAGCGGCAGATAGGCCCGTGTCACTGACTGGTATTCCTCAAACTCACTTTGAAATACGTTCGCAAGTCCAAAGTCATCCGCAGTTGCTCGAAGTTCAATGCCGAGCAGGAGGAAAAAGAATCCCGGAACCATCATCGGCCACCAGGTTCTGGCGGTTGCTGTCGCGATGGCAAGGCACAAGAGCGAGGTGTAAACCGGATGCCGAATGCTGCGGTAAATACCGGTCCTGGGCAATGTGGGACGGCGTTCCCCGTCCGGGATCCACCGATCTTTGCTTGTCGTGATCATGGCGGCGATGTCGATGACAATTGAGACAGGACAAAGCAGGATAGCGGCCTTTAGCGCCAACACGGATTTCGCGAACCCTGATGGTGCAAACGGTACCGCAATGAACGAGAGGCCAATCAGGATCAGTACAAAACCCCAGGGAGCGACAGGCGCGTGAGATTCTGACCGAAGCAGTCGAGTCCAAGGCCGTGCGCGCACAAACGCAACGATCAACAAGGCCCATCCTATTGCGAGTTCCCCCAGAGCGATCCACTGCAGAATCATATTGATGCATTCATCCGGCGCTGCCGCGAATTGACTCGAGCAGTCGCCTTTCTTCATCGGTTAATTGGGCCCGCTCCAGTAGATCTGGACGGTTCCGGAGCGTTTTCTGGAGTTGCTGTTGCCGTCTCCACTTTCGAATCTGGCCATGGTCTCCGCTTAAGAGAACGTCCGGTGTGCGCAGTCCCCCAAACTCTACCGGGCGCGTGTAGTGAGGATAATCAAGCAGTCCACCTGCGCCGTGCTGCGAGCGCGGAATTTCGTTGGAGGCTGTGAAAATATCCTCATCCCGCAAACCGAAGCTCTCAAACTCATGGGAAGCTGCATTGCCGAGGACGCCCGGGACGATACGCATGGTTGCGTCTACGACGACCGCCGCCGCCAGTTCGCCGCCACTCAACACATAGTCTCCGATCGATAGCTCCATGTCGCAGTAAATCTCATTGATGCGTTCGTCGACCCCCTCATAACGGCCACAAATCAGCACGACTCGATCTGCTGTCGCAAGTTCTCTGACGATGGCCTGGGTGAGTGGCCGCCCTTGTGCAGACAGCAGCACCACCCGAGTGCCGGACTGAACGATCTCCGCAGGCTGATTTGCTGCCCTTGGTCCCACCCCCAGCGAGGCCAACGCCTCTGCCAGCGGTTCAGGCTTCAGAACCATCCCTTCGCCACCGCCAAAAGGTCGATCGTCGACGGTGCGATGCGCATCGTGTGCAAAGGCCCGCAAATCGTGCACACCCACTGACACCAGGCCATTGGCTCGGGCTCTCCGTACGATTCCGTACTCAAAAATCCCGTCAAAAAAACCAGGGAAGATTGTCAGAATTTCAAACCGCATAGTTATTCCGTATCAGTTCGACGTGAAGAATGCACTTGAAGCACGCGTTCACGAGTCCGCCGGATGTCCGCCTGGCGCATTCAGGTCAACCAGGCCTTCGGGGAGTTCCATCTCTATCTGTTTAGCATCCAGGTCCATTCGTCGCAGATAGCTCTTTGCAAAGGGCACCAATACCTCTTGGACCCCACGCCGGACGACCAGCAGCGCAACCGGCCCACCCGACCTGTCAACATCTTCAATGCGGCCCACAACCGCCGATCGCGCGCCTGCAGCGCGCACGCCGGACACATCGAAGAGCGTGCAACCGATCAGATCGCTGATGTAGGCCTCATCCTCGCCAAGTTGCGCTCGCTCGGTATGCGGGATGGCGACCAGAAGGCCAGAAAAGGCTTCAGCCGCCGCGATCGAGTCCACTCCGGAAAAATGCAGCACCATCCCGCCCTTATGCGGCCAATATCCGAATAGCTCCATCTCCCGTAATCCAACTTCGGGCGCACTCGGATTGACAAGCCACAGCCGCTTTCGCTCTGCAAATTTCTCAGGGAAATCTGTCAGGATCTCAGCGAAGACTTCTCCCTTGCGCCCTTGAGGACGACGGATCCGGGCGAGCCAAACCCACCTATGCTCCTCAGTCATGGCTCTCTCCGGCCTACATCGAGTGGGGGCGGTGCAGAGGACGCTATGCTTCGTCGTCCTCTTCCAGAATGTCCAGCGTGTAGCGGTGGTGCAGCTTCATGCTGACCGCTCCCAGAATGGTACGAACGGAGCGGGCCGTTCGCCCCTGCTTGCCAATGACCTTGCCCACGTCCTGCGGTGCTACCCGTAGTTTGAGAACCGTGTTGTCGTCCCGGTCCACGGATTGCACTTCGACTGCTGCCGGCTCATCCACCAGAGCCCGGGCAATTTCGCGAACCAGCTCTTCGACTGCGACCATATCTTGTTGGGTCATGAACTTGCCTCTGACCGAATGCGTCCAAGCGTGGTGCCATTTGGATCGTGCGCGAATAGTAGCACACCCGTTTGCCGTCGTCAGCTAATCTGTTCACGCATAACCAGCTTTCCTGCCCTTTACGAGGGCAGTAGGCGGGTGAACTAACTTGCGACAGGGGCTGTAACGGGGTGCTTCTCGACTAGCTTTTCCACTCTTGGAGAGAACTGCGCTCCCACGCCACGCCAGTATGCGATCCGCTCATGCTTCAACTCGACGGAAGCGGGGTCGGTACGGGGGTTGTAAGTTCCCACGACTTCAATAGAACGGCCGTTACGAGCCCGATCCTTCTCGATCACGACAATACGATAGTAGGGCTGCTTCCGGGCGCCTACGCGCGCCAAACGAATCATGACCACGGTGATACGGTTCCTTTCAGATTCCAATGCTGTTGCGGTCTTTTCCGCTGCCCCTGAACCGGATAAAAGCGCTCGGGCCAAACGAAAGGCCAGACTTGTCGTCCGGCCCTGGCAAGACTCAACATCTAAGTATCGCCGAAAGCAGCCACTGGAAGCAAGCTATTGTGGGATCGCAGGGAAGAGAAAACGCAACATGGGTCGAACACGGCGCGCCCAGCTTGATTCGTCGTGGGTTCCGCCGGCAATGCGCTCCACGTGCAGAGTGTCGCCGGGTTTCCAGCCGTTGGCCTTCAGCCGTCTGGCCAGATGCTCCACATCGCGCACGGTGCGCTGGCCTTCCCTGTCTCCCACGTCCAGCCAGAGCCGTGGCCGCTCCCATATTTCCGGGGCGCGCTCATTCAGGTAGCTCAGGATGCTCTTGTGATTCCACCATACGCTGGGCGACATCACCGCGAGTCTTCCAAAATACTCTGCGTGTCGCAAACCCAGGTAGAGCGTGGCTAGCCCGCCAAGGGACGATCCGCCCAGTCCGGTCGATGCGCGGTCGTGGCGCACCCGGTATCGGTTCGCAATCCACGGCATGAGCTCACGCGTAATCAGCAGACCATACGAATCAGCCTCACCGCCGCCTAGTTGCAGGTTTGGGTCCGGGGTATATTCGGCCAGCCTGCGCTCGCCTGTGTTGTAGACTCCCACAATCACCAGTGGAGCAACCTCACCTGCCTCAATCCCTGCGTCGGCTGCCTCACGCATCTGCCAGGTACGTCCCTTGACATAGGAAGTCCGTCCATCGAAGAGATTCTGACCATCGTGCAGATAGAGCACTGGATAGGTCCGCTCCGGGTGGCTTTCATAACACGGTGGAACGTAGACGATGACGCTTCGCTCCCCAGGCAGACAAAGGCTCGTGAAAGCGCCATGCAGATGAACACGCGGATGCGTGCCTGCGTCCTCTGTCGTGAGCAACACATCTTGCGTTCCTGATTCTGCTTTTGATTCCAGGTTCAAATTCTGAACTTTCCTCTTGGAATTTGATTCGTTGGGGCGGGCTGAAAAAATTACCCTCGTGGCTGTTACAGTATCAAGAAAACAGCGGTTCTCCAACGCCCGCTCCGCACGTGCCGCAGATGTCTCAGCCATGAGCGGCGGTCCAGGCGGCCTATTGCAAGCGTTTATCCACTGTTTTATATGGAGAGATCGCAGGATGAATCGGGAATATCACAAGTGGCGTTCCCCGAGACTGGGCCGCGAGATGGAGTTGCTGATCTTTGGGCACGCCGGGCTGCCGGTATTGGTTTTTCCCACGTCGGGTGGACGCTTTTTCGAGTTTGAGGATCGGGGCATGCTCTCTGCCCTTGGCGGAAAGCTTGACGGGGGGCATTTGCAGCTGATTTGCGTCGACTCAGTCGATATGGAAAGCTGGTACAACCGGCAGGTGTCACCCCGTTGGCGCATTGCCCGGCACGTCCAATACGAGGACTATCTGCTCACCGAGGTTCTGCCGCTGATTCGGCTGAAGAATCAGGATTCCCATCTTGTGGCCCTTGGCTGCAGTTTCGGAGGCTATCATGCGGTGAATATTGCACTCCGCCATCCGGACCTCTTTACAGGGATGCTGGCTCTGTCAGGAGCCTTCGATCTCTCCACCTTCCTGGATGGCTACCAAGATCAGGACTGCTACTTTCACCTCCCTACTCACTATCTGCCCAACCTCAGCGATCCCTGGTATCTGGAGCAGTATCGGCGGAACACGTATATCTTCGCCACAGGCTGGGATGATCAGTGCCTTGGCCAAAACCAGAATCTGGACCGAATCCTCAGCTCCAAAAACATTCCTCACAATCTGTATATATGGGATTCATGGAACTCCCACGACTGGCCAACGTGGTATCGCATGGTGCAGGAGTATCTGTAACTGATCCGGATCTGAACATTGCAGAAGGAGCGCCCCAATGAGCCAACTCAATCCTTACGAACGCTTCCTGGATGGCCGCCCGATTCAGACCATTCTGGCAGCCACCCCCGCTACTCTTGCTGAACTTGTTCAGTCGATCGGTGAACCGAAACTCTCTACCCCCGTCGCTCCCGGCAAGTGGAGCCCGGCGCAGATTATTGCCCATCTCGCAGACTGCGATCTTGCCTTCGGCTTCCGCCTGCGACAGACATTGGCCGAGGAAGATCATGTCGTGCAGCCATTTGATCAGGACCGGTGGGCAGCGCAGTACGCGGGAATCTCCGCACAGCGGGCCCTCAGTGCATTCGCTGCTTTGCGCCAATGGAACCTGCAGCTTATCTCTGGAGCGTTACCCTCGCATGCGAATAAATCCGTTCGGCATCCTGAACGAGGAATCATGACGTTCCTCACGATCGTAGAGACCATGGCGGGCCACGACCTGAACCATGTCACCCAACTCAAGAAGGTGGGGGATTGAACTGCACGGCCATCTTCCGCCCGGATACTGCATCGTCCGCCTTGCTGATTGATCCAGCGGACAGAGTTGCAGCAGCACCCTGCAAGCCTCCAATCGACTCCCTTTTGATGCAACGAACTGAATCGTATCGGCACCGGCGTTCCTTCTAATTCCAGCCTCGGGCAGGGGTTCGGGTTTGCACGGGTACCAAACTGACACCGTGACCAGATCGCGACCACAAATGTCGCACGCGTGGAATGGCGGTCTCGCCAAGGTTCGCCCGATCAGATGTCAAGGATCACCCCGCTTTGCCTGTCGCGGGATTTCGAACAGGATCAGAGCTCAGGCAAAAAAGTGAAGAGTGAACGATGCAGGACTCTTCGCGCTCATGTGGATACGCTCTCACAGAATGCAAGCCAAGAATCTTCCGCGATTCAAAGGCGGCGTGCAAGCTGACCAGCATTGAGGCGTCTCTCAAGCTCGGACTCGGATAAATGGTCA
Organism: Acidobacteriota bacterium; assembly: GCA_021836865.1. GTDB lineage: Bacteria > Acidobacteriota > Terriglobia > Terriglobales > Acidobacteriaceae > Telmatobacter. The sequence goes on from JAKBHH010000136.1 coordinate 5,821, forward strand.
GAACAGTCAGTGGCGTGGCTGCAAACCCCTCATTGTCTCGGACAATGCGGACCACCAGAGAGTCGCTTGATGACGGGTCCTTGCCGATGAGCAGCGGCACAACCAGAACGCCGCGCGGGGCCAGGTCGTGGAGCCACGCCGCAGGGACGTGTGTGACACCGGCGTTGACAAGAATCGCGTCCGAATGGCCCGGCGCGGCCCTCGCTCCATCCAGATGAAGGAGCTTTACCTGTCGATACTCGCGCAGATTCGCGGCTGCTTGCGCGGCAAGATCCCCATCGACTTCCAGGGCCACAACGCTGCCGCTCTGCCCCACAATCTCAGCAAGGATCGCTGAATAATAGCCCGTACCGCACCCGATGTGCGCTACACGCTTCCCTGGGCCAAGGTCCAGCGCTTCCAGCAATCTTGCGATTAGGCTCGGCTGTCCATTGTTGAGAATCTCTTGTTGCTTGAGCGCCACAAAAACATCATGATAGAGATCGCGAATGTCCTCTGTGGCCCGGTAGGCTCCAGTCTGCAGAGAGAAGCCGGAGGAGTACCTCCAGGGCGGAATGCCCAGAAAATGCTCGCGCGGCACATTTACAAAAGCCTCTACCAGCGCCTGAGAACGTATCCCGGCGACGACACGAATCTCCTCTGCATAGAACCGCCGGCGCTGGTCTACGGTCAGGGTGCAAGGGGCAGGGGATGCCACGCCATCCCGGCGTCTCGCTTTTGGCGTGGAACTCGGCCCTGTCAACCTGCTCTCTCTTGCCGTTCAGTGGCTCTCTGGGATTGGCTTTACGCTGCCGCAGTCAGTGCTTTTGAAGACGGATGTGCTTTCTGCTGTCCACTCGAAAGGCTGGGACCGGGGCCCCATCTGCATGGAACCGATGAAATGCACCTTGCTGGTGGAGTGGTCGGCATCCGTCCACGATGCCTGAATGTCACCCTTGCCCTGCAGATGTCCTGTGCAAACCATCTCCGCAGTCATGCCATTCGGCTTCTTTACGACATTGGACACCTGGCAATCGCCATGCATCTCCGGTGGGACTGACCCGTATTTGTCAATCTGTGCCTGGGTCACACAGACCTGTGTTGTGTGAGGTCCACCGCCTGGATTCATGCCCGCAGGAAATGGGGACTGTTGCCAGGACATTGTGGTGTTGACCTCCCACAAGCCTGCCTTGCGCGTCTGCGCTGACGCTAAATTGACAGAAACCGCAAGGCATACTGCTCCGAGAAAACATCTGTGAGCGATCGACATTTGCACTCCTTTCGCGCCCATCCGGCACGGCGCCCATGAACACTCTACCTGTTCGGCATGGTCCCTGAAAGTGAAATCTGGCTCAGATGCAACGCAGACTCAGGCCCGCCGCGATCCTGAACGGGCAATGGAAAGCAGGGCGCCGGTTACCCGATTTGACGCATGGCGAACCACATTTTCTTCCAGGGCAAAATCTCCCGTGATGCAGCGAACACCGAGCGCTTCGATCCGGTCGACGTCTGCTTCAATGGGGGAGGCATTTTCCAGCGCATATCTGGCCAGGGTTTGCTCGGAAAAGGGGGCCGTATTCACAATGGCGTAGTCAAATATGGGCGCGCGCGTGTGTTCGTAGATGCGTTCAATGTGCTCGGAGGCCGTAAGTCCGAGGCTTTCATTGGCCTGGGTCATCAGGTTACAGACAAAAACACGAATGCCATGAGCGCCTGACAAGGCGGTTGGAATGCCTCTGACGAGCAGATTGGTAATGAGCGAGGTGTAGAGCGAGCCGGGGCCGACCGTAATCAGATCCGCTCGTTCGATCGCTTCCAGGGTCTCCGGGACCGCCGCCGCATCCGGCGGATCGAGCACCAGTTCGGCGATGCTCTGACGGCTCGCCGTGATATTGGTCTCGCCGCGCACAACGGACCCATCCTTCATGTGTGCCACCAGGGTCGCATTGGCGATTGTGACGGGATAGATGCGCCCGCGTGTCGCCAGGATCTTTGAGGCCAGTTGGATGGCGTGGGCAAAGTCGCCGGTAATCTCAGTGAGCGCCGCAACAAAGAGATTCCCGAAGTTATGGCCCTCCAGGGCATCCCCCGAGCGAAAGCGATGAGCAAACAGTTGCGTTAAGACATCTTCTTCTTCGCTCAGAGCCACCATGCAGTTGCGCAGGTCGCCCGGAGGAAGCATGTTGAAATCCTTGCGCAGCCTGCCGGAGGAGCCTCCGTCATCGGTCACCGTTACGACCGCGGCCAGATCGGCAATCTGGCACGGTTCAGCGCATGCAGCCCCGGGCAGGACCACGTGGCGTCGCAGCCCCCGAAGCAGGGTCGACAAACCCGTGCCGCCGCCAATGGCGACCACGCGTACGGGTCGGGGGCTGGCCGCTGAAGGCAGGGAATTGGGCTCCAGGAAGGAATCCACGGTCAGGGGCAACAAGCTCGAAGTGGGGGCCGATTCCACGATATTTTCTACGAAACTTCAGGATACAGCAGTTCCGTGAACCGGGGATCGTCCACCATGCTTTGAAAGTCGTTGTCAGATCGGGCCTGGAGACGATTCCGAGGATTCAGCTCGATCGCACGAGCAAGGTGCTCCAGACAATCTTCTGCGCGCCCCGTGATTGAATCCAAGACGGCCAGTCCATAATAGGCGTAATCGGCTTCCGGATGGTCAGTCAGAACGCTCTTGAGCTGTTCGCCCGCCTCCCCAAAGTAGCCTGCGTTCAACTGCGAAATCGCATAGTCGAACTTCTCCTCGGCGGTGAGGAACGCAAGACCCTTCCGGTCCATCTGCCGCTTGCATGTCTGGATGTACATGCGGCAACGCTCGACAATTTCTGCAGGTGCGCCGGGAAGCAGCTTGTCAAACGCGGCCAATGCGCGCTCATACTTGCCCTGCTGTACCAGTTGAACAGCCGCCTGATAATGCTGGAATACTGCTGCCGTGGCTGTGGTAGAACGGCCGCCGGGTTTGGCGGCCAGTGTAGGAGTCTTTTTGCGGCTTGCCGCCGTGGCTCGGACCTCTTGCGTCATGGATTCGCCGTAAGCTCGCAGTCTGAAGAAGCAGTCTTGGGGCAGATATCCGCGTTCCAAAACAGCCGCCGGCGGATTGCGCCGCTTGAGCACCTTTTATACGCAGAACCCCCGGTTACGTCAATGGGAAAGCAGCGAAGCGCAGTCATGGGC
>JAKBHH010000137.1 GCA_021836865.1 Acidobacteriota bacterium
CCGGCAAGAAGCGGCACAGGTACGCAATCGGCTCGCCGGCTTCGGCCATCTGCCGCAGATGATACTTCCACACATCCGCCTTCGCGCTGCGCCGCGTGAAAGGCTTCCGCTGCACCTGCACCACCTCACCTTTGCTATTCACTCTGGGATAAGAAATGGCCGGGACTCTGAAGCTGATCGCTGTGCCCGTTCGCCAGAAGCATTGCGCGAAATCGTGTGAGAACAGAAGGCAGAAATACCTCCCCTCAGTGGCGAGAACCGCAATCGCCTGGTCGGTGCCCGGCCAGGTGGGCTGGATGTTCGACACATACCACCGCCGGAACTCGAATCCGTTAAACTGAGCCTGATTCAGAACTAAGGCAAGCATCTCTACACGTTCCATCGCACCATTCCAAACTCGCAGTGAAACTGGTTGAAAAGAAAGACAATGTGTATGCTTTTCTGGGAAGACTCGCGGGAATCTCCTGAGCACTCTATTGTTTCTAAACGTCAAATGAGCTGGAAACCCTCTCGCAGACGAAAGAAAACTGTGGAAATTTCATCGATGGGTGGCGAGTGGACGCCTGAAGCGTTCGATCGATGCGTTCCTTCCTGTTCGTACAGGGAAGCATGGGCAAAGGGAGAATAGGTTGCGCCAAAGGAAGTTTCGCGTCATCTGGATGATCGCAATGGCCCTGATGTCGGCCTCCGCCGGGAGTGCCTGGGCAGTCGCGGTCCACACCAACCCCCTCAACCGCGATCCGCTCGTGCGAGACGCCTACGCTCACTTCTACAACCTGGATTACCCCGGCGCCGTTGAACGCTTTCAGCGCTTTCACGCGCTCCATCCCGGTGATCCGCAGGGTACGGATCTCCTCCTCAACGCCGAGCTCTTTCAGGAGCTCTACCGTCAGGATCTCCTGGACACTACCTTCTACGCTAACGACGGCTTTCTGACCGGACGCCATGCTACCCAGGAAGACCCAGCGGTTCGCGATCGCATCCTGGGCCTTGCCGACGAAGCCATCCACGAAGCCGACTGGCGTCTCAGCCGCAGCCCCAATGAGGTGGATGCGCTGTTTGCGCGCGGATGGGCGCGCAGCCTCAAGTGCACTTATCTGGCCATGGTCGAGCGAAAATTCTCCAGTGCGTTCCGACTGGCTCTGGGCGCAAAGGATGACGCAGCCCGCGCCCTGCAGCTCGATCCCGATTACGTAGACGCCAAACTGATCGTCGGCGTTTACGAATATGTGGTGGGCGCGTTGCCCTTCCCGTTCAAGCTGCTCATCGGCTTTGCTGGAATCACCGGCTCCAAGTCCCACGGTCTTGAGATGTTGCACGATGACGGAGAGCGTGGCGTCATCACCAGCGTCGAAGCCCGTACTGTCATCTCGCTCTTCCTCCGGCGCGAAGGCCGCTATGCTGAGGCCATTCAGGAAGTTCGCAGCCTCAAGGACCAGTATCCGCATGACTACCTCTTCTGTCTCGAAGAGGCCAATCTTCGCAAGGATGCCGGCGAGGGCATGCGCGCCGTCGATGCCTACCGCCAGATCATCGCGGATAGCGAAAAGCCAGGTTACTTTGCCGAGCCCCGTATGCAGCTCACCTACTTCGGCCTGGGCGATGCCCTTCGCGGCCAGCGCCACTTTGACGAGGCCGCGCAGGCCTACGAGCAAGCCGCCTCGACCCCAGGCGTCGGTCCCGAGCTCAAGATTCGGTCCCTGCTGGCTGCCGGTCAGTCTCGCGACCTGAACGGCGAGCGCCAGAAGGCCATCAGCGACTACAAAGCTGCCATTGATGCGGGCCCCGACACCTCGCGCGCCGATACTGCTCGCAAGTACCTTCGCAATCCCTACCACGGCAACTGAGTACGCGCCCCCGGCAGGGAACAGACTGCCCTGCGTTTCCGTACCATAGAACGAAGGGCCGCAAGGCCTTCTTGAGAGGTTCTGAAATGGCCTTCTACTGTCATCGCTGCGGTACGCCGCTTCCCCCTGGTGCTCGCTTCTGCTCCACCTGTGGAACCGTTGTCAATGCGGTGCCCGGCGCAGGACGTGCCTTGCAGAGGCCTCGTGTGGGTCGGGTTCTCGCCGGCGTCTGCATCGGTCTGGCGCAGGCCAATGGCTGGGATATCAATCTCGTGCGGATTTTGACTGCCGTAGCCGCTTTGTTCTCCGGCGGACTGGTGGCCGTGGCCTATCTCGCGGCCTGGGTCGGCATTCCCGAGGAGCCGGCCGAGACTGTTCCGTCGTATCCTCCAAAGATATGAAGCATTCGTTTTCGTCCGACTCAGCTTCGTTGTCGTTTGTCGAGGTGGGCTCGGGGTTGCCCGTCGTCTTCCTCCATCCCACGCCCGTTGACCATTTCTATTGGCGGTCGATCATCCAGCAGCTTTCCGGCCTTCGCGCCGTTGTGCCCGATCTGCGCGGTCACGGCGCTTCGGAGCTCGGCTCAACGCTCGCCGTCGGCGCCTTTGCCCGTGTTCCTGATGCGCCTGTCCTCACCATGGCGCAGATGGCTGCGGACACCCTTGCCCTCATGGATCACCTGGCCCTGCCGCAGGCGGTCTTCGTCGGCTGCTCCATCGGCGGTTATCTCATGCTCGAACTCTGGCGCAAGGCGCCGCAGCGCATGAGCGCCCTTGCCTTCATCTGTTCCAAGCCCCAGCCGGACACCGCTGCGAATCACGACCGCCGCGCCGCCACCATCGCGCAGGCGCGGGCGGGCGGCAGCGCTCAGGTCTTTGATGGGCTTGCGCAGGCCCTCATCGGAGCAAGCTCCCGAAGCCGCCGGCCCGCTATCGTTGATGAAATGCGGGCCCGCATGACGCTCACGCCCGATGCTCTCGTGGCCGTGCAGGCGGGTCTTGCCGTCCGCCCGGATTCCGTTCCCACCGTCTCCACCATCCAGGCGCCCGTGCTTGCCATCGCGGGTGGCGAGGACACCAGCATTACTCCCGTTGAAATGGAGGCCTTCCGCGCCGCACCCGGAGGCTGCGAGTTCCATCTGCTCGCCGACGCTGGCCACTTTGCCGCCTACGAGCACCCCGACCTAATTGCCGGGCTGCTTTCCCCGTGGCTCCGCAGCCTCTAGGGCAAAGCCGCGTGATTCTGCTCGCCGCCAACACTGCCGAGCCGCGCACACCCCAAATGCTATAGCCTCAATGCATAGACTGTTCCATTGGATTCCCAAGTTGACCACCACCCCAGGTCCATCGCCGCGCCCCTTTCGCTTCCTGCAGCCGCACGGTGCGCTCCACTGTGGCGCGCTCTCGCTGGAGACCCTCGCCCGCAAATTCGGCACGCCGCTCTACGTGTACTCCGCTGACCAGATCGCCGAGCGGCTCGCTCTTTTTCAGCAGGCCTTCGCCGGGCGCGACGCCCTGGTCTGCTACGCCGTCAAAGCCAATTCAGCGCTCGCCATCCTCAATCTGCTCGCCCGCCGTGGCGCAGGCTTTGACATCGTCTCCGGCGGCGAACTGGAGCGCGTGCTAGCCGTCGCCCCTGACGCAACCGCCCGCGTTGTATTTTCGGGCGTCGGCAAAACCCCGCAGGAGATCGACCTTGCCCTTGCCGCGGACATTCTCCAATTCAACGTCGAGAGTCAGGCCGAGCTGGAGCTGCTGGCGGCCCGCGCGCGCAGGCTCAAGCGCAAGGCCCGATTCGCGCTGCGCGTCAACCCAGACGTCTTCGCGGAAACCCACCCCTACATCTCTACCGGCCTGCGAGAGCACAAGTTCGGCATTGACATTCGTCGCGCCCTCGCTCTGTATAAATCCGTCGCAGGCGACCGGTGGCTGCAGGTCCACGGCATTAGCGTCCACATCGGCTCTCAGATTCGCTCCGCTGATCCCTTCGGCGCGGCCATGGACCGCGTCTACAAGCTGGTGCGCCAGCTCCATCGCGCCGGCATTCCGGTCCATTGCATTGACGCCGGAGGCGGTCTGGGAATCGACTACCACGGCGGCAGCTTTGATGCGGCAGCCAAGGTTAGCGAGTACGCGCAGGCCCTCGATCAGGCCCTCGACGGCTTCAACGGCCGTCTTCTCCTTGAGCCGGGCCGCTTTCTGGTCGCGCAAGCCGGCGCGCTGCTCGCCCGTGTCCTCTGCGTCAAGCGCAATGGAAGCAAAACCTTCGTTATCACTGACGCCGCGATGAACGATCTCATCCGGCCTGCGCTCTACCAGGCCCACCATGAGATCGTCCCCGTACGTTCCAGGGCAGGGAAGCCGCGCATCGTGGACGTCGTGGGCCCGGTCTGCGAGTCCGGAGATTTCTTCGCGCGCGATCGCAGCTTGGCGCCGGTTCGCCCCGGCGATCTTGTTGCGCTCCTCGACGCGGGAGCCTACGGCATGGCGCAAAGCTCCAACTACAATACCCGCCCGCGACCTGCGGAGGTGCTCGTCGAAGGCCGCAAGGCCCGGCTTATCCGCCGACGCGAAACCGTTGCCGATCTGCTTGCCCCCGAGCAGGATGTGCAGGAAAAATAGAGCGCCTTGCCGGGCCCCTCCTGCAACTCTCGCGTCCTTTCGTACGTCCCTGTAAGGTTGTGCGGGAGGAATATTAAGAATGAGAAGATCTTCGCCGGGTTTGTGTGCTCTGCTGTTTGCGGCGACCACCATGATGCTAGCCACCGTTGCCCATGCCGATCCACTTACGGTAAAGACCGTGCAGGGCAAGGTCCACGGAAAAACCATCAACGAAGCCAAGGTCAAGGCCTTTCTCGGCCTGCCCTACGCGGCGCCTCCAGTCGGTAATCTCCGCTGGAAGGCTCCCCAGTCAGCGGCCGCCTGGAAGGGTACACGCGATGCCACCAGGTTTGGCGCCCACTGCGCGCAGGGACATGTCTTCGATGACATGATTTTTCAGGACGCGGGCCCGAGTGAAGACTGCCTCTTTCTCAACGTCTACGCTCCGGCCGGCGCTAGTGCTAAAAGCAAGCTGCCAGTCATGTTCTGGATTCACGGCGGCGGCTACTCCGGCGGTGCCAGTTCTGAGCCGCGCCACAACGGCGATTTCCTGCCTCTGCACGGCGTTGTTCTGGTTACCATCAACTACCGGCTAGGTGTCTTCGGCTTTCTTGCCACCAGCGATATGGCTAAAGAAGCCAACGGCTCAGCCGGCAACTACGGCCTGTTGGATATGGTCGCCGCCCTCCGCTGGGTCCAGACCAATATCAAGAACTTCGGCGGGGACCCCGGCAATGTGACGATCTTTGGAGAAAGCGCCGGTTCCTTTGCCGTCAGCACGCTGATGGCCTCACCCATGGCCCAGGGCCTCTTCCAGAAAGGCATCGGCGAAAGCGGCGCGGCCTTCCCCAGCGCCCTCACCCTGGGCGGTGAAACCGTCACAGAGCGCACCAAAATTGACGATTCCTGGGTCGCCTCGCTCGGCGCCCATTCACTGGTCGACCTGCGCGCCATGTCCACCGATCAGATTCTCCAGGCCGCCATGAAGAAGGATGCGCCCCACTTCTCGCCCGTCGTGGATGGCAGCTTTCTCACCGAGCCCGTACCCGACACCTACGCCGCAGGGAAGCAGGCCCATGTGCCGCTTCTCGCCGGCTGGAACGCGGATGAAGGCAGCTTCTTTGCCATGCGCGGCATGACGCCCGATCAGTGGAAGACAATGGCCGCCAGTCTCTTCAAAGACCGCGCGCCGGAGTTCCTTAAACTCTACCCAGCCGGGGATACTGACGCTCAGGCCCTGCGCTCCGCCGTCGACTACGGCAGCGACGCCTTCATCGCCTTCGGTACCTGGAAATGGCTTGAGGCGCAGCGCAAGACAGGCGATTCACCCGTCTACCGTTATCACTTCGAGCTGGCCGCTTTGCCCAGCAAGTATCACCCCGGCACCTTCGCCTTCCACTCCGACGATATCGAATATGTCTTCGGTACCCTCGATACCCGTCCCGGCTGGACCATTCGCCCGGAGGACCGCAAACTCAGCGACCAGATGATGGGTTACTGGACCAACTTTGCCAAGACCGGCGACCCCAATGGCGAGGGCCTGCCTACCTGGCCAAAGTATGGCGCAGACGACTCGCTCATCCACCTCAACAACCCCATTACGGCGGGTCCGGATACCCTTCGCCCGCGCTATGAGTTCTTGCTGCAGGGCATTCCGCCCATGCATATGTAAGACCCGGTGAAGATGTTCTGAGCAAGCAAAAGGGCCGCTTCGTGCGGCCCTTGCTCGTCAGGATCAAACTTCTTATTTCAGCTTCTCAGGACTCAATTTGTTCCAGCCGCCGATGCAAAACCCGCAGCCTGCTCGGAAGGAATCGAGTTGATTGGCGGCGGATCCTTGAAGGAAGCAGTCTTGGCATTGATGGCGTCTGAATAATTCGGTCCCAATCCAAGGGTCTTCAGCGCACGGGAGTCCGGCATCAGCTTTGTCTGCCAACCGTGGTCCGCCTGATACTTCTGCATCGCGGCCTGCGTGGTTGCATCCCAAGCTCCATTTGCGTCACCGTTCAGATAGTGTTGGCGAATCAACGCCTGCTGAATCTCTGTCACTCGCTCCGGCTGTATCGCCTGCTGCCCATGGACACGGTGGGCAGTTCGGTGCGCGGACTTGTGCCCCTTACCCGAGTGGGCTAGATGTCCCGAGGCCGCTGCGCGATGGGAGTGCGAGGCAAAGGCGGGAGCTGCGAAAAGAGCCGTTGTTAAGACAAATCCCAAACTCGCGCGAAAGGAAAGCACCCTGGTTCACCTCTACGACTGCAGATGAAAACGTACATTTTGATCTTAACGAACCGTCCGTTATTGTGCCAGCAGAATGGACGGTTTCAACTGCAAATAGTAACAGGCTTCATTGCTATATCAATGCTCCGCTTGGCTGTCCAAAAAATCAGGCCCGGAGCGATAACTTCTTCGCCCCGGGCCGTTTGCAGGTTTGCAGCGGCTACTGGAGGGTGCCGCCGATGTAGTTGATGCCGGCCTCGGGATGACGCGGGTCAATCACTTCAAAGACCACGTCGTCGCCTGTCTTCAGCTTCTTCACCACGCCGTCGTATTCCGCCTTCGTAGCCGTCGACTGCTTGTTGATGCGTGTAATCACCAGCCCCGGCGCCAGCCCCTGCAGGTCGGCAAAGGATCCGGTCCGAACCGACTGGATCACCATGCCGCTCCCGTGAATCTTGGCCTGGGTTGCCGGCGATGCCTCCCGGACTACAATCCCCAGCGTGGTTTCCCCAGCGTCGCCCTGGTCGTCGGGCGCGGCAGGGGGTTGCTGACCGGTCATCTCCGCAAACACCTTATCGCGGTCGCCGATCGTGACCGTGGTGTCCTGCGGCTTGCCGTCGCGGATGTAGCCCAGGCGCGCCGTGCTTCCGGGCCTGCGGCTGGCAATCTCATTGACCAGATCATCGCCGTCCTTGATGGATCGTCCGTCGATGGCCGTAATAATGTCACCCGGCTTCAGTTCCGCCTTGTCCGCAGGTCCGCCCGGCTGCACTTCCTGCACCAGCACGCCGTTCTTGAAGCCGTACACGCGATTCACCGCGCCCGACAGCCCTTCGCGGAACTGGATGCCGATTGATCCGCGCGTCACCTTGTGGCTGGGGCTCACGAGGTCGTTGTACACCGACACTACGGTGTTCGACGGCATCGCGAATCCGATACCCTGGTAGCCCGCCGATTGCGTAAAGATCGCAGTATTCACCCCAATCACTTCGCCATTCATGTTCAGCAGCGGACCGCCGGAGTTGCCCGGATTGATCGCCGCATCCGTCTGGATAAAGTGCTGGAACTGGCCGCTCGCGCCCGGCTCAATCGTTCTGTTCTTCGCCGAGATAATGCCCGCCGTCACCGTCTGCGAGAGCGCAAACGGGCTGCCGATCGCCTCAACCCAGTCGCCCACCTGCGTCGTGTCGGAGTTGCCCAGCTTTACCGTCGGCAGCGGCGTATTGGCGTCGATCTTGATCACCGCCAGATCCGTAGCCTTGTCCGTCCCGATCACGCGCGCCGGTCTGCCCAGATCCTGCGAGTCCGGGTCGGTTGAGAGCTTGACGTAGATCTTGTCGGCCTTTTCCACCACGTGGTTGTTGGTGATGATGTAGCCCTTGGGGTCCACAATAAAACCCGAGCCAAGCGACTCCTGCACGCCTCCGCCCTGGTCTGGACCGCCCTGGTCCGGCATTTGCCCGCCAAAAAAACGGTTGAAAAAGTCCTGGAAGTTGTCCTGCCCCTGTCCTTGTCCCTGTTGCTGGTCCTGGTCGTCCCCGCCGCCGTTCGGATCTTGCGGCTGCTGGAAGACGTGTCCGTGAAAATTCCTGCGTCCGTGGTTGTCCGACTGCTTGGGGAACGTCTGCGTGTTGATGTTCACCACTGCCGGTCCCACCAGCTTGGCAATCTTCACAAACTCGTTCGGAGCAACGGGCGAGTTCACCACCTTCAGCGGTGTCGCATCGGAGCTGTCATTCTGATTTTCCTGTCCTCGCACCCCGTGCGCGGCAAATGAACCAGCCACGATCACGGCTGAAACGGTGGCAAGCAAAACAAAGACTGAAAAAAGCCGGCGTGTGCGCAGCCGTTCAATGAGCGATTTCATGCGGTAATCAACCTCGTCGTAAGTCCAGCACCCGGGCTGGCGTTTTGGAGCCACATCTTCAGTATAGCGAGTTGCGGGTTCAGCCGGTTGCGCCGCAAATCAATCAATTCAGTATCCACAGTTTTAGATGCAAACCTGAGGAAAGAGTCGCCATAAGCTCATGCTAATCAAATGGGAGTTCCCCCGGCTCTGCCGGGGTGGCAGTAGCAGTTTGACATTTACGGGAGTCCATCCAAGAAACTCCGAGAGGTGAGCCGCCAAGCACACTTCAAGGAGAGTCCCGGATGG
>JAKBHH010000038.1 GCA_021836865.1 Acidobacteriota bacterium
GGCGGCACATCCATCTTCTGCACGCTGGCGAGCATCGGCATCCTGCTCAACATATCCAGGAAGGTGGATTGATGCGGCCGCCCGCGCCGTATGCGGGCGTTGGCCCAGGTTGACTTTGTTACGATGAGGCGCAATCTTCCAGAACGACCTGCAGCGCGGATGCAGCCGTCAGGCCGCCTGCGAGCGGCACGCGATCGAAAGGTTTATCCTTGCCCAACCTGCGCGTATTGATAGCCGGAGGCGGCACCGGCGGACACATCATTCCGGCGCTCGCCGTGGCTCGCGAACTCGTCGCCCGCCACAGCGCCGAGGTGTTTTTTATTGGAACCGCCCGCGGCATGGAGAGCCGTCTCGTACCCGAGGCCGGTTTCCCGCTACGCCTGGTCCAGGTCGGCCCCCTTAATCGTGTCTCGCTCGTCACGCGTCTGCACACGCTGCTCGACCTGCCGCGCAGCGTGATCGCCTGCCGCAGGATCATGCGCGACTTCGGGCCTGATGTCGTCCTTGGAGTGGGCGGTTACGCTTCGGGCCCCGCGATGGCTGCTGCGCTGCAGCTCAAGGTGCCAACCATGGCCTTTGAGCCCAACGCGATGCCGGGACTGGCGAATCGGCTGGTGGGAAAGCGCGTGCAGGCTGCGGCTGTGAATTTTCCCGCTGCCGCCAAATGGTTTCGCAATGCTGAGGTGACGGGCATTCCCGTGCGCCCGGAGTTTTTTCAACTGGCTCCGCCTCCTGCCGTGCCGCCCCATCTGCTCGTTTTTGGCGGCTCGCAGGGAGCGCGCCTGCTGAACCGGGTGTTGCCGCAGGTTGTGTGTGCGCTGCTGCAAGCCGTACCCGGCCTGACGCTCTTGCACCAGTGTGGCGCGCGGCACACCGAAACAACCCTGGCAGCCTTTGCCGCAAGCGGAGCCGATCCGGCACGGTGGCAAGTCGCGCCGTTCCTTGACGACATGCCGGCGCGCTTTGCCAGGGCCAACCTGGTGGTGGCCCGTAGCGGCGCATCAACCGTGGCTGAGTTGGCCGCAGCCGGCAAGCCTGCCCTGTTGGTGCCGTTTGCCGCGGCAGCCGATGACCATCAAAAGCGAAACGCCGAGGCGATGGTGCAGGCCGGCGCCGCGGTGATGATTTGCGAGGACGAACTGGTCCGCCCCGATCGCCTCCTCAACGAGCTCGTTCCCCTGCTTGCTTCTCCAGAGCGACTTGCAACGATGAGTCAAGCAGCCCGGACGCAGGCGCATCCCGGTGCGGCGGAGCGCATTGCCGACCGCCTGGCTGAGCTTGCGTGATGCCAGCGCGGAATCGCATGCAGAGATGAGGCGCTATTGGCCTGTCCAGTCGCCTGCCATGCGAACGGTAAATCAAAAGGCCCGCCTGCCAGAGCAAGCGGGCCTTTCATATTCGTTCGTTGCGGATTAACGGCGTCCACCACCGCCGCCGCCATGGAATCCGCCACCACCACCGCCGTGGAAGCCGCCACCACCACCACCGCGGAATCCGCCGCCACCACCACCGTGGAAGCCGCCTCCGCCACCACCGCGGAATCCGCCACCACCGCCACCGCGGTAGCCGCCTCCGCCGAAGCTGCCACCACGGAAGCCACCACCCTGGAAGCCACCGCCACGGTTGCCACCACCCTGGAAGTTCCCACCGCGGAAGCCATTGCCGCCGAAGCCTCCGGCGCGCCCACCAGCATATGTGTTACGGAATCCACCGCCATTCAGGCTGTGAGCCGGAGAGCCATTTCCGCCCCGGATCGGGCCGCCGGTGAAGCCGTTGCGCCCACCGAATCGGTTGTATCCGCCGTTGTTACCTGCCTGGTTGCCGAACCGGTTGTATCCGCCGTTGTTGCCGAATCGGTTGTATCCGCCGCCGTTGCCCCAGCCTCCGCGCCCGCCGTAGCCGCCATAGCCACCATGGTCACCCCAGCCACCGCGACCCCAGCCACCGCGACCCCAGCCACCGCGCTCGCCCCAGTCATCGTCGCCCCAGCCGCGACCCCAACCCCAGCCGCCACCCCAGCCCCAGCCGCCGCCCCAGCCCCAGCCCGGGCCTAAGCCCCAGCCCATCCACGGTCCGGCGCCAATAAAGGCACCGCCTAGAAACCAGTTGTCTCCGTAATAGCCGTAGGGAGCACAACCGTAGGGATAATAAGGGTAGTAGCCCCAGCTGCAAACGGGCGGGCCGTCGTCATCGGGTACTGCGACCACCGCAGGTCCGATTCCAATGCCGACACCGATGCCGATCTGCGCACTGGCCGTTACCGCAAAGGGCAATGCAAGCAGCATCCCACTCAGTACGAGCCGCAAGCTTTTCATGACTTCCTCCTCGTGCTGTCCTGTCCCTGGCTTCTGGACGCGGAATACGGACCTGAACTTCAGTCTCAGCACCTGACGGTTCAGAACTCATTCTAGAACCGGCATCTGTAGCTTCAAACAGCAGAAACTTGCTTTAGTTGCGTTACTTTTGTGCAGACCCAATGCAGTTCCTGCTGACCAACACCATTGTTTCACTCCGCGCCGCTTTGGGGGCATGCGTAAGGTTGTGCAGCCCCCTTGGTCGACCAGATCACTCAAAGACAGCAACTTAAGCTCTTTCAGTTCTTTGCTTGCGCTGGACGAGCCCCGGCCTGCGGAGCTCAGTCGTCATCGCCGCCGTCGTCACCACCCCAGCCGCCGCGCCAACCGCCGTCGTCATCGCCGCCGTCGTCACCGCCCCAGCCGCCACCCCAACCGCCGACTACCCCGCCGATTACGCCGCCGAGCACTCCCGCTGCGCCTTGCCAGAAGCCGCCTCCCTGATCGCCATCGCCATCGCCATCACCGCCCTGGTACCCCCCGTAGGGCGGGGCGTAGGCCGGCGCATAGGGTTGGCCATAGCCGTATGCACCCTGATCGTCGCCACCTACATAGACCCACCGGCCGGGCACCCAGTACCCGTCGTCCATATAGCCGTTTACCCAGGAGTAGCCCGGTCCGGGAGGCGGAGGGATATAGTTTGCCGGCCCACCCTGGTACGGATATTGGGCAGTGGCTTTCGTCGTTCCCAGGCTCAACAGCGCGGTAATCACCATCACCGCCAGCATCCAGCTCCTCACAAATCGCATCATTCCTCGCTTTCGTCTCTAAAAAAATACCAGATAAAAACAATCGCCTCTATCGCCCCGAAAGCGTTTCACTCTCCCGCCGCGGGCCACCGGTCAGGCTGAATGCAAGTCCACCTCAGAATGAGGGTTGCGGACGGGTCTGAAAAATTGGCCTTCCGCAGCTTTTTTCTTACTTCGCAGGGTTGGATGCAAATTTCCGCCTTGCGGACGGGCCATTAAGCGTACCGGTGTTACATTGGAGTTTCACCCTCACATGTTTGCCACCTCCCAGCACGCGCATTTCATCGGGATCGGCGGAATCGGCATGAGCGGCATCGCGGAGATTCTGCTGAACCTGGGCATGAAGGTCTCCGGTTCCGATCTGCGCCGTGGTCCCGTGACCGACCGTCTGGCGCAGTTGGGCGCCACCGTCTATGAGGGCCATGATGCCACACACGTGGTCGGCGCTACGGTAGTGGTAACCAGCTCGGCCGTCTCCCCTGCAAATCCTGAAGTGCTGGAAGCCCATGCACGTAAAATTCCGGTCATCCAGCGCGCCGAAATGCTTGCAGAACTAATGCGGCTGAAATACGGCATTGCGATCGCCGGCATGCACGGCAAGACCACGACAACGTCGATGGTTGCGTCGGTGCTCGCCGCGGGCGGACTCGATCCAACCGTTGTCGTGGGCGGGCGTGTGGACGCTCTAGGCTCGAATGCGCGCCTTGGCACCACGCAATACCTTGTGGCGGAAGCCGACGAAAGCGACCGCTCGTTCCTCAAGCTCTCGCCGATTCTGGCCGTTGTCACCAACCTCGATCGCGAGCACATGGACTGCTACCGCGACATGGCGGACGTGGAGGAGGCATTCCTGGCCTTCATGGACAAGGTGCCGTTCTACGGCGCTGTCACGGCCTGTGCGGACAATCCACTGCTTGCGACCATCCTGCCCAGGGTGCGGCGGCGCGTCTTCACCTACGGCGTTACGGCGCACGCAGATTATCAGCTTGAGTTTCTGGACACGGAGCCGGGATGCTTTTCACGCTTCATGGTAGGCACAGCAGCCGTCACGCTGGGGCCATTTGAGCTGCACGTGCCGGGCCGCCACAACGTGCTGAACGCCACCGCTGCAGTGGCCGTCGCCCATCAGCTTGAAGTGCCTTCACATAAGATCGCCGAAGGGCTCAGGAACTTTCGCGGTGTTGACCGCCGGTTTCAGCAGTTGGGACACGTGCGCGGCGTGGCCGTTGTGGACGACTACGGCCATCATCCCACCGAGATTCGCGCCACTCTTTCCGCGGCACGCGAGTGCACCCAAGGCCGCATTCATGTGGTCTTTCAGCCGCACCGTTATACGCGTACCCGCGACCTGCTGGACGAGTTTGCGACCGCCTTCGGCGAGGCCGATACCGTGGCCGTGCTGCCTATCTATGCCGCCAGTGAAGTGCCGATCCCGGGCATCACGGGCGAGCGGCTGGCAGAGCGCATCCAGGGGCCATGCGCGCAGTACGCCGCGGATTTTCGAGCCGCCGTCGCTGTTGTTGTGGCGCAGGCGCGTGAAGGCGACCTGGTTCTGACGCTTGGCGCGGGCAGCGTAAGCCAGCTCGCTCCGCAGATTCTGGCCGCGCTGGAAGCGGTCTGAAGACCTGCCCCCGCGCGCCCATCGTGTAGCGGCAAATTCTTTGCTCAAACCTTTTACTTCATGGGAAACCCCTGCTATCATGCGGCGGGCAAGAGTTTGTGTGCCGCGAGAGGTGGGTATGACACAGAGTTCGAGGAGAGAGTTTCTGCAGTCGGCGTCGGCAACGGCCGCGATGCTGGCGGCTTCAGGCCGGGCGCGTGCCTGGGCAGATCAGGCCCCTGCAGCGGGACCGGTCAAGGTCTGGAGCACCTATCGGGATCGGCGTCATGCGGCGGGTGAGCCGTTGGCATGGAGGCCCGCCGGCGAAGTTGCCGCCGACGCCATCGTCCTTGATCCGGGGACGGTGAAGCAGGAGATGCTGGGCTTTGGCGCCGCCATGACGGACTCTGCCTGCTACGTCCTCAGCCGCCTCAGCGATGCCGAGCGCGAGCCGCTGATGCATGAGCTCTTTGCCCCGGAACAGATGGCGCTGAATGTCTGTCGCACCTGCATCGGGGCCAGCGATTATTCGCGCACCGTTTACAGCTTTGACGACAGCACCGAGCCCGACTCCGAGCTGCGCCACTTCTCCATCGATCATGACAAGGCCTACATCCTGCCCATGCTGCGCGAGGCGCGCAAGGCGAATCCGGAGCTGTTTCTGTTTTCCTCGCCGTGGAGCCCGCCGGGATGGATGAAGCCGAACAACTCCATGCTGGGCGGCGCGATGAGGAAGCTGAACTTCGCGCCGTATGCGCAGTATTTTCTCAAGTTCCTGGAGGGATACAAGGCAGAGGGCGTCGCCATTGATGCCGTCACGGTGCAGAATGAAACGGATGCCGAGCAGGAAGGACGCATGCCCGCTTGCCTCTGGTCGCAGGAGCAGGAGATCGAGTTCGTGAAGAGCTATCTGGGACCGACGCTGCGCAAATCCGCCTCGGCGACGAAGATATGGGTCCTCGATCACAATTACAACCTGTGGGGTCGCGCCATCGACGAGCTCAGCGATCCGGCTGCGTATGAGTACATCGACGGCGTTGCCTGGCACGGATACGTGGGTGGACCGGCCGCCATGACGCGCGTGCATGATGCCTTTCCAAAGAAGAGCGCTTACTGGACCGAGGGCGGTCCGGACATCAGCGCGCCGGACTACCAGACCGACTGGGCGAAATGGGCCGATACATGCAACGGCATTGTCAACAACTGGGCGCGTTCCATCACGTCGTGGAATCTGGCGCTGGATGAGAATGGCAAGCCGAACGTGGGGCCGTTTTCCTGCGGAGGTGTCGTCACCGTAGACAACGCGACCCACCAGATCACACGCAGCGGTCAGTACTGGGCCTTCGCGCATTACTCCAGGCATGTGCGGCGCGGCGCAAAGGTCTTCGCCACCGATGGAGTGGGCGGACCGGTCGCAGGCGGCCAGGTCACGCATTCGGGCTTCCGCAATCCCGATGGCAGCTTTGTCGTCGTGCTGGCCAATCGCGGTCCCCAGACGCGCACGCAACTCGTCCACGGGACCCAGGCGCTGGCCGTGGAGCACCCGGCCGACTCCGTGCTCACGCTCGAATGGGCTTGAGCTATATGGCTGCCGCTCCAGTCTCTGCGGCAGCCGTATCGTGCTTCCTGCAGGCGCGGCAGGCGGCCTCCTGCCGGTCGCCGATGAGCCGGCGCTCCCGGCCTCGTTACGCAACGGGTTCCCCCATTGTTACTCGTCCCCTGGGCCAGCATCCGCGCGGGCTATAGTGAGATCTGGCGAATCTCACGACCTTGCTCAGGCGTGGCGATCAAAGGCAGTAATCAAACTCGTCCCCTTGTGTGGGAAGATGATGCGCCCATGGAACCTCGCTTCCGGCGCGCACAGAAAGCTATGCCCTTTTCCAATCGGGGCCTGCCCGGCATGCCGGTCGACATGGAAGACTCTGACGACGAAGAGATCTCCGGCCGCAGACGGTATGACGGTCCGCGCCAGCCGTGGTGGCGACCCTCCGGCACATGGAGTCGCATTCTTCTCAGTGTCGCAGGCGTGTTCCTTCTGGCCGGCGCTGCAGTGGCGTTGCACCTGGTCAGGCACTTCTTCGATCACGATTCTCAGTTTCGCATTGAAGGTTCCGGCAACATTCAGGCCACCGGCCTCGGGGAAGTGAGCCGCGCCGATCTTCTGCCGTTGTTTGGCGCCGACATCGGCCGCAACATCTTCTTTGTTCCGTTGAGTGAGCGCCGCAATCAGTTGGAGCAGATTCCATGGGTCGAGCGCGCGTCTGTCATGCGCCTATTGCCCGATCAGATTCGCGTGTCGATCGTCGAGCGCCAGCCGGTCGCCTTTGTCCGCCACAATCAGCAGATCGGTCTCGTCGATGCCAACGGCGTCCTGCTCGACATGCCGGCTGCGGCCATGGCGCAGCATCACTACTCGTTCCCCGTGCTCACGGGCATCGACGCTCGCGACCCGCTACCCTCGCGCAAGGCGCGCATGGCCGTCTATCTGCGCCTCATGGGCGATCTGGACGCGAACGGCCAGCATAACTCGGATCAGATTTCAGAGATTGATCTGACCGATCCCGAGGATGCGCGCGTGCTGATGCCCGAGCAGGGCGCGGACATCCTGGCCCATTTCGGCGAGGACCACTTCCTTGAGCGCTACCAGCGTTACAAGGCGCACATCGCGGGGTGGCGTCAGCAATACCCGAAGCTTGCGGAAGTGGACCTGCGCTATGACCAGCAGGTTATTTTGCAGATGACTCCCGCAGCACCCGGCGACCAGGCCGCCGCAACTGCGCCTGAGAGCAAACCGGCGCAGCCCGAGCCCAGACCCGGCGTCAAGCAGGGCGCGAAGCAGGCTCCCGCTCCTGTCAAGCGCGCTTCCGCCGCCGTCAAGCCTGTGAAGCCGAATGTCGCAAAGCCCATGGTTTCGTCGAGCCATCCCGCCGGCACAAAGACGGCGAAGGGGCGACTGAGTCAGGCTGACATCGAAAAGGCCGCGGCCAGGCAGCGCGCGGCGCGAGCCAAAGCCAGGAAGCGCGCGGAGGCCAAACACGCCCCGCTCCACAAGACCAGGCAAACGACAAACAGCCCCAGGGCAGCCGCAGCGGCACGGCAGGGACAGTGAGCTGAGAACGATGAGCCAGAAGCAAGACAACCTGATCGTAGTCCTGGACGTGGGCAGCGCGTGGACGCGCGTGCTTGCCGCTGACCTGAATGAAGGCGCTCTTCGCTATCGCGGCCACGGCCTGGTTGAGTCCGCGGGCATGCGCAAGGGGCTTATCGCCGACCTGGGCCCGGCGGCCAGGGCCGTCAAGGCGGCCGTGGATCACGCCGAAGCAGCCGCGCGCGCCAACATTGATGCATGCGTGGTCGGCGTGGGCGGTCCGCATATTCGCGGCGTCAACACCAATGGCGGCCTCGACCTGGGCAGCCGCATGCGCGAAATTACAAGAGACGACGTGCGCGCCGCCATTGACCGCGCGCGCGCCGTCGAGCGCCCGCCCGATCGCGAAATCCTGCACCTGCTCCCACGCCAGTTCATCCTCGACGATCAGCCCGGCATCTTCGACCCCATCGGCATGGTAGGCGCTCGGCTGGAGGTGGATCTGCACATCGCCACCTGCTCCGGCAGCGCGATGCAGAGCACCATCACCTGCGCCAATCGCGCCGGCCTTGAGGTCACAGAGGCCGTGCTTGAGTCGATCGCCGCGGCGGAAGCCACACTTTCCTCCGACGAGCGCGAGCTCGGCGTCTGCCTGCTTGACGTCGGTGCACATTCCAGTGACCTCGTCGTGTTCTTTGAAGGCGCGGTCGCGCACACCGGGTCGATTCCTGTGGGCGGCGCGCACTTCACCAACGATCTCGCCGTCGGCCTCCAGATGCCCGTCGCGCAGGCCGAGGACCTCAAGCGTCAATTCGGCCATGCCGTCGTCACCGCGGTTCCGCAGGAAGCCCAGATCGACATTGCCAATCCCCAGCCGAAGCGGCTCGCCCTGCGCACCGTTGCGGAGATCCTCGAACCAAGGGCCCGCGAGCTGATGTTCTTTGTAAAGGAAAGCCTCAGGCATGGCGGCGTGCTCGATGCGCTCGGCGCCGGATGCGTGCTTACGGGCGGTGGCTCGGCCCTGCCCGGTATGCTGGATGTAACGGAGAGTCAACTGCGCGTTCCAGCCCGGACAGGGATGCCGGTCAGGCTCTCTAATATGCCGGGCGAACTGGCCCACCCGGCCTTTGCGACCTTGATCGGAACGCTCTTGTACGCCCATCGCACGCGTGTAACCCGTGCGGCGGAAAGCAATACACTGCGCGCCAAATTGCGCGCACTTTTTGCAGCCAGTTTTTAACTGGAGAACTTTGAAGGAGGCTCACGTCCCATGGAGCAGCAGTCAAACGAAGCCGGAGAGATGCGCATTCAGTTTCACGACGAAAGCCCGCGCGGAGCCCGCATCAAGGTTATCGGCGTCGGCGGCGGCGGTGGCAATGCCGTCAATCGCATGATCCAGGCCGGGCTTGAAGGCGTGGAATTCATCGCCGCCAACACCGACGTGCAGGCCCTCAAGCTCTCGCAGGCCCCGGTCAAACTGCAGCTCGGCGTGCGTCTTACCTCAGGCCTTGGCGCGGGAGCGAACCCCGATGTGGGCCGCCGCGCCGCCCTGGAGGATTCGGAAAAGATCATTGAAGCGTTGGAAGGCGCGGACATGGTCTTCGTGACCGCTGGTCTCGGCGGCGGCACCGGCACCGGCGCTGCGCCCGTTATTGCCTCACTGGCCAGTGAAATGGGCATCCTGACTGTCGCGGTGATTACGCGCCCATTCTCGTTTGAAGGCAAGCGTCGTTTGCAGCAGGCTGAGCGCGGCTTGAAAGAGCTGCTTGAGAGCGTCGACACGATGATTGTGATCCCCAACGAGAAGCTGCTCGCCGTGGCCAAGGATGCCGGCTTCTTTGAGAGTTTCCGCGTCGCGGACGATGTTCTTCGGCAGGGCGTCCAGGGTATCAGCGACATCATTACCATCCCCGGCATCATCAACCGCGACTTTGCCGACGTAAAAACCACCATGGCCGGCATGGGACATGCCGTGATGGGCACGGCTGTGCGCTCCGGCTCAAACCGCGCCATTGAGGCGGCACAGGCGGCCATGGCATCCCCGCTGCTGGAGGCGGGCGCCATCGACGGGGCGCGCGGCATCCTCATCAACATCACCGGATCCAGCTCTCTGAAGCTCTCCGAGGTCAATGAGGCTTCTTCGCTCATCCAGTCTGCCGCCCATGAAGATGCCAATATTATCTTCGGCGCCGTGCAGGACGAGCGTATGGGCGACGAGGTCAAGATCACCGTCATCGCCACCGGCTTCCGCGATCAGATGCCGGAGCGCCGCGCGCGCATGTTGAACGTGGAAGAGGTCCCGGTCGTTTCCGTGCCCGTGGTGGCACCGGACAGTTGGATGCGCGAACCGGAGGCGCCCGCCATCACAGCACCAGCGCGGGCGCGCTTCCAGAGCGAAGAGGAAGAAGGCCTATCGCGCGGCGCAGAAGTCGCCGGATCCTCCGCCGCTCATTCTGCCCGCGTCGCAGTGGCGGAAGAGGAGGCGACATCTCTTGACTTGCGCGAGCAGGATTTTGCCCCGGCGCGGCCGCAGTTTGCTGAACTCGCTGAAGAGGCCGCCTACACGCCGCTGCCCAGGGACTATGCCTCTGACATGGGCGATGGTGTCCACATCGCGACCCCACCGGAAGCTCAGATCGCCAGGCCTGAGGCATCGATCTCTGAAGAGCCCTCTGAGGAACCTGAGCGGGATCTGGACGTCCCGGCCTTTATGCGACGACTGCAGTTTTAAGACTTGACTGCCCCGGTTGCGCTCGCAGGTGTTGAAGGGGAAGCGCTTTACTCTTTGCAGGAGCGCGGAATTGGGGCTGCTGCAAGTGATTTTCCTGCAATTTCTGCCTGTGTTTCAGGTATTGTAGAAAGAAGCAACAGTTTCGCTGGACCGTATGAGAATTGCATCCATCTCTTGTTTGTTTTTTGCAATTTTTCTTTGCCGGTCGGATCATCATGACCGCGATCTTTTGATTGTTGCTCGTTCTATTCAAATTACTTAAGTGCAGTCCGGGCACGGAAACGCAGGACGATAGAGTCGCAATGGAGAGGATACTAGCTGGATGAGACAGTCTTGCGTTCGGGCCTGGGGCCTCATGCTTGTTATTTTTGGATGCTGCGCCGGCCCCGCCATTGCGCTGAATGCGCCTCATACCCTGCATCACTCAAAGCCAGCCAGCCAGCACCTTTCCGCCGGCGCACACGCGCGCACGCACCGCACTACTGCACACCACACCGCGCAAGGCGCATCAGCCAGGCACGCAGCGTCGCACACCGCAGCCGTGCATAGCTCGGTGTCCGGAGCGGCAACCGTGCGTCGCGCCAGCCTGCGCACGCACCGCCATCGCTACTATGAGCGTTTCACCGCCAGCTCCTTCGTGACCGGCGCAGTCGGGGAGGGTGACGTCACCACCGGCGAGGATCCCGTCGTGCGCCAGGCAGCCATTGACGCCATGGGCGACATGAATGGCACGGCCGTGGTCATCAATCCCGCCAATGGACGCATCCTGGCCATGGTCAATCAGAAACTGGCTCTCGCGCCGGGCGCGGAACCCTGCTCGACCATCAAGCTCTCCGTGGCCCTCGCTGCGCTGTCTGAGGGGCTGGTTACGCGAGACACCATGGTGCAGCTGGCCGGCTTCCGCATGAACATGACCCAGGCCATCGCCCACAGCAACAACCTCTACTTTGAGGAGCTTGGCCGCGAGTTGGGCTTTGACCGGGTCCGCCACTATGCCAATCAGTTTGGGCTCGGCGAACTGGCCGGTTATCACATTCAGGGTGAGCAGCTGGGCGTCTATCCCGATGAGCCGATCCCGGCCTCGGAAGGCGGCGTCGGCCGCATGTGCAGCTTCGGACAGGGTGTTTCCATGACGCCCCTGCAACTCGGCGCCCTGGTGGCAGCCATCGCAAACGGCGGAACCCTCTACTACCTGCAGCATCCCGCCACGCCGGAAGAGATCGCCGGCTTCCAGCCCAAGGTCAAGCGCACCCTGGATATCGCCAAGTATGTTCCGGACCTGCAGGACGGCATGGCCGGAGCAGTCCAATACGGCACGGCAAGGCGTCTACGCGCCAACTTCCAGGAACTGCCTGTCTTCGGCAAAACGGGCACTTGCTCTGACAAGGGCACCCGCTTTGGCTGGTTTGCCTCCTACTCCGAGACGCCGCAGGGGAACATGGTCACAGTCTTCTTCCTGGAGGGCGGGCGGCCAACTTTTGGACCACGCGCCGCCGAGCTCACCGGTGAGTTCTACAAGAACCTTTGGGACCGCAACTACTTTGCCGGCAAAGATCAGCAGACCGCGCGTGCATCAGAGCCTGCCGTCGAGTCCCAACACGCTGCGCAGTAGCAGACTTACTGGTTCTGCCCGCGAAGCTGCCTCCTGTGCGCCCCTGCACTTTTCCATCTGGCAGAGATTGCAACGAAATCTCCGCTTGTTCATCCGATAAAGGAAGAGCTTCTCTGCATCTCGTCCGGCTTGGCTGAGAGGCGCGGAGCTTCCTGATTCCTGAGCAAGCAGGTCGTCCTCTTATGGCATTGCCCACGCATATCCTTCTCCTCTACGGCTATCTGCTGCTCTTCCTTTGGGTTCTGGTGGAGCAGGCTGGTCTGCCTCTGCCAGCCGTTCCTGTCCTGCTGGCGGCGGGCGCGCTTTCGGCTGAGCATGAGCTCAGCTTTCCGCTTTCCTTTTTTGCAGGGCTGGCCGCATCGCTCCTGGCGGATACAGCCTGGTTCCTCATCGGCCGCCGCTACGGGCACCATGTCCTGCGAATTCTCTGCAAGCTCTCCCTGGAGCCGGCCGTCTGCGTCCGTCAGACCCAGAACTCCTTTGCCAGCCGCCGCGCTGTCACGCTCGTCATTGCCAAGTTTGTCCCTGGCCTGGCCACGCTCGCCCCTCCCGTAGCCGGCGAAAACGGCATGGCCATGGCGCAGTTCCTTCTCTATGACGGCATCGGCTCGTCCCTGTGGGTCGGGGGACTGTTGACGGTTGGCCGTCTCTTCGGCGATGCGCTCAAGCGCGACCCCAGCCTGCTCAACCTGGTGGGTCGCTTTTCAGGCGCGCTCCTCATTCTTGGCATTGTCGGCTTCTTCCTCGCCCGGATTTATCGCCGCGAACTCTTCCTGCGCAAACTGGTTGACGCGCGGCTCGACCCCGAAGAATTGAAGCGCCAGTTGGATGCCGGTGAGGAGGTCTTCATCGTCGATCTGCGCCATCCGCTTGAGCTGCTGCCGGATCCCTACACCCTGCCCGGCGCGCTGCACCTGACGCCCGAAGCCCTGGCCGCTCGAATCAGCGAGATTCCCCGCGACCGCGACATAGTCCTCTATTGCACCTGCCCCAGCGAGGCCACCGCGGCCAAGACCGCGCTCATCCTGCACAAGCTCGGCATTGAGCGTGTTCGACCGCTGCGAGGCGGCTTCGAGGAGTGGAAGCGGCGGGGCTATCCTCTCGATGCTATCGCGCCTGCGCAGCCCTTGGTACAGGTAGTCTCAGGGGCCCACTGAGCCCTTCAGCGCGTTCTCAGAACAACGCCGCTAGACGTATGCCGATCGGCGAGCCCAGGCCGCTGCATGGGTCCGGCCCGGGCCCGGCGCTGTAAAAGCCGTTGCTCCCTACCGTGATGTCGTTGAACGCTCCCTGGTTCTGCCACAGCTTCGGCGTCACAAAGCCCAGCTTGGTGCCTAAAGCGGCAAACAGACCTGCATAAAGCGGTGCCACTGCGCTGGTGCCGCCCACCACCGTTGACGCTCCATGCACGAAAATGTAGTACCCGGTCTGGGGGTCGGCATCGCCGGTAACATCCGGCACCATCCTTCCCTTACCGGCGGTGGAGCCCGCAGGCGCGGGGGGCGCGCCAACCTGAAAGGCCTGGACGGGAAAGATCGTCGAGTATCCACCCCCGGTGCCTTCACCGTTGGTCTGTCCAGGGTTGTCGTTCCACACGGTTTCGGTGGACGCCGTCTTGTTGGTGCCTCCGCAACCCACCACGTGCGGACAGGACGACGGCACATCCACATTCGCCGGGGTCGGCCCACCATCGCTGGAGTCGTTATCGCCCGCGGCCGCAAAGACAATCATGCCGGAACTGGTGGCGGCCGTCGCAGTGGACTCCATCTGTTCCGCCGCCGTTGTGCCCCAAATTGCCTCATCAGCGCCCCAGGAGATGGAGCACACATCGCAGCCGTCTGCCGTCGCCATCTTCACCGCGGCGGCAATGTCCTGCGACCAGTACATGCGGATCGTTGCAGCCTTGCCCGTCGCCGCAAAGTAGGAAGCCGCTGCAACTTCAATGTCCAGGGCCACTTCAACGTCTGCATCGCCGGCGCTGCCGCTCTGGTTCGGGCTGTTCTGCGTTCCATCCACGGAGACATCCGTGATGGACGGCGTTGGCTGGCCCAGCGATTGGAAGTAGGCGTCGATGTCGGGCATCACCCAGCCGCCGCCCAGTTCTACGATTGCGATCACGCCGCCCCCAGCGCGTTGCGCGGGCCAGTTGTACGCGGCGCACAGGTTCGGCACGTTCCACGGCAAAGCCGCGGCCCGCGCTTCAGGTTTAGGAAATTTGATGTAGGACTTGCATCGATGCAGGGGAGGATGATGCATCTCGAAGTTCTCCTTCTACGGCTCCCATGCCGTGCGTGGGAGTATGCCATATCCCGAAGGAGAAAACAAAGCCTTCTCGAGTTCAAGAATCCACTGTTCCCAACGGCGGGCAGGCTGTACCGCGTTACTGCCTCAAGCCGTAGTATGAAAGAGAACGGTAATCACCGCACGGAGCAGATAACCTTGGCCTACGACGACCTGCGCGACTGGATCAAGACTCTTGAAAAGCACGGCGAACTCAAGCGCATTCGCGAAGAGGTCTCTCCGGAGCTGGAGATCACTGAGATCACCGACCGCGCGTCAAAAATCGGCGCAGGCGGCCACGCGCGCACTCAGGACAAAACGAAAGGGAACTACGCGCCCGGCGGCCCCGCGCTGCTCTTTGAAAACGTCAAGGGCCATCCCGGTCAAATGGTCCTCATCAACCAATTCGGCAGCGAGCGCCGTATGGCCATGGCGCTTGGCGTCGAACGGCTCGATGAGATTGCCGAGCGCATTCACGGCCTGATGAATGTGAAGGCTCCCGAGGGTCTCCTCGACAAGCTAAAAATGTTGCCGCAGCTCGGCGCTCTCACCAGCGCCTTCCCAAAAACTGTCAGCACAAAAGACGCGCCCTGCAAGCAAGTCATCCTCAAAGACGACATCGACCTCAACGCCTTCCCTATTCTCAAGTGCTGGCCGCATGACGGTGGGCGGTTCATTACGCTGCCCTGTGTCCACACGCGCGACCCGCGCACCGGCAAGCGCAACATCGGCATGTATCGCATGCAGGTCTACGACGGCCGCACCACCGGCATGCACTGGCAGCGGCAGAAGGTCGCCGCCGAGCACTACCGTGAAGCCTTGCGCGCTGCCGCATCCGCGGCCTCTGACGCCGGCTCCGCTACCGCCCGCGTCGCCGCCATGGCAGAGTCCGCAGGCGGGGCTGTCAGCATTCCGGACGGTCCCATCGGCGGCCTGCCGCAGGTGGCTATGGGCAATCTGAAAGGCTCGCGGTTGGAGGTGGCCGTCGCCATCGGCACCGATCCCGCGACCACCTTTGCCGCCATTGTCCCTGCGCCGCCTGAGGTCGAGGAATTCATGATCGCAGGTTTTCTCCGCGGCAAGCCGGTCGAGATCGTGAAGTGCGAGACTGTCGATCTTGAAGTCCCTGCTCACGCAGAAATCATCCTCGAGGGGTACGTAGAACTCGGCGAGCTGCGCAGCGAGGGACCCTTCGGCGACCACACCGGCTTCTACACCATGACCGACGAGTACCCAGTCTTCCACATCACCTGCATTACGCATCGCAGGGATCCCATCTACGCCGCCACTATCGTCGGCAAGCCGCCCATGGAGGACGCATGGATGGGCAAGGCCGTTGAACGCATCTTCCTCCCCGCGATGAAGATGACCATTCCCGAGATTGTCGATGTGCATCTCCCCGTCGAAGGCGTCTTTCACAATCTCATGCTGGTCTCCATCAAAAAGTCCTATCCCGGCCAGGCGCGCAAGGTGATGAACGCCATCTGGTCCCTCGGCCAGGCCATGTTTACCAAGTGCATCGTGGTGGTGGACGAAGACTGCGACGTGCAGGATGTGGGCGAGGTGGTCTTGCGCGTCGCTAACAACATTGACCCCGAACGCGACATCCAGTTCACGCTCGGCCCTGTCGACTCGCTCGATCACTCCTCGCGCCTGCCGAACTACGGCTCCAAGATGGGCATCGACGCCACGCGCAAATGGAAGGCCGAAGGCTTCGAGCGCCCCTGGCCCGCGATGATTGAGATGGACCGCGACACCAAAGCCAAAGTGGATGCCATGTGGGCCAGGCTGGGCATTTAAAGGTTCGCAGTGCCCTTGTTATACCCTGAAGATATGCGCGGTGCGATTTGCAGACCCCTGATTTGCAGACACCTGGTTTTTCTCGTCGCAACACTTCTTGCTATGCTGAGGCCCTCCATCGCCCAGCAGGCCCCCGACTCCTTCCACTGGGTTGACTTTCACTCGTCCCAGGATCAGGATGTCATCGCCTGGGTCACCCGTTCGCTAGAGCCTGAAAAATGGACCGCGATCCGCGAGATCGGCGTGCAATATGACGCGGCCCTGGTCGTCACCACGCTCCGTGCCAACCCGCAGGGCGCGGTGGGCACAGACACCTTCAATGTCTGGAGCGTCTCGCTCACCTCGCATGCCGTATTGCGCTTGCTGCAGGGCGCCGATCTGCGCCTGCTCGACTGGATCCAGCTCACGCCCGGCCGCTCGCGCGAACTAGGCGCTCTTTACGACGATTGCAGCGCGTGCAACGCCTCCACCTTCTTCACCGTTTTCTACTACGACATCACGCAGCACGGCTGGGGCGCGCGATGGCTGCACGGGAATCAGGCCGTTACAGTCCACAGCGCCAACCCGCCGCCCGGTGTCACATGGACACAGGTCTTCGCCGTACTGGCTGATCCCAGCGGGAACGAGTTTGCCGGCTCCTGGACCCACTTCGACTACGGCGCGCAAAAGCCCGCGGAAGACTATGTCTACCAGTACGACATCGACCCGTGGCACAGCCTGGATCGCGTCCAGCAGGTGAGCGATAAGCAGGCAGCCGCCATGGAGCAGAGGCTTTGCAGCGCGCAGGACGCGGTGCCCGGCTTTGCCGACGGCCAGGACTCCCAGCTCTGCCGCGACCTGCTGCACCCCAGGCCGGTGCATGAAAACGAAAAGCCCTGCAAGTGCCGCGATCAGGTCGGCCCCGCGCATCCTGGCAAGTAAGGCGCCCTGCTCCTCGATGGGGGGCATCGTGCCGGGCTTTAGCGCGCCGTCTCCACGCGGATCGACACCAGATTCCCTACCCACCGCGCCGGGTGCTTTTCTCCCGTAGCCACAAGCTGCAGCGGCCCCGTCGAGCCCAGCGGCTTGCCGTCCATCGCATCGGCCACCATCACTGTCGCGTCATGCACCGCGGGAATTACCTCGGCCATCGCGTAGACCACCGCGTAGCCGTCCGCCCCTTCGGCCACCAGATAGAGCCGGTAGTCCTTGCCCTTCGGCTCTTGCGGAAACCCCAGCGGTGCCAGCAGATCAATTACCGGCACGCCGGAGTAGGTCTCGCTGGCCTTGCTGTGCGCGTCGAACACCGTGATCGTCGTATGCGGCAGCGCCGCCAGCTTCTCCGGCGTCCACTCTGCGGATTTCCTGTCGAATGTTACCCGCAGCGGCCCGGCGACGGCCTTTGCCGCCATCTGCTGTTGAATGCGGCTCGTATCAGGCTCCGGCGGCGGCCCCATCGGCATGCTGGGTCTCTGCTGTCCATCCGTGCCGGTCGTCCACAGGCCAAGTCCGAGCGTCAGGACAATTGCTCTCTTCGCACCTCGCCTCATGAATCTCTCCCGGCCTTCATCGTATACTGGATGCATGTCGATTGTGGGCAACATTGCCGCCATTGCCAAAGGCATGAGCATCACCTTCGGGGAGATCTTCCAGCCCACGCAGGTGGAGAACTATCCCGACGGCCCGGGTCCCATGCGCGGGGCTATCTTCCAACCGCGCTTCCGTGGCAAGCACGTACTGCAGCGCGACGAAAACGGCCTCGAAAAGTGCGTGGCCTGCTTCCTCTGCGCCGCCGCCTGCCCCTCAAACTGCATCTATATTGAGGCTGCGGACAACTCCGATGAAAAGCGCATCTCCTCGTCGGAGCGCTACGCCAAGGTTTACAACATCGACTACAACCGCTGCATCTTCTGCGGATACTGTGTCGAGGCCTGTCCCACAGACGCCATCACCCACGGCCACGGCTTTGAGCTGGCTACGCTGAACGCCACCAACCTCGTGATGCGCAAAGAAGACATGCTGGTTCCCGTGCAGTCCCTCACAGCGGCAAGGTAAATTCGCTCCACCATCGCCATTCACTCGACGCAGGCAGGGGCGCTGCTTCTACGCCTCAACCTGAATGCGCCGAAACCGGGTCAGAGTATGCGCTGACGGGTATTCACGACAAGACGATAGAACAGAGACTGCCCTGCAATGTGACGCATTGCAGGGCAGTCTCTG
Source organism: Acidobacteriota bacterium (assembly GCA_021836865.1). GTDB lineage: Bacteria > Acidobacteriota > Terriglobia > Terriglobales > Acidobacteriaceae > Telmatobacter. The sequence continues at coordinate 18,414 of JAKBHH010000038.1, forward strand.
TTGCAGGATGGGAGCTGCTTACCGGCTCTTCGCCACTTCTTCCACTGTGACCGGATCGAGGAACGGCATCGAGGCGCGCAGTTTTTTCCCCACGATCTCAATCGGGTGCTTGGCTTCGGCTTCGCGGAAGGCCATGAACTCTTTCCGACCGGAGTTCTGGTCAGCAAGGAAGCGCTTGGCAAAAGTCCCGTCCTGAATCTCGGTCAGAATTGCCTTCATCGCTTTCTTGCTCTCTTCGTTGATTACGCGCGGGCCGCTCACATAGTCGCCCCACTCCGCTGTATCGCTGATGGAGTAGCGCATGTAGGCCAGGCCGCCGCGATAGATCAAATCGACAATCAGCTTGAGCTCGTGCAGCACTTCGAAGTAGGCGCTCTCCGGCTGATAGCCCGCTTCCACCAGCGTTTCATAGCCCGCCTTGATCAGCGCGCTCACGCCGCCGCAGAGCACAGCCTGTTCGCCAAAAAGATCCGTCTCAGTCTCTTCCTTGAAGGTGGTTTCCAGCACTCCGGCGCGCGTGCAGCCGATGCCCTTCAGGTAGCTCAGTGTCAGCGCATGCGCCTTCCCTGTGGCGTCCTGGTGAACGGCAATCAGGCCGGGTACGCCGCCGCCCTCCGTGAAGACCTCGCGCACGCGATGGCCGGGAGCTTTGGGCGCTGCGAGCGCTACATCAATGTTCTCCGCGGGCAGAATGGTCTTGAAGTGGATGTTGAACCCGTGCGCGAAGAGCAGCAGCGTGCCTGGCTTCAGGTTCGGTGCAATCTCCTCCGCGTAAATCTTTGCCTGGGTCTGGTCGGGCGTCAGGATCATGACCACGTCGGCCCACTTGGTGACGGCGGCAACGGTGTCCACTTCCAGGCCGGCCTTCTGCGCCTTGGCGATGGACTTGGAGCCTGCGGCAAGGCCAACCTTGACCTGGACGCCGGAGTCTTTCAGGTTGAGTGAGTGGGCGTGACCTTGGGAGCCGTAGCCGATGATGGCGACCTTTTTGGCCTGGATGAGCGTGAGGTCGGCGGCGTGATCGTAGTAAGTCTTGGCCATGATGTTCTCGATTTTTCCTTTGTGTGCGTTGGGAATGTTGATTTGAACGGTAGGGGCTGGCAGCGCCGGCTTATTCCGGCTCGGTGGCAGCGCCTGCTTCAAGAGCTTCCGGTTGGTTCTCGGCCTCGGACTTTTCATCGGGGCCTGCGCCCATGGCCTTCAGAACGCTGGAAATATGATGGCCGCGCCGCATCGTCATTTTGCCGCTGCGGCAGATTTCAAGGATGCGCCCTTCGTCTTCGCGCAGCACCTCAATGAGGCCTTCAATCTTGCTTTCCACGCCGGTCATCTCAATCATCAGCGACTCCGAAGTCAGATCGACGATGCGGGCGCGGAAGACCTCGACCAGATCGAAGATCTGAGCGCGGTTGCGCGGCGAGGCGGCAACCTTGATGAGCGCCAGCTCGCGTGTGACCGATGGGGCCTGGGCGATGTCGTCCACGTCCACGACATTTTCCAGCTTGAAGAGGCTGGCGCGAACGCGATGCCCTGCCTCGGCCGAGGACTCGCAGACCAGCGTCAGGCGAGACAGGCCGGGCCGCTCGCTGCGACCCACCGTGAGCGAGCTGATGTTGATATTGAGACGGCGAAAAAGCGACGCCACGCGCGTAAGCACGCCCGGCAGGTCTTCCACATAGGCAACGAATGTATGCAGCATGATGACTTTTTGCTCCTGGATGTGCGACTTACTTGTCGTCCGGCGACTCCACCAGCGGATTTTTGCCGGGCCGGCGGATCATCTCGTGCAATGCATTCCCGGCGGGAATCATTGGGTAAACCGAGTCTTCCTTCTCAACCAGGAAGTTGAGCAGGAATGCGCCGGGCGCGGAGCGTGCAACGCTGACGGCCTCGGCCAACTCGGTGCGGGTGCGCACGGCGCGGCCTTGAATGCCATGCGCGTCAGCCAGTTTCACGAAGTCCGGACTGACCAGCGGAGTGGCCTCGTAGTTGCGCTCGTAGAAGAACTCCTGCCATTGGCGCACCATGCCCAGATAGCCGTTATTGATGATGGCGATGTTGATCTTGATCTTCTCCTGTACGATGGTCGCCAGTTCGGACGCTGTCATCTGGAAGCCGCCGTCGCCGGCGATCACCCAGACCTCCCTGTCGGGGCAGGCCACCTTGGCGCCGATGGCCGCGGGCAATGCAAAGCCCATGGTGCCGAGTCCGCCGGAGGTGATGAGCGTGCGCGGCTTCTCGTGGTGAAAGTACTGCGCTTCCCACATCTGATGCTGGCCCACGTCGGTGGCGACGATGGCGTCACCGCTCGTGATGCGCCACAGGTCGTGCATCACATGCGCCGCATACAGATGGCCGGAGTCGGGCAGGTTCTTGATGTCGCGCACCGAGACGGCGCCCTTGCTGGCGTCAATCGTCTTGAGCCAGGCGCTGCCGTCGCGGCCGGGGATGCGGGGCAGCAGGTCTTCAAGCACCGCGCGCAGATCGCCCACCAGCGCCACATCGACCTTGATGTTCTTATTAATCTCTGCGGGGTCAATTTCGATATGAATTTTTTTGGCCTTCAGCGCATACGTGGATGTGGAGCCCGTGACGCGATCATCAAAGCGCATCCCGCAGGCGATCAGCAGATCGGCTTCCTGAATGGCGTGATTGACCCATGCCTCGCCGTGCATGCCCATCATGCCCATGTTCAGTGCGTGCGAAGCAGGGAAGCAGCCCAGGCCCAGCAGCGTGAGTGCCACGGGAATCTGCGCGCGCTCAGCCAGCGTGCGCACCTGCTCCATCGCGCCGGACTCGATGACGCCGTGTCCGGCCAGAATGACAGGCCGCTTAGCGTTGCGAATGAGCTCAGCTGCGTGCGCCAGCCCCGATTCCTCAACGTGCAGCATGGGATGGGGCCGATAAGCGCGCGGCTTGGCCGCTTCAAAGTCAAAGATCGCAGTGCCTTGCTGTGCGTCCTTTGTAATGTCGACGAGCACCGGGCCGGGACGACCGGAGGTGGCTATCTGAAAGGCGTGACGCAGCGCCGGCGCAATATCTTCCGTGCGATGCACCAGGAAGTTGTGCTTGGTCACAGGCAGCGTGATGCCGGTGATGTCCACTTCTTGAAAAGCATCGGTGCCGAGCACTTTGCTGGAGACGTTGCCCGTGATGCAGACAATCGGAATGGAGTCCAGCATCGCGGTTGCGATGCCCGTGATGAGGTTCGTCGCGCCGGGGCCGCTGGTGGCGATGGCCACGCCAACTTTGCCCGAGGCGCGCGCATAGCCATCGGCCATGTGTGCCGCGCCCTGCTCGTGGCGCACCAGGACGTGATGAATGGGAAACTTGCGCAGCGCGTCATAGGCCGGCAGAATCGCCCCGCCGGGATAGCCGAAGACATCCGTTACGCCCTCGCCCACCAGCGTGGCCCACAGAATTTCCGCGCCGGTGAGACGCGTGGGTGTGGTGAGGTGGGCATTCGATGCTTGCGTATTGGCGTTCGTTCCCATGGTGACTCCTTTGTCAGGGTTCAGTAATCAGCCGTTGCCGATCAGTGATCAGCTTTTACGTGGTTGCGCCCTTTGAAGCGCTGTTTACGCGGTCAACATATTTGCGAAAGACGCCTGCGGGCCAGCGCAATGCAGGCGGCGCAAAGTTCTTGAGCCGTGCGGCAATTTCCTCGTCGCTGACTTCGAGCGTCAGCGTACGGTTAGGAATGTCGAAGTGGATCATGTCGCCCTCGCGCACTGCGGCGATGGGCCCGCCGACAAAGGCCTCAGGAGCTACGTGGCCCGCGGTGAACCCGCGTGTGGCGCCGGAGAAGCGACCGTCTGTGAGCAAGGCCACATGTGCGCTCAGTTCTGCGTTGGACGAGATGGCCGCGGTCACTTGCAGCATCTCCCTCATGCCGGGGCCGCCCTTGGGGCCTTCGTAGCGAATTACTAGAACGTCTCCCGGCTTGATCTGGCCGGATTGCACAGCGGCGAAGCAGGCTTCTTCCGTGTCAAAAACCCGCGCAGGCCCGCGATGATCGTAGCGATCCGCAGCAGCGACCTTCATCACGCAGCCCTCAGGCGCAAGGTTACCCTTGAGGATGACGAGCCCGCCGTTTGGTTTGATGGGCTTGTCGAAGGTGTGAATGACGACCTGGCCCGGAGTCTCATAAGCCTGAGCGGCCTCTTGCGCCAGCGTCTTTCCGCTGATGGTGAGCGTGGCTCCATCGGCATAGCCCGCGTCAATAAGGCGTTTGGCAAGGAGGCGCGAACCTCCGGCGGCCTGAAAATCAGAAGCCACAAACTTGCCCGCCGGAGTCAGGTCGCAGATGAACGGCGTGCGTTTGCTGATCGTGTCGAAGTCGTCGATGGAGAGCGCAATGCCCATCTCCTTCGCAATGGCCAGCAGATGCAGCACGGCGTTTGTGGATCCGCCGCTTGCCGCGACACTCGCGATCGTATTCTCAATCGACTTGCGGGTGATGATCTGCGAGGGGCGACGGTTGGCGCGCACGGCATCCATCAGGATGCGGCCGGCCTCGCGTGTGGCTGCGTGCTTGTCCTTGGCCGTCGCGGGAACACCGGAAAGCTGAATCGGCGAAATGCCGAGAATCTCACCGGACATCGCCATCGTATTCGCGGTGAACTGGCCGCCGCACGCGCCCGCGCCGGGACAGGCATTGGCCTCCAGCGCTTCCAGGCCCGCATCGTCGATGCGTCCTGCTGCATGGGAGCCGATCCCCTCAAACACATTCTGAATCGTAATATCGACGCCGTTGAGCTTGCCCGGAGCAATCGAACCGCCGTAGAGCATCATGCCGGGAATATCGAGTCGGCACAGCGCCATGATGATGCCGGGCATGTTCTTGTCGCAGCCGCCAATACCGACCAGGCCGTCGAAGAGATTGCCGCGCGCAACCAGTTCAATCGAGTCGGCGATTACTTCGCGCGAGACCAGCGAAGCCTTCATGCCCTGCGTGCCCATCGTGATGCCGTCGGAGATGGTGATGGTGTTAAACTCCATCGGCGTGCCTCCCGCTTCGCGAATGCCCTCCTTCAGCGCCTCCGCCACTTCGCGCAGGTGCACGTTACAGGTGCCGATTTCCGTCCATGTGTTGGCGATGCCGATGATCGGCTTGTGCAGGTCGTCTTTTGCGAATCCGGCCCCGCGCAGATACGAGCGCGCAGCGGCGCGGCTGGGGCCTTCTGTCAACGGGATGCTCTGGCGCTTGCCTTCGATGGTCATGATTTCCTTAGTAACCGCTAGCTCGGGCTAGTCTGTTGTGCTGCTTGATTGGATGGCTTCGATTACTTCGCTTTCAGCCAGCCAGCCTCATCGTGCCTGGCTTCAAATGTGTCCAGCGCCGCCGAGTGCCGCAGCGTCAGGCCGATGTCGTCGAGCCCTTCCAGCAGGCAAAACTTGCGGAACGGATCGATCTCAAACGATGCCTTGAAGCCCTGGTTGTCGGTCACTGTCTGTGCTTCGAGCGAGACGGTGAGTTGATAGCCCGCGATGGCTTGCGCCCTGCGGAGCAACTCGGCAACCTGCTCTTCGCTCAGGCGGGCGAGCACGATGCCGTTCTTGCCCGCGTTCGAGAAAAAGATATCGGCGAAGGTGGGCGCAATCACGGCGCGAAAGCCGAAGTCACTCAGAGCCCATGCCGCATGTTCACGGCTCGATCCGCAGCCGAAGTTTTTGCCCGCGATGAGGATCTGCGCGCCTTTGTAGCGCGGCATGTTCAGGACGAATGCGGGATCAGGATCGCCCGCGGCCGTGCGGCGCCAGTCGAAGAACAGAAAGTCGCCGTAGCCGGTACGCTCAATGCGCTTCAAAAACTGCTTGGGAATGATCTGGTCCGTGTCAACGTTCGTACGGTCGAGCGGCGCGGCCAGTGAAGTGAGTGTGCGAAACGGTTCCATCAGGCCTTTACCTCCTCGCGTACGGGCCAGTTACGAATATCGACAAAGTGGCCGGCAATCGCAGCCGCTGCAGCCATCTCAGGACTAACGAGGTGCGTGCGCCCGCCGCGTCCCTGGCGGCCTTCAAAGTTGCGGTTGCTGGTCGAGGCGCAGCGCTCGCCAGGCGAAAGAATATCCGGATTCATCCCCAGGCACATGGAACAGCCGGGTTCGCGCCAGTCAAATCCTGCCTCGCGGAAGATGCGATCCAGGCCCTCTTTTTCGGCCTGCGCCTTGACAGCTTGCGAGCCGGGTACCACCATCGCGCTTACATGGGTTGAGACCTTGTATCCGGCGGCGATGCGCGCCGCTGCGCGCAGATCTTCGAGGCGTCCGTTGGTGCAGGAACCGATGAAGACGCGGTCGATGGAAACATCTTCGAGCTTCGTTCCGGCCTTCAGGTCCATGTATTCTAGAGCGCGCTCCAGGCCCTTGCGCTCCTGCTCGGACGATGCGGCGGCGGGGTCGGGCACAACGGCCGTGACTGGGGCTACCATGCCGGGGCTGGTGCCCCAACTCACGTAAGGAACCAGAGTGGCCGCATCGATGACGAGTTCGCGGTCGAACGTTGCACCGGGATCGCTGGGCAGCTTGCTCCACTCGGCAACCGCAGCCTTCCAGGCCTCTCCCTTTGGACTGAATCTCCGGCCCTCCAGGTACGCAAAAGTCGTCGCATCAGGGGCGATCATGCCCGCGCGTGCGCCCGCCTCGATGCTCATGTTGCAGATGGTCATGCGGCCTTCCATCGAAAGCGCGCGAATGGCCGAGCCCGCGTATTCAATGACGCAACCCGTGGCGCCGTCGGTGCCAATTTGGCCGATGATGGCGAGAATGATGTCTTTGGCCGTGACGCCCTTGGGCAGCTTGCCTTCAACTGCGATGCGGAAGGTTCTGGGCTTTGATTGCGGCAGCGTCTGCGTCGCCAGCACGTGCTCCACTTCACTGGTGCCGATGCCGAAAGCCAGCGCGCCGAAGGCTCCATGCGTGGAGGTGTGCGAGTCACCGCAGACGATCGTCATGCCGGGCTTGGTGATGCCCAGCTCAGGCCCGATGACGTGCACGATGCCCTGGTCACGCGAGTTGACATCGTAGAGCTCGATGCCGAAGTCGGCGCAGTTCTTGCGCAGCGCGGCAATCTGCGTGGCTGCGATCTGGTCAACGATGTTGAGGCGTCCTTCCAGTGTGGTAGGCACGTTGTGATCCACCGTGGCGATCGAGCGATCCGGCCTGCGTACCTTGCGGCCGGCCAGGCGCAGGCCCTCGAAAGCTTGCGGAGAAGTGACTTCGTGCAATAGCTGCAGATCGATGTAGAGCAGCGTTGGCTCGCCCTTGGGCTCGACCACCACATGCTTCTCCCAGACCTTTTCAAAGAGTGTCTTTGGTTCGGAACTCATCCATATCCTCGGTATGCTTTTTTGCGTTACGCATTGACGAGCAATGCCTTCACAGTTTCGCGCACCTTCGCGCCCATCTCCTTGGTGGAGAGCACCGGGTAGCCTTGCGGATTGGCGCGGGCCAGATCCGGCGTGCGGAAGCCCTGCTCCAGCACCTTGCGCACGGCAGTCTCAATGGCTGCGGCTTCCGTCTCAAGGCCTGCCGAGTGACGCAGAATCAGCGCGCCCGTCAGAATCGCGCCAAGCGGATTGGCCAGGCCCTTGCCCGCAATGTCGGGCGCGGAGCCGTGGACCGGCTCATACAGATTGACCTTGCCTCCGATGGTCGCCGACGGCAACATGCCCAGCGATCCGGTGATGACCGCGGCCTCGTCGGAAAGGATGTCGCCAAAAAGGTTTTCAGTGACCACCACATCGTAGTTGCGCGGCTGGTTCATCAGGTGCATCGCCATCGCATCCACATACTGGTGTTCCAGCGTCACATCGGGAAACTCGGTCGCAACCTCATTCACCGTGGCGCGCCAGAGTTGAGAAACCTCAAGCACGTTGGCCTTGTCCACGCTGGTCACTTTTTTGCGACGGTGCCGTGCCAGTTGGAAGGCCACGCGCGCCACGCGGGCCACCTCCTCGCGCGTGTAGCGCATCGTGTTCCAGGCTTCGCCGGTTGCCTTGTTCCACTCCCGCGGCTTGCCGAAGTAAAGACCGCCCAGCAGCTCCCGCACAAACAGAATGTCCGCCCCATCCACCACCTCAGACCGCAGCGGACTGTTCACCGTCAGTTCTTTGAATGCAAATGCCGGACGCAGGTTAGCAAAGCCACCCAGCTCCGCACGAATCTTCAACAAACCCGCTTCAGGTCGCTTGTCCGGGGGCAGGGAATTGAACTCATTGCCGCCTACCGCGCCCAGCAGAACGGCATCGCTGGCCAGCGCTTCGCTCAGCGTCTCGGCCGGCAGCGGCGTGCCGTCCTGCACAATCGCCACGCCGCCGATGCGGCGCTCAGAGAATGCAAATTCATGACCGCCCAGTGAAGCGGCTTCCGTCAGAACGGCGACGGCTTCGCTCGTTACCTCCGGGCCGATTCCATCGCCCGCAACGACTAAAATTCTCAGCTTCATTCGTTCTCTCAATAGTGGTTTGTGATCGGATGTACGTGGTGCTCGATCCTCAATCAAGCTGTGCGACAGGCATGTTGCGCCGCTCGCGAATCTGATCTGGCAACATGCCGATGAGGTCCTGGTCGTAGATGTTTTTCTTGCGGTCGGCGAGAGCCACAAAGCGGTAATAGGTCTGCTGCAGCTCTTCCCGGTCCAGCGTAAAGCCCAGTTGCTCCAGTCGGTGGCGCAGCGCCGCGCGGCCGGAGTGCTTGCCCAGCACAAGATGCGTGTGGGAGACGCCGACCAACCCCGGCGTCATGATCTCGTAGCACAGCGGGTTCGCCAGCATCCCGTGCTGATGAATTCCCGACTCGTGCGCAAAGGCGTTCGCCCCCACAATCGCCTTGTTGGGCGAGGGCTTGAAGGTGATGATCTGGCCCAGAACCTGGCTGGCCGGATAAAGCCGGTCAAGCTTGATGCTGGAGGTTACGTTGTAGTGGTCCGAGCGCACATAGAGCGCGGCGGCAATCTCTTCCAGGGCGGCGTTGCCCGCGCGTTCTCCGATGCCGTTGATGGTGCACTCCACCTGCCGCGCACCATTCTGAATCGCCGCCAGCGAGTTTGCCGCCGCCAGGCCGAGATCGTCGTGGCAGTGCGATGAGAGCACAATCCCTCTCTCGTCGATGGCAGGTATCCGCTCCCGAACCTCGCGGAACATCTGGCCGTATTCCTCCGGCGTGGAGTAGCCAACCGTATCCGGCATGTTGATCGTCGTGGCGCCGGCCTGGACCGCTACGCGCACCATCTCCACCAGATAATCCCGCTCCGAACGCGTGGCGTCCTCGGGCGAGAATTCGACATCGTCAACCAGGGAGCGCGCCAGTCGCACCGATTCCGCAGTACGGTCAAGCGCCTCCTGGCGGCCAATCTTGAGCTTGTATTCCAGGTGCAGATCGCTCGAAGCAAGAAAGACGTGAATGCGGGCGCGGTCGGCAAACTGCAGGGCGCGCGCTGCCATCTCGATGTCTTCCGTCTTGGCGCGGGCCAGAGAGGCGATGCGCGGCTTGCGAATGGCCTGCGTTATGGTAGAAATGGCCGCGAAATCGCCCTCGGAGGCCATGGCAAAGCCGGCCTCGACGATGTCCACACCCAGATCCTCAAGAGCATGGGCCATGGTCAGCTTTTCCTGCGTCGTCATGCTGCAGCCCGGTGACTGCTCGCCGTCGCGAAGCGTGGTGTCGAAGAAGACTACATGATTGGTCAGATTCGAATTCATGGGATTGCCTGCCAGGGAAGCCTTTACTTGCAACTCCATTTTCTCGCATTCTGCCTGTATAACGCAAAGTTATTATTGTTGTAGAGTAGATTAGAATTATTTATACGCTCAAGGGCAGTCCTCATCAGGAGACCCGCATGGATCTGAACCAGCTCGAAACCTTTCTGGCCGTGGCAGAGGAGCGCAGCTTTTCCCGTGCCGCATTGCGGCTTCACCGCACCCAGCCCGCCATCAGCCAGGTCATTCGCAAGCTGGAGGCTTCTGTAGGGGAAACGCTCTTTGACCGCTCCGCCCGGGATGGATCGCTGACCGCGGCCGGCGAGCTGCTGCGCGAGTACGCGCTCCGCCTGCTGGCCCTGCGCCGGGAAGCATCCAGCGCTCTGGACGAGTTGAAGAGTCTGGAGCGCGGCCATCTGCAACTGGCCGCCAATGAATACACCTGCATGTATCTGCTGCCTGTCATGGATGCCTTTCGGCGGGAATTTCCGCAGGTCCATGTGAACGTACATCGCATGTTGGCAAGCCGTATTCCCGAGGAGCTTAATCTGCGCAGCTTTGAGATCGGCGTGGTCTCCTTCCGTCCAGACCCCGCCCAGTTCCGCACCATCGCAGTCTACGGAGACAGCCTCGCCCTCATTGCAAGCCCCACGCATGCCCTGGCCAGAGCCGAGCGCATATCGATCACGGAACTGGGCCGCGAGGACTTCATCGCGCACAACGTCACCTCGCCCCTGCGGCGCAAAGTCATCGAGACTTTCCAGCGCTTTCGCACGCCCCTCAACATGCGGATCGAACTGCCCACCATCGAGGCCATCAAGCGATTCGTCGCGATGGGCAATGGCGTGGCGCTCGTGCCGAACCTCACGGTTGCCCGCGAGCTTGAGACCGGCGACCTCGTCCGAATCAAGGTGGATGAACTCGAATTCAGGCGCGTACTGCGCCTCGTCCACCGCCGCCAGACCCCCCTTTCTTATGCCGCGCAGGCTTTTCTGCGCGCCGTCCGCACCCTTGCCCAGACGCAGGGCCCGCCCTTCTACTACCAGGTGGAGCGCCAGAGCTGAGCGGCAAGGCCGTCACCGCTGCTCCGCGCGCCCATTTGCCGCGTGCTTCGTCTAATGGGTCAAAGCCTGTCGGGGCAGTGCCATCCGCCGTAACCCGCCCCGGCCATTTACAATGCTGAGAGCGGGGCCCGGCACCAACCGGCGCACCGGAATCGACAAGCTGGTTGCCGGCCGGACGGTTGGGCAGTCGTGAGGTTCTTGACCGAATGAAGAAGATCGCCTTTTTTACAATTCTGCTGGCCTTGGGTGCGGCAGCGGGTCGTGCTCAGGAGAGCAGGCAGGATATCAGCGTCAGTGCGACGGGCATTGTTGAGCCGTTCATGGCATCTTCCACAGATGTGCAGGTAAGCGCGAATCGTGGCTTTGGCGCAATGCTCAGTTACCGCTTTATGATGACGCCATCAAGCGCCCTCGAAGCCAACTACGGCATCACCTATGACAACAAGATCCACTACCTCGTCAGCAACACCAACAGCTACCTCGTCAACACGCGCACCCAGGAAATCTCCTTCGCTTACGTGCGCAGCTTTACCTACAAGAAGTACAACCCCTTCGTAGAGGGCGGACCGGGCGTCCTCATCTTCCTGCCCATTCGCGATCAAACTACCCAATCGCTCGACGTAAAGCAGGAGACCGACCCAGGCATCCTGTACGGAGGGGGCATCGCCTACGAACTCAGCCCCAGCTTTGACTTGCGTGCAGAGTTCAGGAGCTTTGTCACTAAGGTTCCGAGCATGGGTTACTCCCAATTGGACACCAAGCGCTGGTACAACATCTTCTATCCAGCGGTCGGCGTGGCCTACCACTTCTAAAGCACTTTTTGGAATTGCTCCAGGACGAAGTTGCAACAGTAAAGTCAATGCGACTCGCAGGGAGAGGAGCCCCTGTGGAATCTCAAACGGCCAAATTCCTTCCAAGAATGTCGTAGCCGTTTCGGATTGGCCCGCGACTGCAGCCAGGCAGATTCACTGTCGCGGTGTCATTCGGCGCAGGCACGCCTACTTCAGGCAAAGCAAATGCGGGAGCCTCCACGAGGTTCCCGCATTTGCTTTCAGCTTCCGGACTGGGGCTTATCCTTCAGAGCGCTTCGCTTCAGGGTAGCGTCCGAGTTCCTTCACCATTGCGCAATGTGGCACAAGCGCCTGCACCGCGCGATCCGCCTCTTCCAGCGACCCAACCTGGCAATCCACATAGAAGATATACTCCCACGGCTTGCCATGCACGGGCCGCGACTCAATCTTCGTCAGGTTGGTTCCCACTGCAGAAAGATCCGCCAGCGCCGCTACCAGCGATCCGGGGCGATTCTCAACGGAAAACGCCAGGCTGATCTTGTTGATATCGGTCCGCGGCCGCGTGTCCTCGGTTCGCCGCACCAGAAAGAAGCGCGTAAAGTTTTCGTTGTTGTCTTCGATGTTCGACTGCA
>JAKBHH010000001.1 GCA_021836865.1 Acidobacteriota bacterium
GCATTTGCCTCCTCATGATAGCGGTGTGCCCGCAGGGCCGTCACTCGGCGGTGGCGATTCCTTCGCAAATGCGTTCGATTGCGCGCCTCTCCGCTTCGCTGCCCGGCCGATGACCGTTAACCAGGATTGAAAAGGCAATCGTCTTGCCGCTCGCCGCGGTCACATAGCCTGAGAGCGCATTCGTTTCGTTCAGAGTGCCCGTTTTGGCCCAGAGGCGGCCTTTGAGCGGTGAGTTCCTGAACCAGCCGGCAAGCGTGCCGTCCACGCCGGCAACCGGCAGCGATGCCCTCCAGGCAGCGCCCCAGGCCTGTCGCGAGGCATAGCTAAGCAACTGCGTGAAGGCGCGCGGCGCGATGCGGTCGTCCATGCTCATGCCCGAGCCGTCGTAAAAAAAGAAGTCGCCGTCGCTGACGCCGGCCTGAAGCAGAAACTGGCGCACCACCCGCGTGCCCTGCTCCAGGCTTCCGTCGCGACCCACCAGCCGGCCCAGCAGGCGCAGCAGCAGTTCGGCGTGCAGGTTCTGGCTCACCTTGTTGGTAACGGTAATGTCCTCACCCACCGGCACAGAAACGTAGGTCGCCAAAACCCGCCTTCCCTCGACGGGAGCCTCCACGGTGGCCAGCTCCGCTGGAGCAAGTTGCAGCGGCTCGGCGCGCTCGGCGGCGAAGTCCCCCGTGCCCGTCGAAAGCCGGTGCGCGGCCGTGGCCGAGCCGGTGACCTCTACGCCGCGGCTCAGCAGGGCCTGCTTGAAGGCCGAGGCCGTAAAATCCGCGGGATCTTCCACGGCCAGTCCGGCATGAAAGCCCTGCGGCGGGATGGTTCCCCATGCGCGCACCAGCAGGCTGCCCGGCATCCGTTGCAGACCAGGGCGGGCGGCCGCGGCGCTGGGGGCGACAGTCGCCAGGTTGTCGAGCGTGTAGTAGTCGGTCACGGGCGACCACTCGACTGCAAGCCCGCCCGGCTCGCTCAGGTCGGCCTTCATGTCAAGGTCGATGGTGTTGTCATTGAACGTGAGCGCGGAGACAGGCGCGCCGTAGCTCCACTGCAGATCGTCCCACGCCCATGCGGCCCCGTAAGGCTCATCGAGGAAGAAGCTGTCATCGCCGACCACGTTCCCATCCACCTTGCGAACGCCGGCCTCGGTCACCTCCCGTGCCAACCGCTCCAGCGGAGTCATGGGAGCAATCTTCGGCGCGGCCAAAGGGACTGCGGGCGCGGCGTTCGGCTCTTGATAAGGGTAGGTGCGGCTGCTGATCGTGGGATCACCGGAGCCCAGCAGAATCAGGTCCCCGTGGAGCGTTCCACTGGCGTCCACCGTGCCTGCGGTCGCGACGCTGGTAGTCCAGGTCAGCGTCTCCACGGGCAGCAGCGCATAGGCTGCGGCGGTGGTGGCCAGTTTGGCAGTGGAGGCAGGCATGAACAGCCGGCCCTCGTTGAGGCCGTAAAGCGGATGTCCATCGAGCGTGGCCACGCTGATGCCAAACTGCGCGTGGCTCAGCGCGGGGTCGGCAAGGATGGCCTCGATGCGGCTGCCCAGGACACCCTGGGCCGAAGGACGATTGCTGTGCGCGCCCGGATGCGTGGGCCTCGCCTGGGACACAAGCCCGGCGGGGCTCCCAAGCAGGGCCGCCAGAAGAGGTATAAGAGCCCGGCGCATCTTCATGCCGGGAGTGTAGCAGGTGCTGTTGCGCCTCGCCCTCGTAGAATCGAACCGGAAGCCCATGACGCAATCGCCTCATCCTCCTGCCCGCACCTGCTGCCCATGGCGGCTGCGCAGCCGCACCATTGAACTGGGGCGGCGCACGCTGGTGATGGGCATCCTGAACGTCACGCCGGACTCGTTCAGCGACGGCGGGCGCTTCTTCGCGCCCCAGGCGGCGATCGCCCACGCTCTTCGACTGCTGGACGACGGCGCCGATCTGATTGACCTGGGTGCGGAAAGCACGCGTCCCGGTTCGCGTGCCGGCGGTGCACCGGGCTTAGCGCAAGGCCCTGCCGTAAGCGCGGAGGACGAACAGGCGCGGCTGCTGCCGGTGCTGGCTGGGATACTCGCGGCGCGGCCTGCGGCAATCGTCTCCATTGACACGTACAAGGCGGCAACGGCGCAGGCGGCCCTCGCGGCGGGTGCGGAGATCGTCAACGACGTAAGCGGCTTGCAGTGGGACCCGGAGATGGCGGGCGTGTGCGCCGCGGCGGGCTGCGGCGTGGTCCTGATGCATACGCGCGGACGGCCGGAGGAGTGGCGCACGCAATCCCGGATTGACCCGCATGAGCTGCTCGCGACGGTGCGCACGGGACTGGCGGCGAGTATGGCAACTGGGCTGGCCGCGGGAATTGCGCCGGAAGCTGTTGTGCTGGACCCCGGATACGGCTTCGGCAAGCGATTCGACGAGAACTATGCGCTGCTGGCGCGGCAGCACGAGTTGCTTGCTCTGGGGCGGCCGCTGCTGGCAGGGGTGAGCCGCAAGTCATTTCTAGGAAGGACGCTGGCGCCGCTGCATGGCGGCCTGGATGCGGTGGCGGAGGCGCGCGAAGCGGCGAGCCTGGCGGCGATGGTGGCGGCCATTCTGCACGGCGCATCCGTGGTGCGGGTGCATGAGGCAGGCGCCGCGGCAGAGGCGGCGCGGATCGCCGATGCCGTCTTGCAGGCCGAGGCTCAAGGAGCCTGTCCCCTCGATCCATCGGCAGCTTGAGATTCCCGCGGCAGAAGGCGCTGGCGGCTCTATCTCACACCCACCTTATAGCGCGGCCAGAGCGGGCGGTCTGCCTCGTGGTTGATGACAGGCTCGCCATCGCACACCACTTCGAGCACGGTGGCGGGCTGATCGGGCGCCGTCAAAGGCAGGCCGGTCACGCGCAGGCTGAACTCGTCTTGTATGAAATCCACTTTCTCGCCCGTCTTCAAGATGCGCACTGAAATCACATTGGGCTTGAGGCCGCCAATGGCGATGACCGCCTGCGTCTGATAGAAGCTCAGCCAGTCCGCCGCCGGCGTGTGGCCCGGCCAGAACTGCTGATGGATGTAAAGTGTGTTGCCGCGCCGGGTGTAGTTGGCATTGGTGTTCCAGCCAAAGTTGCCGCGGTCGGTGCCGTAGATCGCCTTGCCATTGGTGTCGAGCCACTGGCCTACCGATTGCAGCACGGCCACTGACTCCGGCGGCACGGAGCCGTCCGGCTCAGGCCCGATGTTCAGCAGGTAGTTGCCGCCGCCGCGGGCGCAGTTGGCCAGGTTGGCCACAATGGTCTTCGGCGTCTTCCACGCATCGTCGAAGCGATTGAAGCCCCAACTGTCGTTAAGCGTCATGCAGCTTTCCCATGCGCGGCCCGCCTCGGCGGCCTGGATGTGCTGCTCCGGCGTGGAGAAATCGCCTTCCAGGCCGTTGCGGTTGTTCACGATGATGTCGGGCTGCAGGTCGAAGACCATCTGGTTCATGCGCTCGGATTCCCACTGCTCGGGCGTGAGCGGCCAGTCCACGTCGTACCAGAGGATGTCGATTTTGCCGTAATTGGTCATCAGCTCCCGGATCAGCCCGTGCGTGTACTCGACGAAGCGCCTGCGGGCCTCCTCGTCGGTCTTGCAGCGCGCGCCGTCCGGGTGGTGCCAGTCCATCAGAGAGTAGTAGAAGCCCACGCGCAGCCCCTCGGCCCGCGCGGCGTCAACGAACTCGCGCACCAGGTCGCGGCCCGGACCCTGCTGAGGAGCGCAGTAGTCGGTCAGCTTGGTGTCCCAGTGGCAAAAGCCTTCGTGGTGCTTGGTGGTCATCACCATGTATTTCTGCCCGGCGCGCCTGGCCAGGCGAGCCCAGTCGCGCGCAGCGTTCGGCTTGGGGGTGAAGTGCTTCGCCAGCAACTCATACTGCGGAATCGGGACGCCCTCAACCTCCAGCGCCCACTCATGCTGCCCGATGACTGAGTAGAGGCCCCAGTGGATGAACATGCCGAATTTGGCTTCGTGCCACCACGCCATCCGCTGGGCGCGGGTGGCGGCCATCTTCTGCGCGATGGTCGACGAACCTGCCGGCGCGTCGCCCGACTGCAGGCCCGCGGCGGATGCGCTGGATGTGGAAAGTGCCAGCGCGCCTGCGGCGCCGAGCCCCTTGAGAAATGACCGCCGCGAACCTTCGCTCCAGTGCATGATGAGGTGTCCTCCGAACAGTTTTGCCGTGCGGGGGAAGTCTAGGGATTGAGGCAAGGCGGTGTCAAAAAGACAGTGATGATGACGGGTGCGGGCACTCCAAGCGACCGATTATAGCCGCACAAATCAGTGCCGCACAGTTGGCCCCGAAGCGAGCGTTTTTAACGGAGTCGCCGGGGCAAGGTGAAATTAGGGTTAGGGTGTGCGGTAGAGCTCAAGAAATGACCGGGGGCGCCCGGTGTAAAGATTTTCATTTCGGATGAGTCGTTTCAATTTGAATTCCGGGCTGATTTTTAACACCGTGATTTCTTTGACTCACACATGCTCGACTAGTAGAGTGAGTGTCAGTTATGCCAACTGCGCTCGAATTTTTTGCTGGAAGCGGACTCGTCGGACAAGGGCTGGCACCAGAGTTTGAAACGCTCTGGGCGAATGACTTCTGCGCCAAAAAAGCGGAGGTCTTTCGAGCAAATCACCCTGCCGTGCGGTTTGATCGCGGTGGAATTGAGCAGGTGCGGGGAAGGGATTTGCCCGTAACCGATTTGGCTTGGGCTTCGTTCCCATGCCAGGACCTCTCGCTTGCTGGAAATCTGGGTGGGCTGAAGGTTGGAACCAGATCCGGACTGTTTTGGGAGTGGGTTCGAGTGTTAAGGGAGCTCAGTGAGCATGGTAAGCGGCCCCCGCTCCTCGTCGCTGAGAACGTTGTCGGATTTTTGGTCGCTGACGGAGGAAAGCATTTCCGCAAGGCCTACTCTGCGCTGCGGGCTCTTGGCTATAGAGTAGGCGCTTTGGTTATCGATGCCAAGATGTTCCTACCTCAAAGCCGACCCAGAGCTTTTGTCGTTGCCGTATCCGAGGAAGTCCCAATTGACGGCCTACACGGGGCGGTCCCGTCACCTCCATTTCATCCATACGGTCTGATTCGGGCCGGGCACACCATCAATGATCCGGAATGGGTGTGGTGGTCCCTCCCGCCGTTTTGCGGTGAAGTCGCTGCTTTCGCTGACATATGTGAACGTGATGCGCCATGTGATCCAATTTCAAAGACGCGGGAGCTCTGTGCAATGCTTTCTCCGGTCAATAGGCGAAAGCTCGATGAAGCTAAGCGTGCCGGGACATTTTTCGCAGGTACAGGTTACCGACGCACCAGGCCCGACGAGAATGGCCGGGGTTCGCAACGGTTGGAGATTCGCTTTGACGGAATCGCGGGATGCCTCCGGGCACCGAATGGAGGGAGCAGTCGCCAGACAGTCATCTTGGTCGAACGTGGAGCGGTAAGGTCACGGCTGCTAACGGTTCGAGAGTGCGCTCGGTTGATGGGGGCACCTGAGGACTATAGCATTCCCGGTTCCTATAATGATGGTTATCGGGCGATGGGTGACGCAGTGGCAGTTCCTGTCACGAGGTGGCTCACACGACACCTGCTTGAGCCTCTTGCTGCGAGGGCTATGGCGATTCGCGCTCAACACGCAGCATAGCATTTCAGAGCACGCTAAGAGTGAACCGTTGAGCGAAGGCCCCACGATGCCAGATAGATCTAAGTTTGTTTTGCCGCCGACGAATCTCGATTTCGAGAAGTCGCTGATGTTCTTTCACGCCTACATGTATGGCCCCCTGCAAGGCAAATTGCGCCTTTATGGGGCGAGATCAATTCCTCCCGGCGCGGCAGTGATGTCTTCTGACTGGGAAGTATTTGCATCAATGTTGGTCAACGATCTGGGGCGCAAGCTTGGTGCTGGAATTGATCTGGCAAATAACGAGGTGAAATCAGCAAAACAGGGCGGAAGTTACGAATACCAGTACCACAAGAACACTGGTAAGGAGAAACTCGCGAAGGATATGACGGTTGGGCACCTCTTCTTTGAGTATTTTGATGGCCTAAGCGAGGTAAACCTCCGGTGGCTGCACGGCTCGATGTTAAGGGAGTTCTTTCAGAAGTGGTTGGACGATTACCCTGACCCATACCCCCAGCGCTACCGGAAAGGTATCCCGTACTCATTTGTGCGGGCGAATGGCACTCTCTTGATGACACTTCGGGACGGGGAGGTTGTTTTTCCTGAGCTCAGCGCTCAGAGCGCCCCGACCGCAGGTCCAACGAAGCGCAAGTTCAAATAGGCAGAGCTGATTTGTTGTGACTGACACTTTGAGCACTGAAGAGCGCAGCGCGTGCATGCGCTCAGTTCGAGGAAAGAACACGACGCCGGAGTTGGTTGTTCGGAGCCTGGTTCATTCCATGGGTTTTCGGTATGTGCTCCATTCCAAGACTCTTCCAGGAAAACCCGACTTGGTTCTCGTCCGTCGTAGGAAGATAATCTTTGTGCATGGATGCTTCTGGCATAGACACCGATGCCGTCACGGCCAAGCAATGCCGGTCGCAAACTCGGATTATTGGGAAGCGAAGCTTGAAAAGAACGCGCGGCGGGACAGGCAACAACTGAAGGACTTGCGCCAGGATGGATGGGAAGTGCTTGTCATTTGGGAGTGTTGGACAAGAAACTTAACTTCTTTACAGAAAAGGCTTGAGAGGTTCCTTAGGACGCGTGCGTAGTTGCAAACCCACCCAGGGTTTATGATCGGAGATGGTGCGGGCTCGGGTTGTTTTGCCTGCGCATCTGCCCTTGCGCAGTGGCCCTCGGGTCTTCCTGTGCGGGGATATTTCTGTGAAGAACGGATGGCCATGCGAGCGAAGACGGCAGTCGTGCTGGGTGCCCAGTGGGGCGACGAGGGCAAGGGCAAAATTGTGGACGTGCTGAGCGAACGCTTCAGCGCGGTGGCGCGCTACGCGGGCGGGCACAACGCCGGGCATACGGTCATCCACGGCGAGCAGAAGTTCGTGCTGCAGCTCATCCCCTGCGGCGTGCTGCGGCCCGGCTGCAAGGCCGTCATCGGCAATGGCGTGGTGCTGGACCCCGTCGCCTTTCTGCGTGAGGTGGCAAAGCTGCGCGACCTGGGCGTGGATGTGGACGGCCAGCTCTCCGTCTCGAACCGCGCGCAGGTGATTCTGCCCTACCACCGTATGATCGAGCTGGCCGCCGAGAGCGCGCCGGGACGAAAGAAGATTGGCACCACCAGCCGCGGCATCGGCCCAGCCTATGAGGACAAGATGGCGCGCAGCGGCCTGCGCATCGTGGACCTGCTGCGCCCGGAGCTCCTGAAGACGCACATCGAGGCGGCCTGCGCGGAAAAGAACGCAATTGCCCATGCCCTGTTCGGGACCGACCCGCTGGATCCGCAAAAGATGTATGACGAATACGCCGCGGCGGCGGAACAGGTACGTCCGTTTGTCACCGATACGGGCCGCCTGCTGCACAAGGTGCTGGCCGCGGGCGGCAGCGTGATGTTTGAGGGCGCGCAGGGCACGATGCTCGACATCGACCACGGTACCTATCCCTTCGTGACTTCATCCAGCGCCACGGCGGGCGGGGCGGCCACGGGAACAGGCGTGGGTCCGACTGCGATCGGCACGGTGATCAGCGTAACCAAGGCCTACGTGACGCGCGTGGGCGAAGGGCCATTCCCCACCGAGATTCACGAGGAAGTGGGCGACCATCTGCGGGCGCGCGGCAACGAGTACGGCGCCGTGACCGGCCGGCCGCGGCGCTGCGGATGGCTCGACATGCCGCTGCTCCGCTACTCGAACCAGGTAAACGGCGCCGAGTGGCTCGTGGTAACCAAGATGGATGTGCTCGATGAGCTGGCGGAGATTCCCATCTGCGTGGGCTACAGGATCAACGGCAAGGTGTCCGACGAGATTCCGGCGGACGTGGCGGGGCTCGAACGGATCGAGCCCGTGTATACGAAGCTGAAGGGCTGGCAGGCCTCCACTGAGGGCGTCACCGACTTTGACAACCTGCCCAAAGCGGCGCAGGAGTATCTCCGCTTCCAGGAGCGGGAGAGCGGGGCAAAGATCGGGATGGTGTCCACCGGGCCGGATCGCGACCAGACAATGGTGTTGCCGGAATTTGCGGCTGCGCTCGATGCGATTCACGGGTAGACTGAATCCACGGGGGCAGCACAAATCAGCTCCAAAAGGGACGCCGCGACAATGATCAGTTTTGTGGTCCGCTTGAAGTTTTCGCCCGAAGACCGGCTGGAGGTTGCCGAGATTCTGCAAAAGCTGACGTTGGCCTCGCGCCAGGAGCCGGGATGCGTCAGTTACATCCCGCACCGGGTCGAGGGCGCGCCGGACATGGTCCTGATCTACGAGCAATACAAGGACGCGGCAGCCGAGGACGCGCATCGGCAGTCGGCGCACTTCAAGCAGTATGCCGTCGGCGGCCTTTACCAGAAGATGCTCGAACGGAGCCGGGAAGACCTGGACGCGCTGGCCTGAAGCGCATAGGCGAGGCAGTATGGGAACAATCCCGCGTGAACCAAGCAGGCGGCGTGGCCGCATTGACCCGCACGCCGGCTGGGGTCTACCATCCGTTACGTCTATGCGAAAGTTCATAGCCAACTCTCCAACCGGCCAATGGCGCCGCCTGGCGCTCGGCATGGCCTTGCTGCTCATCGTGGCGGGCGCAACCTTGATGCAGGGATTGCCGCGTGCCGAGCGGCACGAAAAGCGCCATGAGATCGACCGGCTGGAACTTGAGTGGCGTCAGGCGATTCTGCAGGGTGACGTGAACACGATGAGCTCCCTGCTCGCGGATGATTACGTGGGCATCACCAGCAATGGAACCCTGCAATCAAAGGATGAGACGCTGGCGAGCATGCGCAGCGGCGCCTTGCACTTCGAGTCGATCCAGATGTGGGACCGCAAGATTCGGTTCTATGGGACCACCGCGCTCGTAATCTCGCGTGCGGACGTGACCGGCAAGGCGCCGGATGGCCCGGTTTCCGGGAGCTTCCGCTATACCAGGGTGTACGTGCAGGACGATAAGGGCGCGTGGCACATTGTGAGCTTTGAGGCCAGCCCCATTCGCGATCACGGCGACAAGCACGAGCAATAGACCACTTGCCCCTACAATAAGCGAGTGCCCGAACTGCCCGAGGTCGAGACCATTGCCCGCGGTGTGGACGCGCGCGTGCGCGGCCACCGCATTGCAGAGGTCTGGCTGGGGCGGCATCGCGAGCCGTTCAAAACGCCGCCCGCCCGCATGGCGCAGGGTCTGGAAGGGCGCACCCTGCTTGGCGTTCACCGGACGGGAAAGCATATCGTCTGCGAACTGGGCAGTGCCGGCTGCAGTCCTTCGGACGAGCGCGCCGGTCAGGCAACCGCCCAATGGATCGTCCACCTCGGCATGACCGGGCGGCTCCTGGTCACAACCCCGGAGGCATCGGTCGCCCCGCACACCCATGCGCGCCTCACCTTGGCCAGCGGCCGCGAACTCCGTTTTGTCGACCCGCGCAGGTTTGGCCGGCTCGAGTTTCGCGACCTGAGCCGGGCGCAGGGCTTCGCAGCGCCGGGGGCAGAGCCGTTGACGATTGGAGCCCAAGATTTCGCGGCCCTGTTCCGCGGACGGAGGCTGGCCATCAAGGCGGCGCTGCTTAACCAGTCCCTGCTGGCAGGAGTGGGCAATATCTATGCCGACGAGAGCCTCTTCCACGCCGGGATTCGTCCCAGGCGGATGGCCGGACGGCTGACCCGAGCGGAACTCGAAAGATTGCGGCGCGCTCTGCGCCAGGTGCTGGAGCAGGCCATTGGCCTCGGCGGCTCCTCCGTGTCCGATTATGTCGATGCCGACGGAGTGCGCGGCTTCTTCCAGTTGGAACACCGGGTCTACCAGCGCACAGGCCAGCCATGCCGGGTCTGCGGAACGGCGATTCGGCGAATTGTGGTGGGCGGGCGAAGTACGCATTACTGCCCCATGTGCCAGCGGTGAGCCTCACTCTATGGTTTTCAGAAGATAAAGCACGCTCGAACTATAGGATTCAAGACCGACATCCCAAAACCAGGCACTTAAGTCACTGATAAATATGGCAAGCATAAACGGCCCGTTGATTGCTACATAGAGGGTGCCAGTGATGTACCGGCTGCTGGAAAGATTCCGGCCAGCCCCACAGAACAGCAGGCACCCGGCAAGAGCAACCGCCAACGAAGCGGCCCCTCGAAAAAGGGGAGACCGGCCGGGGGAGCCTGTGGAAGGCACGGTGGAGCAACCACCGGCCCAACTTGCTGGGAGGCCAGTGACCAGCGCAGGCATGCAGAACGCCACCCCCAGGGGGGGTGGCGTTCTGCATGTAGAAGCCCGCTTTGGCCGGGAGCGCGGGCTCATGCATGTACAGAAGCACCGCAGACCGAAGATGCAGCCGTAAAGTCATCGCAATCGGGAGCGAGCGGTGACCGTGCTCGACCTCAAAAGGCCACCCACCTTCCGAAAATGCCTCAGGTAGCTGACTCGTTATCCCCTTTTCGTGGTATTCACGACTTGCACCGCTCGGCGGCACACTGTACTATCAGAGTTGCCTATCAGGGCGGCTGATGCGAATCACCCAGGCCGGGTTATTAGCGCTCGCCGCTGAAGAAGGAAGCGCCGCCAGACGGTCGAAATCTTGCAATCAAGGCTGAGTGTGGCGAATACTTCCGACCGAAAGGCATCGCCCGAGGATCGCGCGCTGAACCTATACCAATCCTGACAAGCGGACACCACCACTTTTGAGGAGCGGACGTGGAAGGCGAGGAGCGCATTTTCAAAGTTTCATGAGCCCTGAGCCATCTTTTATGGGACAGGATTGGTTGAAGGGGCCTGGGCCGCGCCGCGATTGGCAAAATGGATTCTTTTGCCGCAAAGGCTGCAGTTGCGCCTGAAGATCGTAGTGGATTGGACGTCGGTAGTCTGGCGACAATAGGTCAGTTTCCCAGCAGGAAGGTCCCGTCCGCCGTGGCCGCCTCATCTCGAACAGGATGTGCGGCGGGCAACGAATGTTCAGTACGCCCGCAAGGGAATATCCGGAATCATCGATTCAATGCACGATAAAGCAATGTGCCAGGAAGTCCACGCATGACGACAGAACCGACGCAGCCCCAGCCTGAGCAGGGGCCCGTCCCGGCCAACGGTCAGGGACAGTCGCAGGGGCATCGGCGCCGCCGGCGCCGCCGCAAGAATAAATCCACCCAGACGGGCGCTCCGCAGGCCCAGCAGGTCCAGCCGCAGCAGGCCGCACCTCCGGTGCAGGCGCAGGCTTCACCGCCCCCCAGACCCCCGCACCAGAACCAGGGACGGAAGAAGAAAAAGTTCTTCCAGAAGGGTTCGGCCGCGCCCATGGGGCAACCTGGAAACAGCACTTCCCCTCCGCAGCATGGCAAGCGCAAGGAAAAGCGCGGTCCCAAGGGTCCTCGAACATTTGTGGGGCCGATGGACCACAGCTACCGCGCCGCAAATGGCAACGTCGCCGACGGGCCGGCTTCCACGATTCCCACCTCGGGCAACGGCCATGGAACCTATTATCCCGACGTGTATCAGGCTGCCCCGGCAGCACCCGTACGGGAGGACGCTCCGACGCGCATCTTCTGCTTCATTGAGGATCTTTTCTTCCAGGCCAAAATCCAGGAAACCGCGCGGAAGCTGGGCGTCAAGGTCGAGTTCGTCAAAGGCGACAAGGAAGTGGTGACGCGCCTCACGGATGCGCCGGAGACCGAGCGGCCCACGCTTGTGGTCTTTGATCTGAACAACCTGAACGCCAAGCCGATGACGCTGATTCCCAAGCTGAAGGCGAAACTGAAGAAGGCAACCTCCATCGTCGGATTTCTCAATCACCTCCAGGGCGACCTGAAGCTCAAGGCGATTGAGGCAGGTTGCGACACGGTGATGCCGCGCTCCGCCTTTTCGCAGAGCCTGCCCAACCTGCTGCGCTGCTACGGGCTGGAAGAAGAAGAGGAATATGTGCCGCAGCCGGTGTAGGCACGGCTGAGACTGCTCGTTGGATGAGGGCGCTTCCTTTGGGGAGGCGCCCTTTCCATTGGACCGTCTATCCCGGAGGCCAGTGGAGCGCCCGCCCGCCGAGCAGGTGCAGATGCAGATGATCGACAGTCTGGCCGCCGTCCTCGCCGGTGTTCACAACGACGCGATAGCCTTTGGCGAGGCCTTTGGCCCGCGCAATCTCCGCCGCCGCCCACTGCAAATGGCCAAGCAGCGCGCGATCCTCATCGCATGCGCTGGCCAGCGACTCAACATGCCGGCGCGGCGCAATCAACACATGAGTCGGCGCCTGCGGGTGAATATCCGCGAAGGCGTAGCAATGCTCATCCTGGTAGACGGCGGTGGAAGGGATGGCCCCCTCGATAATCCTGCAAAACAGGCAGCTCATAACGGGACCAGTGTACAGGAGGATGCGGAGCCCGCGCCGCCGTTCTACACTACGCCGGTATGCGGCTCTTTATCGGGATTCCATTGTCCTCGGTCATGGTGGAACAGTTAGCGGCGGCCCAGGAACGGCTCAAGCAGGGAAGCGAAGGACTTCGCTGGTCGCCGCCCGAATCATGGCACATCACGCTGCAGTTTCTGGGTGAGACCTCCGCAGAGCGCTGCGCTTGTGTGATCGCGCAATTGCAGCGGATCAATGCCGCCCCGGTAAGAATTGTGATCGAGGAACTGGAATCATTCGCGAAAACCGGCGTGGTATTCGCCGCTGTCGCGCGGACACCGGCACTCCTGGCCTTGCAGCAGCTTATTACGGCGGCCACCGCGCGTTGTGGAGTGATCGCAGAGTCCAGGCCCTTCACGCCGCACATCACGCTGGCGCGAGCCCGCGGCCGCGCACAGGCCGGCAATCGGGCTGCGATGCAAAAGCAGATGGGCGCTCTGGCCGGCTTTTCACCATGCACCGCCCGGGAATTTGTCCTGTACGAGAGCTTTCCGGAGGCTGCCGCCGCGCGCTACCTTGTGCGGGAGCGCTTCCCATTGAAGAGTCAATAGCCGGTGATCTGCACGGCCCACCCAATGAAAATGCCCACCGGCGCCTGGCGTGTGCCAGATGCCGGTGGGCAGGTTTGCCTCGCCCGGTGAGGGCTACTGCTGGGTGGTCGCTGCGGCCTTGGACTTTGACGTGGGCGACTTCATGCCAAGGGGCTTGCGGGTTTCAGGCTGCACAGTCGACTCGTCCACGGGAGTGGTGCCCTGGACATCGTTCGCGAAGTTGGCGGCCGGAGGAACCAGGTAGTTCTGCGCCTTCTTCTCGTCGTTTGTGCCGGTAGCCGTGGTGATGCGCGAAGGATCAATACCCTTCTCCTTCACCAGGTAATCCTTGGCGTTGACCGCGCGCTGCGCTGCGGGATCCACCACCTTGGCGCCCTTCTTGTGATGCTTCGCCTTCGGCGGATTCTTCTCGTCGGCGGTCGAATTGCCCACGATCACGGCTTTCGAGTCCGGCTGTTTCTGCATTTCCATCGAGACTTCATCCAGGCACGCTTTGGACTCGTTATCCACGCGGGTCGGGCGCTTCGGATCCATCTCAAAGGAGATGACGCAGAGTGACTCCACATGCACAACAGGCGGCGGAGGCGGCGCAACAATCGTCACGCTGGTGCCCGCGGTCGCTGTGTGGCCCTTGTCATCGGCCACCTTGCAGGTAATCTCCACAGGGCCGGTCGGAGCTCCGGTGGACGAGAACGTCGCCGTGTTTCCGGTGCCGCTGATGTTGCCGGCCGCGGCAGAGTAGCTGTAGGTCAGCGGACGATTCTGCGGGCTGGCTCCGGTTGCCGTCACCGTGCTGCTGTCGCCGGGATTGATCGACGTCGGGCTGGCTGAGCAGCCCAGTGTCGGCGGCTCAAACTCCTTCACGGTGTAGCTGGCCGAGCACTCCGCGGATTGGCCGGGCTTGAGGCCTTCCTTGCCCTTCTTGCCTTCCTTCACAGTACCCTTCACGGTGTAGCTGCCGGGATTCTGCGCGCTGGTGTTCACAGCCGCCGAGCTGTCGTTGCCCGTCACGCCATCGCCGGACCAGCTATACACAACGTTGTTGTGCTTCTTCGTGCTCACTGAGCCCGCCGTGCCGGTCACGGTAACCGGCTCGCCCTGGAAGACTGCCGGCGGCGCTGCATTACAGGCCAGCGTGATCGGCGGCTGCTTTTTGCAGCCCATCGGCAGTAAGGCCAGGCTTGCTGCAGCCAAAGCCAGACCGAAAGATTGTGACGTTCGCGAAATCATACCTTTATCCTCCGCAATACAAGTGAATCATTGGCAATATGGCAGCCCATGATGTGTCGCGCTGCCGCATCTAAAACTTGAAAAACCGCACAAGTCCATCCCCGTGCATTCTAGCGCCTTCCAGGGGTATTGAAGAAGGTAACTTCAGTTTTTTGGTAGTTCCAGGTGAGCATCCACCTTGCCCATCGCGATTGCTCATTTCCAGGATGCAACATACTGCTGGTGATGGTTGAAGCAATAATGATTGGAGGCGGCGGGCACCTTTCCGGTTGCCTTCATGAGGTGTGATCCAGCAGAATTCTCCAGCCCCATGCGTCTTTGCGCCACACCAGCGAGAAGACGCCGTCATCTTTTTTTGCTTCGCCCCTGGCCTTCCGGTCAAGGTGAAACCTGCCCGTGACCAGGGCATACTCCGCCTTGCCGCACGAGCCCGGCAACAGCCGGATTTTAAGGTCACTGAACGTCAACATCCCCATCTGCTCCGGGGTCGTGTATTCCTTCCGGTAGCGTTCCAGGATCGGCTGGTAGCCCTTGCGCACGGTGAGACCAACAAACGTGGTATCGGGCGAGTCCTCGTACGCCTGCATGAAGGCCGAAATATCGCCTCGGTTCCACGCGGCCACCTGCGCCGCGATCACGGACCGAATCTCGGCCTCGTCGTTCGCCGCCTGCGGCGCGGCCTCCGCTCCCATGGGCGCCTGCGGTGCGGCAGCTTCCGCTCCGGCAGCAAGAGCGCTCGTGGCGCAGCAGCAAGCCAGAATCAACAGAAAGATGCGCGCCATGGGCAAACCTCCAGAGATGCGGAATAACGGTCCAGCTTACAATGAAGCCATGGCCGCGGCTACGGCATCCTCCCCATTCCGCGTCGTCCGCACAGTCTGCTCGCATGACTGCCCAGACTCCTGCGCTGTTCTGGTCACGGTCGACGAGCACGGCCGCGCCATCAAAGTCCAGGGCGACCCTTCGCAACCTGTCACGCAGGGATTCCTCTGCGGCAAGGTGGCCAAATACCTGGACCGCGTCTACTCCCCCGATCGCGTTCTTTATCCGCTCCGGCGCAAGCCGGGCGCTGCCAAAGGGCCGCTCCAGCGCGGCCACGAGCAGGAAGCCTTCGAGCCCGTGAGCTGGGGCGAGGCCCTGTCTGCAATCGCCGCGCGGTTACAACACATCAGCGACAACTACGGGCCGGAGTCGATTCTTCCCTACAGCTACGCGGGCACCATCGGCGTGCTCGGCTTCGGGTCGATGGACCGGCGCTTCTTCCACCGCCTCGGCGGCAGCCAGCTTGACCGCACCATCTGTTCTGAGGCCGGCGGCGTTGCCTGGAACCTGGTCTACGGCAAAAGGCTCGGCACGCCGGCCGAGGATTTCCGCCTCGCTCAACTCATCCTGGCCTGGGGCGCAAACATCCACGGCAACAACGTGCACCTGTGGCCGATGATCGAGCAGGCCCGCCGCAATGGCGCGCGTCTCATCGTCATCGACCCCTACAAAACACGCACCGCCGCGCTGGCCGACTGGCATATCGCCATCCGGCCCGGCACAGACACCGCGCTGGCGCTGGGCATGATGCACGTCATCCTGCGCGACGGACTGGAAGATCGCGCGTTCATCAGCGAACGAACCCACGGCTTTGCGCAACTGGCCGAGCGCGTGCGCGAGTACACCCCGGAGCGCGTCGCCCACTGGACCGGCATGACGGCAGGCGAAGTCGAGCAGCTTGCACGCGAATACGCCACCACGCAACCCGCCGCGCTGCGCCTTAACTACGGCGTGCAACGCGCGGAATTCGGCGGCACGGCGGTGCGGGCCATCGCCATGCTGCCGGCGCTCACCGGCGCGTGGAAACATCGCGGCGGCGGCGCAGTCCTGTCCACCTCCGGCGGCTTTGCCTGGAACAGGCGCGAGTTGGAGCGCCTCGACCTGGCGCTTGATTCTCCGCTCGGCCGTCCAGCGCGCGTCGTCAACATGTCCGCCCTCGGTGAAGCGCTCACGGTGCTGGGCTCAGAGCCGCAGGATGGCCCGCCCGTCCAGGCACTCTTCGTCTACAACTCCAACCCCGGCGCGGTGGCCCCGAACCAGAATGCCGTTCGCCGCGGCCTCATGCGGCCCGATCTGTTCACCGTGGTCCACGAGCAGTTCTTTACCGATACCACCGACTACGCGGACTTCGTGCTGCCCGCAACCACCTTTTTGGAGCACACAGACATCCAGGGAGCCTACGGGCACTACTTTGTGCAGCTCTCCCAGCAGGCCATTGAGCCCGTCGGCGAGGCGCGTTCCAATGTCTGGCTCTTTGGGCAACTGGCACAGTACATGGGTTTCACCGAGGACTGCTTCCGCGATACTGAAGAGCAAATGATCCGCCAGGCCCTGGCGATAGGCCTCAGCGGCTACTCCACCAACGCGGGCATGGAGCACATCCGCCTGGAGGATCTCGAGGAACAGGGCCACATCCCGCTCGCCTTCCATCGCGCACCGGAGACCGACCCGTTCCTTCCCTACACCAGCGGAGCCCTGTCTACGCCCTCGGGCAAGATCGAGTTCTCATCCGCCACACTGGCGGCAAAGGGCCAGGACCCGCTGCCAGGCTTTACGCCTGCTGCCGAATCGCGTTGGGGCAAGGCCGCTGCGCAATTCCCGCTGGAGTTTCTGAGCCGCAAGGCGGACAACTACATGAACTCGACCTTTGCCAACCTGGACGGCCACCGCAAGATGGAAGCGCGCACCAGCCAGCGGCTTGAAATGCACCCGGCCGACGCAGCCGCGCGCCACATTGCCGATGGCGAGCGTGTGCGGGTCTGGAACGACCGCGGCGAGCTTCATCTCACGGCGATGGTGCCGGTCGATACTCCGGCCAGCGTGCCCCAGGGCGTCGTAGCCGGACGCCTCGACTGGGCCAAGCTTCATCCGGAAGGCGTCAATCAGAACGTGTTGACCAGCGAACGCCTCACTGACCTGGGCGCGGGCGCCACCTTTTACTCCGTCCTGGTGGAAGTGGAAAAAGCATAGCGCCGACCCGCTGTTGCGCGGCACAAAACACTCGATTCTGCGAACGTGGATGCCCGGCAACGGCCGGACGCGTTACCCTTAACGTATGAGCTGGTCCTCTGCATTCTTTGTTGTCGCTGTGGTTGTGTTATTCATCTTGTGGCGGCGCGCCGGTCTTGTCCCTTTCAAGGCGGCTGTCGAGTACGCGAAGCACGGGGCCATCCTCATCGACGTGCGCAGCGCGGCCGAGTACATCGCCGGCCACCTGCCCAATGCCGTCAACATGCCGCTCAGTGAGATCGAAGAGCTCGTCCCGCGCAAGGTCAAGGATAAGAACCGCGTCCTGCTGCTCCACTGCCAGAGCGGCATGCGCAGCGGCGCGGCGCGCAAAAAATTGCTGTCCATGGGCTACACAAATACCTACAACCTGGGCTCCTACGGCCGGGCCGAGCAGGTTATCAAATCCCGCTAGGCTGGAGCCGTAATGGAGCACAACGGCACATGCGCGCTGCGATTGGCACACGAAGGGGATATTCCTGCTCTGCATGACCTCATCGAGGCCTCGGTCCGCGGCCTGCAAGCCGGCGATTACACGCCCGCGCAGATTGAAGGCGCGCTCGGCACCGTCCTCGGCCTTGATTCGCAATTGATTCGCGATCGAACCTACTTTGTTGCAGAATTTCCTGATCCCGGCACGCCTGGGCAAATGCTCCTTGCCGGATGCGGCGGCTGGTCCAAACGGCACACCCTCTTTGGCGCCGACCGCGGACCCGGCCGCGCACCGGAGCTGCTTGATCCTGCAACCGACGCCGCCAAAGTTCGCGCCATCTTTGTGCATCCTGCCTTTGCGCGGCAGGGCCTGGGCTCGCTCATCCTCGCCCGCGTTGAGGCAGAGGCCGTCGCGGCCGGGTTTCGCCGCTTCGAGATGGGATCCACACTGACCGGCGTGCCGCTTTACCGGCTCAGGGGGTACGTGGAAACGGAACGGCTCGCCGTGCCTCTCGCCAACGGCGAGGCGGTGTCCGTGGTTCGCATGACCAAGAGTGCTCGGGCGTAGGGTCTGTCCATGAGCGCGCCGCGGGCGCTGGCTCCAGCCTGGCTCGCTCCGCTCCCTGTGTTTCCATCCCCGAGCGAGATGCGGGAACCGCGCTTCATGCACCCGCGTATCTTGGTAGGCAGGTTGAAAAAGGAGTTCCGACATGAGCAGCGTCCCGTACCCAAATCCGCAGGCGGTCTTTTACCAGCAATATGAGGCAGCGCGCCGGGATGAGGTGGTAGGCATTCTGCTGGCGCTCTTCCTGGGCACCTTCGGCATCCACCATTTCTACTTGCGGCGAACGGGGCTTGGCATTCTTTACCTGTGCTTCTTCTGGACGGGGATTACCACTGTGCTCGGATTTATCGAGTGTTTCTTTATGCCGGGGCGCGTGCGGGAGTTTAACGCCATTCAGGCGGCGGGCATCGCAGCGGCGCTGGGAATGACCATGCCGCCCTGGGGCTGGCCGATGAACG
This sequence comes from Acidobacteriota bacterium, assembly GCA_021836865.1. Lineage (GTDB taxonomy): Bacteria > Acidobacteriota > Terriglobia > Terriglobales > Acidobacteriaceae > Telmatobacter. Next base: position 18,727 of record JAKBHH010000001.1, read on the forward strand.
TGACCGTGAATGTGCCGCCCGCGCAACCGGCAGCCCAGCCGGGAACGCTGACGGCCTGCAGTCGCTGCCAACAAGCCAATGCACCCGGTGCGCGATTCTGCGCAGGCTGTGGAGCTGCGCTTTAGGAGCCGCAGGCGAGCTGGCGGCCTTCACTCCGGGGATGGGCTGAACCCCATGCCCGGTTTTTTGTGCGCGGCACGCCGGCCAGCCTTTACATGTTCGCTTCGCCAGCGCGCATTGACTCGTTGAACTGCGGCTTGGTGAAGTTGAGCGCCGCCTCAAGAGCCGCCTTGTACTCTTCGGCGCGCGCCATCAGCCGCGGTGTTGCGGCGGCAAACTCGCCGTCGAGTACCATCAGGCCCTCGCCGGCTTCGTCGCCCGCCATGCGCAGCAGGTCAGCCTCCGTTGTGTTCAGGTACTGTGCATCGCGCGGGTCGGCGATCCACACAGGCTTGCCCGCGCCCAGCACGCCAGAGAGCCAGTAAACCTTCCGCAGCAGATAGGCCAGCCGCTCGGCATCATCGGTTGCTGTGAACAGAAACTTCTTTTGCCAGCGGCTGTAAAAGCGTGTCGTCACGGGTACGGGCTGGCGGTTGCCCGACTTGACGAACTCGAGCTGGCCCAGGTCCACCGTCTTGCGGATCGCGTTGTAGACGAAAGTCTCGGCGTAGGGCTGTTCCATGGCGGGCACGATCTCCGCGAAGGTAACGGTGACAGAGGCGGCCACCTTGGCGTGGAGGTTCTGTGTCCCGTTGTCGGCCAGGTGCATCTCGCCGTGAACAATATAAGTGTCCGCGCCGGAGGTGGAGCGATGAAACGGCCACTTGAACTGGCCGAAAGCGATGGGAAGGCCTGCCAGAGTCACATAGCACTCCGGGCGCGGATTGCGCAGGCGCCTGGCTTCACCGGCCAGATGAGCTGTCATATCGGGCAACAGATTCGGCTTGTCAAAGTCGAAGCTATGGCTCAGCTCCAGTTGCAGAGAGCGCTCCGCTGCGCCCGCTAAGCCGAGCTGGAAGATGGTGGTGGGTTCGCCGTGGAAGTCGCTGCCCGTAGTGACGGATTGCAGGACGAGGCCAGCCTTGTCGGCGGCGGATTGAACGGCATAGACGAGCGTGGACTTCACTTCAACAGTCATGGACGGCAAACCTGCGCTGAGATCGGTACTCCTCTATTTTATGGCACCGGCAGCGGGAGCGAGGCGGACCGAACACTCTATTCCAGATGCCGGGGCTAACGATGGAAGCGCGCCAGCAGGTAGAAGACCACCGATAGCACCACACTGATGAGGAGAGAGGTGCCGAGCGGAAGGAATACGGAAACGTGCTTTCCCCGGAACGCGATGTCTCCGGGAAGCCGCCCCAGCGGCAGGCCCACGCGTCCGGCCAGCACCAGCAGCGCACCCGCCAGAGCAAGCAAAAGTCCAACGCCAACCAGCGCTTTTCCCAGGTCAACCATGCAAGAGCCTGCAGATATAGCTTAGCCTGCCTTGATGAGCGAGGACCCGCGAGAGCCGCAGGCAGGCCTCCGCAGGTACAATAACAGGGTGCTTCCTCAATCCTCCTCGCCCATTATCGTCGCCGAGAACCTGACCAAGGTTTACGCCTCGGGCCGCATTGAAGTAATGGCCCTGCGGGGTATTTCCTTCACAGTCACCCCGGGCGAGTTTGTGGCGATTGTGGGACCGTCCGGCTCGGGCAAGTCCACCTTGTTTTATCTGTTGGGTGGGCTCACGCGGGCCACCAGCGGGCGCGTAGTGATTGATGGGGTTGACTTTGCCAGTCTCAACGACGCCGAGCGCACCAGGCTGCGGAAACATCGCATCGGCTTTGTCTTCCAGAAGTTCAACCTGCTTCCCACGCTCTCTGCCATGGGCAACATCGAGCTCGCTTATGAGGTCAGCGGCCGCAGGGAACCCATGGATCGCGCCTATCTCGATCACCTCTGCGACCTTCTTTCCATTACGGGCAGACTCAAGCACAGGCCGTCGGAGCTCAGCGGCGGCGAGCAACAGCGCGTCGCCATTGCACGCGCCCTCATTACCCGACCCGCAATCGTGCTGGCAGATGAGCCGACCGGCAACCTGGATACCAAGAATTCCGATGCGGTTCTGCACATGTTGCAGCGCTCCAACCAGGAGCTCGGGCAGACGACGCTGATGATCACGCACAACCCTGAGGCGGCAGCGGTCGCGGGCCGCATCCTGCACATGCGCGACGGTGAAATTGTGCGTGTGGAGAATGGGACGCGCGCAACGAACATGACTTCGCCAGCGGTAGAAATCACCAGTACCGGTGCGCCTGCTGCGGTTTGACCAGCCAAAGGCCGACCGGTATACTCAAACTTGCAGTAAGCGGGAGTAGCTCAGTGGTAGAGCATCGCCTTGCCAAGGCGAGGGTCGCGAGTTCAAATCTCGTCTCCCGCTCCAATCCGCCCTCCGGCGGCAGCCGGTTTGGCTAGGGCGGCTTGGAGCCAGCACCTGTTATAGATGCAGCCCTGCCAAGGCGCGGTACCCAAGTGGTAAGGGAGAGGTCTGCAAAACCTTTATGCGCCGGTTCGATCCCGGCCCGCGCCTCCAAATCCTTCAACAACTTAGCTTGACTCCCCAGCAAGGTCATTCCCGCTACTGTGGGGACTTTTGTGGGGACTACTTGCATTTTGGTGCGATTCTTCCCGCTGTTAGTTGCATGATTGGTATATACAGCCATGAGGAAGGGTGCCCACTTATCGCCGGATCGCCTCTATAGGTATTGGCTCATTCGCCGCTGGGATGCGAATCGCGCACTTCTGTGCGTCATCGGGCTGAACCCAAGCCGGGCGGACGAGGTGCAGGATGATCCCACACTTCGGAAGATCATAGGATTCGCAATGAATCTCGGGTTTGGTGGTGTTCTGGTGCTCAACGTCGGAGCATACCGCACAAAGGACCCGAGCTAATGGAAGAACGCTGAGGACCCATTCGGCCCAGAGAACACGATTCACCACTTGAAGAGATATATTGCCAGATTCAAGCCCGCGAAAATTGTAGTGGCTTGGGGCAAGAACTGTACTTCCAATGCAGCACGCGAGGGCGTGACACGTCTCTTGTCCGAACTTCCGCGTGTCCATTGCTGGGGCACAAACGCCGATGGCTCCCCAAGGCATCCCGGCAGAATTGCGTACTCCACACCCCTCGTCTTGTTCCGCGCAAAGGCTACTGCGTCATTGTCGGCTGCTGTTTCTCGAACGCCGCAATCTGCTGTGCCGCGTTGAACTGCTCCAAGTGTTCCATCGCTTTCGCCTGATGCGCCTGCATTGGGTGCGCGTAGCGGAGCTCCCTCTGAATCCTTGAATGCCCAAGTATGGCTGCCGGTTGCAGTCGTCGCCTCAATTAATGGGCGCGCGATTCGACCGGTCATGGGGCGTTGAAGGACAAGCCAAGCAAGGTTCGCAAAGCGGACCTGGCGCTGTCGAGAGAAGCACTGAGACGAATGGCTTCCGCCTGCTTCTCGAGGAAGTCGGATTGTGTACTCACATAGAGACCGGCGTTCAGATTGTTCTGCTGGAAACTTCGTTCAGCGGCTGCGGCCGCCTTCTCCAGCAGAGGCAACTGCGCATGCAGATCCTTCAGTTGCGCAGACAGGATCTGGGTCGCCTTCCAAACCTGATCGGCCTGACTCTCCGCCGCGTCGAGTTGTGCCTGATAGGTTTGCCGCAGGACTTCGCGCGTAGCACGCTGAATGGCAATCTGCCCCCGGTTCCGGTTGAAGATGGGCAAGGTGAGAGTGACCTGCGGGCCTATGGCATTGACGCCCTCGACCGGATCGCGCTCCAGATCGACGCCGGCGCTCAATGAGGGAAACTGCGCCAGGATCGCGCGGCGTAGATTTTCCTCCTGGCTCTCGTATCCGGCCTTGAGCGCCAGAAGATCGGCGCGCCTCTCCGGCAGCAATGCAACGGCCGCGGCGAACTCCCTCTCGGAGAGCTCCGGCATCTCAACCGGCCCTGTCAGGTGAAGCTGAACATTGGGCTGAAGGCCAAGCAGCGCATTGAGCTCATGGCGATTGAGGTTTACCTCGGTCTGAAGCTGGCGAAGGCTCGTGTCCGCGTCGGCCAGCGCGTTCAGGTCGGCGGCAACGGCAACCGACGTCTCATCGCCTCGAAGCATCGCCGAGCGGTCGCGGCGGTAGCGATCGTCAAACAGCGACTTGGTTGACTCGAGTACGCTCTGCACCTTGGCGTCTGCGCGTATCAGGATGAACAGCTCGCGAGCTCTCTCGGCGACTTGCCACTCCTGCCACAGAATGTCGAGGTTGACCTGCCGCTGCGCCGCATCGGCAGCGGCCTTGGCTGCGCCTCGCGTGAGCAGTGTCCGGATGTCCTCGCTCAGGCCCAGAGCGCCTCCGTAATTGAGGGCAGAGGTTGCAAAGCCCGCGTCGAACTGAGGGTCCGGCAACAATCCCGCCTCCAGCAGTTGGGCACTGGCCACGCCTGCTTGCAGCCGTGCTGCCCTCAAGTCTGGATTGTTGAATACCGCCAGCATCAGGACCGTGGCTCCATCAAGGCCTTGGGAAGAGATGGGATGCGGCGGAAGCCCGGGCAGCCAATACTGGCGCGCGGGCACGGTGAGCTGCGGCGTGCTTTGCAGATCGGGCGCAATGGGCAGGGGATTCGGCCGGTAATGCGCGCAGCCGCAGACCAGCAGACTGAGCTGCAGAATCGCGGACATTCGGCAACGAGAATGAAGCAGCACTTTCATGCGCGCGCCTCCTTGGCAAGCTGCTTGCGACGCAAGTGCAAATACAGCGCGGGCAGCAGATTGGTACTGAGCATGGCGCTCCAGAGAATGCCGCCCAGAACCACTGCGGCAAGGCCCTGTTCCGGCGCCGCTCCCTGGCCCAGGCCCAGCGCGGTGGGCAACATGCCCAGGACAGCGGTGAGGGTGGTAAGTGCGATGGGACGGAAGCGCACGTGCACGGCTTCCTTCACCGCCTCTTCCGGTGTCATGCCTGCGGCTTCATTGCGGCGCGTGCGATAAAGCAGCACGATGCCATGATTGAGGCCGATGCCCACCAGGGTGAGGAAGGCAACCATGCCGACGGCGTTCAAGCCTACGCCGCTGATCAGCAATGCTGCTGCACCGCCGGTGAAAGCGAGAGGAATCTGCAACAGGAGCAGGCCGGGAACAAGCAGGCCGTCGAATTGCAGGATCATGATGGCGACCATCAGCAGGAAGGCCGCAACGGCGGCTGCGCCGAGGCCGAAGGCTGCGTCCTCCAATTGCGGATACAGGCCGCCGAACTCGTAGCGGTAGCCGGGCGGCATGGGCAGCCCCGCCAACGCTTTGCGTGCCGAGGCGATCGTGCCGCTCAGCGGTCCCGTGGGGGTTGCCAGAATCTCCAGCGCGCGGGCGCCGTCGATGTGGCGAATCTGGCTGGGCGTGGGCACCATCTGGATGTCGGCAAGCTGCCCCAGCGGCGTCCACCCGTCTGTGCGAACCGGCAGCCGGCTCAGCGCGGCGATGGATCGATCGGGCGCATCGGCAAGGCGCATGTAGAGCGCCAGCGGCACATTGCCCTCGGGCACCTGCGCCACAATTTCGCCATTCATCAGCGGGGCGATCTGCGCGTAAAGCTGAGACGGCGTCATGTGGCGCGCGGCGAGCGCATCCAATTTCGGCGTGATCTGCAATTCGGTGATCAGGTAGCCATCGTTGTTGAAGATGCCCGTGAGGGCCGGGATGGGACGCAGACGATCAACCATTTGCGCGGCGAGGGCGCGCATCGCGACGACGCTGCTCCCGTAGACATCGATGACAAAGGGCTGGGGCAGGCCGAACAGACTTTCGCCGACGCGCTCAATGGTCGGCGTATCCATCGACAACTGCACGCCGTTGGTTTTGCTCTCCTTGAGGAGCCTGTTGCTGATGCTGTCCAGAATGTTCACTTTGACATCCGGCTTCAGCGTGATCTGGATCTCGCCCGCGTAAGCAGGCTCGGTATAAGCCCCGGTCGAGGGCGAACCGATGCGCGCAAAGATGTGATTCACGGCTGGGTCGTCGGCCAGGCGTCGCGTCATGCTCATGACCGCGCTTTCCGATTCCACCATGGAACTGCCCGGCGGCAGCGTGAAGCTTTCAAGCAGGACGCCTTCGTTCGGCAGCGGCAGAAAGTCAATGGGAACCAATGCCAGTCCGGCGAGGCTGGCCACCAGCAGAATGAGACAGACGGCGAGACTCCATCGCGGATGCCTGGCGACCGCCCCGAAGAGCCGCTCATTCTGCCGGCGCAGTGAATCGAGCGCCCGGCCCGCCGATGTGGATTTGGTGCGAGCCCTGGCCTTGAGAAACCCGAGACTCAACGGAATCAAGCTGACAGAGATGAGCAGCGACGCAAGCAGCGAAAGCGCCATGGCCAGTGCAAAGGGAATGAAGAAAAGTCCGGCCAGCCCGCCGACAAAGAGCAGCGGCGCGAACGAGGATACGGTGGTCAGCGTGCCGGTTACGTCGGGGCCGACAATGTCCTTCAAGCCGCGCGTAATGCCTTGCCAGCGCGCATCGCCCTGCTCCCAGCGATGGTAGATGCTTTCGAGCACGATGATCCCGTCGTCGCACAAAAGCCCCACCGCGACAGTCAGAGCGCCCAGGGTCATCAGGTTCAGGCTCTGGCCTGTTGCGTAAAGGCCGGCAATGCCCAGCAGCAGCGAGAGCGGAATGCTGAGGGCGAGAATCCACACGCCCCGGCCCGCGCCCAGAACCCAGACCAGCACAGCGATGGCAAGGAAGCCGCCAATGAGCAGATTCCTTCCCAGATCCGCCCCGACACTGTGGACCAGATGCCCCTGGTCATAGATATTTACCCACTGCACGCCTGACGGCAGTTCCTTCAGGGTCGCCGCAAGAGTTCGCTGCACACTCTCGTCCACCGGAACCGTAGACGCGTCGGGCTGCTTGAACACCACAAGGGCAACGCTGGGACGGCGGTCAAGCAAGGCAGCGTTCAGGGTGGGTACCGGCGCTCGCAGAATGTGCGCCAGATTAGCGAGGGAGATGGGGCCGTTCGCAGTGATCACCGGAATCTGTTCCAGATCGCGGATGTGTCCCGGCAGGCTTCGTACCTCGATAAGCAGATCCTGGTGGCCCGTCGTCAGATACCCGCCCGGGTTCAGCAGAACCTGTTGGCGGAGTGCATCGAGCAGAGCTGTGACCGGGACGCCGTAACGGACCATCGCCGCAAGATCCGGCTGCACCCAAAGCGCTTCCTCGCCGGCTCCGTAGACCTCCACGCGGTAAATGCCGGGCAGCGCGCGCAGCGCCGGAACCACATCCGCCATCACCGTACGCTCTGCATCGGCGGGCGCAACTGCTGCGGGAAGCTCTAAGCTATAATCCGCCACTTCATTTATGGCCTCGCCCATGATCTCGGCTACCGGATGCGCAAGCGGCGGCATCTCCGCACGGGCGCGATCGATGGCGACGTTGATGGCCGTCAGATCCTGCTGCGCGTCGGTGCCCTCGCGAAATCGGATGTCGGTTTCCACCACCCCGCTGCCCATGCTGGAGCGCACATCCACCAGATTGGGTAAGGACTGAATCTCGCCTTCCAGCGGCCATGCAATCTGCGTCTCCAGTTCCCCGGAGGTGGCGCCCGCCTCGTGCGTCACGATGCTGATCATGGGAAAGTTGAACCGTGGCAACACCTCAACAGGAATCTTCCAGTACGCGTAGACGCCGTAGAGAATGAGCGCACCGTACACCAGCGCCCAGACGAGAGGTTGTAACAGCAGTCCTCGAATGGAATTTTGTTCTGTCATCTGCATCAGTCCGGAATCTGGTATTGCTCGGTGACGCTTGCGTGAAAGAGCAGGTAGGCGTTATTCACCACGACCTTTGCGCCTGCGGCAAGTCCACTCTCGATGAAGGTGTCCCATCCCGAGGCGGGTCCCGGCACCACTTCCTGGGGAACGTCTCCCTTGACGGTGTGGACCATGACCCACCATTTACCTTGGTTCAAAATCAGCGCCCGCGTGGGTATCGCGACCAGCATTTGCCGTGGCAGATCGAGCGTGACCGTGCCGGCCTCGCCACTAAGCCATGCGACTTTGAGTGCGGCAGGACACAAAGCGATGGATTCGCCGCCGCCTGCTGTCAGCACGCCGGGGACCGAGCAGACTCGGACGGCAATAGGTCCGCTTCCGTCGGCAGGCGTGAAGCGGCCCGTCATTCCTGCCCGGATGGCGTTGAGGTCCGCCCCGTAATAAGCAGCGCGGAGCCACAAGCCATTGTCTGGCTGCAAAGTAACGATCGGCTGCCCGGCGCTCACCAGTTGACCGCTTGCGCCGTTGAGCGTAAGCACTGTGCCGTTCTCAGGCGCTGACACCGTCATCGTCTGCCGAACGGAGTCGAGCCGGGATTGTGCATTGTCCAAAGCTGTTTGTGACTGGGCCTGCGTGTTTTCAGCCTGATGAACGGCCTGGCGCGTCGTCAGGTGAGCGGGGAATTGCTCGCTCAGGATTGCCAGCGACTTCTGTGCGGCTTCAAGCTGAGACCGGGCGCTTCGCACGTTGGCTTCGCTTTGCATCAGTAGCGTTCGCATGGTGGGGCCACCTAAATGCGCAAGCTCCTGCCCCGCCCGCACGTGCATGCCAGGCAAAACCTTCAGTCCCTCAACAACGCCTGCTTCTGCGGCGTCTACGGGAAGAACGCCGATAGGCTCGACCTGACCGTATGCATCCAGGTGAAAAGTGACGGGGTGAAGTTGCGCCACCACGGCATCGGCATCCGATGCCTGACCGGCAGCGGATGCGGCGAAGGCAAGCGATACCGCCGCGGCGATCCAGCGGAGAGGAACAATGCGCCGCGTACAAAAACGATGATCCTTCATAGGGACTCCTCATCATGTGAGTGCGGGAATCAAGCAGGACACAGGCGCAGGTTTGCGCGCCGGTGCTATTGCTTCCAGCGTGTGCTCACGGTGAGGATCAGATTCGCAGAGGAATGAGAGGCGGGCTTTCCGTTGGTCCTGGGAAAACGTTAAAGTCCGATCGCGATACCGGCGGCAGTTGGGCTGCCTGGTTGAAGCGATTCCTCAAACTCGCTGGAGCCGCAACATGGCGCAGCAACTTTGCCAGCGTGAGTACAAGACCTACGCCCGCAAAAAAGGCCGCAACATTGAGTTCCGTGTCGTTCGCCGGCACGGTGGTTTGCGGATCCCAGTGGTCGAACAATTCCATCAATGGAGTGAGCGTAGCCAGGATCAGGACAAGATCGGCTGCGAGTTGGTAGAGGCGGCGCGGCACTGGATCAAGACTAGTCGACCAGCGCCTCCGGTGCAAACACGGCCCACGTATCGCTCGGCAGGGGCTCAGTCATCCGCAGGAGTATCAGGCAATTGGTGCTGACAGCGCGATGGGCACGTTACCGGGTCCGACCAGCGTACACGTCGAAGGTGCGCAGAAGTCGTTCAGGCTCTGATGCCGATGGTCGGCGAAAGCAGAATCGCTCCCGTACTCGACGTGCCGTGTGCCGATGTCTGGGTAATGAGATTCACACGCGGACGGGAATCCTGACGCCGGCCCGCACCGCTGGCAATCACACGCATGGTCATGCGCATCCGGCCGACAGGTCATCCCACGCGCGCGCAGCACCGGGCCAGGGAGCCTCGCCATCGCCCGAAACCCGAGAAATCACAGAAAAATCAAGGATTCGAGCGCGCTCCAAGACGCAATCCGCACCCTGCCCTGCGATAAACTTCTCTCTGAAAGGAAGTCTTTTCATGCCCGCATCCAAAGGTTACGCAGCACAAAGCGCACAATCCCCGCTCGCCCCCTTCGCCTTCTCCCGCCGCGAGCCCGGACCGACCGAAATCGTCGTCGACATCCTCTACTGTGGCGTCTGCCACTCCGATCTCCACATGGCGCGCAACGAGTGGGGCAACGCCATCTACCCCATGGTCCCCGGCCACGAGATCGTCGGCCGCGTCACTGCGTTAGGCAGCGCGGTAAAGAAATTCAAGGTGGGCGAGACAGCCGCCGTCGGCGTCATCGTCGACTCCTGCCGCCACTGCCCGCCCTGCCAGCGCAACGAAGAGCACTTCTGCAACCAGGGCGCCACGCTCACCTACGCCGCCAAAGACCGCGTCGACGGCTCCATCACCATGGGCGGCTACTCCAGCAACTACGTCGTTGACGAGCGCTTCGCCCACACCGTCCCCGCCAACCTCAACCTCGCCGCCGTCGCGCCGCTGCTCTGCGCCGGCATCACCACCTACTCGCCGCTGCGCCACTGGAACGCCGGCCCCGGCAAAAAGGTCGGCATCATCGGCCTCGGCGGACTCGGCCACATGGCCCTCAAGTTTGCGCACTCGTTCGGCGCGCACGTCGTCCAGTTCACCACCAACGACCGCAAGCGGGAAGACGCCCTCCGCCTCGGCGCCAATGAAGTCGTCCTCAGCAAAGACCCCGCGCAGATGAAGGCCCACGCCTCCTCCTTCGACTTCATCCTCGACTGCGTCTCCGCGCCCCACGCGCTCGACGACTACCTGCCCCTGCTCCGGCAGGACGGCACCCTCACCCTCGTCGGCCTGCCCGAAAAGCCGCCCGCCTTCGCGCCCTTCAACCTCATCACCGGCCGCCGCTCCATCGCCGGCTCCATGATCGGCGGCATGAAAGAGACCCAGCAGATGCTCGACTACTGCGGCCACCACAACATCGTCTCTGAAGTCGAAGTCATCCCCATCCAGAACATCAACGAAGCCTTCGAACGCATGCTCAAGCAAGATGTGAAATACCGCTTCGTCATCGACATGAGCTCGCTCAAGTAGCTCCCACTCGGCGACAATCACGTATCCCCACAAATTGGGTGCCCCGTCCTAGCTCTGCTAGGGCGGGATATCCCACACTTCCCCCACCACAATCTGAGTTCTCTTCCGACGACATCCGTTCGCCCACAACTGGGGGTGCCCCGTCCAAGCTCCGATTGGGCGGGATGCGACACACACTCCCCCCGCCGCAGTCGGTGTATCCTTCGGACGTCGAGGCTCCACGCGTGCCATCAGTACTCCATCGATTCCACGGGACTGGTGATCTGCATTTCGTCACCTTCAGTTGCTACCGCCGGCAACAGAAGCTGGGCACGGCAGACGCGCGAGCGCGCTTCGAGCGCTCACTGGAACAGACGCGCCGCGCCTACAGATTCGGCGTCATCGGCTACGTCGTCATGCCCGAGCACGTTCACCTGCTGTTGAGCGAGCCACCCGACAAGCAGCTTTCGACAGCGCTGCAGGCGCTCAAGCAGTCTGTTGCGCGGTCGTTGGCCCTGCGCGCGGCGGAGCCCTTCTGGCAGGCCCGCTATTACGACTTCAACGTCAGGACAGCAAAGAAGCAGAAGGAAAAGCTGAAGTATCTGCACCGCAATCCGGTCGCGCGCGGCCTGGTCGAGAAGCCAGAGGACTGGCCGTGGTCAAGCTTCCCGCACTACCTCACCGGCGTCGAAGGAACCGTCGAAATCGAATCGCAATGGACCGCGTGGAAGCGTGAACAGACGGGCCTCCGGCTGCCAATCAGACGTGGTCCGGTTCAACACTTCCCGCCCTAGCAAAGCTAGGACGGGGCACCCCGCACCCCGGTTCAGGGCGCGCCACCCGCCTCTAAACCCGACCGATGGATGTACAGTGTTTGAATATGAAATTGGAGGAGATGGAAAATGGCGGACCGGGCACCGAGTAAAGAAACATGGAACGAAATCAACGAGACCGTTCTGAAGATTAAGAGACGCGCAAGGAAAGACAACGACATCGAAGGAATCAAAGACGCGGAAAGGTTGGACGCTTTGCTTCAAGGCCTTGGAATCGATCTTATGCTGGAAGGCTGGAAAGCTGAGTAAGAACATTGCAAGGAGAGCCGTGTTCCATACAGCCCATCGGGGTTGAACAAGTAGCCCAAGCCGGGACCGGAGAATGACGTGAACCTCAACGAAGGTACAAGACGGTTGGCCCTGCTCCTAGGCGGCGCGGGAGCCATTCTCTGCGGTATGCTCTCATATACGCATCTGCAATCCGTTATGCGCCGGAAAGCGGACAACAACCGCTTTGAGCAATTGGCAAATTCTGAGCTTGTATCCCGCGCGCGTCAGATGGAGCAAGGGGAACAAGCGCCGCCTAAAGGCTGGCCTCCCACTGTCCCTTATGCCCATCATTTCCATTACTCCACTGAAGTGGACGAAGGTGGGATTAAGAAGATCTACTGGAACAGAAGATATGAAGTCGAAACCATTGAGACAGCAGACGGCCAAGGGCTTCATCCGATGCCAGCGCCCAGCGCGTGGTCCTATGTCGTAATCGCAATGCTCCCCTTGTTCGGATTCGTTGTCCCGTGGTGCGCAGTCCGCGCAATCGACTGGGTAGGAACTGGCTTTGCCGAAGGTTCTCAAGGACGGGTGGGCGGCCCACCCTAACCCTCCCAGCGTCCGTTCCCCCACAACTGCGGGTGCCCCGTCCTAGCTCCGCTAGGGCGGGATACAACACCCTCTCCCTTACCACGCACCCCCATCCTTGACACCCCGCCCCGCGCGTCTTTATGGTTGCCCCAATCCATCCCACGCTCGCCAGCAGGATATCCATGAAGCTCGCCGACCAGACCGGAGCCATCCTCACCGACGCCCACTTCCTCATCCCGCTCGCCGTCTTCTGCGTCGGCCTAGCCCTGCTCATCACCCTGCGCTGAAGCCACCACCTTGCCGCCCGCCGCCCATCCGCAGCCTGACCAACACGCCCGCCACCCCGCGCACCACCTCGGCGTCCTCTGCGCTCTCGCCGCCGGCGCATGGCTCGGCGCCGCCGAAGCCCCTACCAAGCTCGTCAACTCCGGCCTCTCGCCCTACGCCGTCTCCCTCTGCATGGTCGCCGGCGTCTTCCTCGCCCGCTGGACGCTCCCCACCCTCTTCCAGGGCACCCGCCAGGTCTTCGCCGACCTCGCCCGCAACCGCCACCTCATCCCCATCGCCATCCTCGCCGGCATGTTGTGGGCCGTCGCCAACACCCTCACCGTCTTCGCCATCCGCGACGTCGGCCTCGCCATCGCCTTCCCCATCTGGAACACCAACACCCTCATCGGCATCCTCTGGGGCCGCCTGCTCTTCGGCGAGCTCAAAGGCGCCAGCCCGCGCAACGTCGCCAAGGTCGTCCTCGGCGCCACGGCCATCGTCGCTGCCGCCATGCTCCTCGGCTTCAGCACCATCCACTCCAGCGGCCCCCACGCCACCCGCGCCGCCTCCGGCATCCTCGCCGCCCTCGGCGCCAGCCTCCTCTGGGGAACCATGTATGTCCCCTACCGCAAGGCCTATCTCAGCGGCATGAACCCGCTCTCCTTCGTCACCATCTTCACCATCGGCGAACTCGCCACCGTCCTCCTCCTCGCCCTCGCCTTCGACCCCTCCGGCGCCGCCGCCGTCCTCCACTCGCCGCGCATCCGGCCCATGCTGTTCTGGCTGTTTCTGGGCGGCTTCGTCTGGGTCATCGGCGACATCTTCCAGCAGTACGCCACCAAATACCTCGGCATCGGCCGCGCCATCCCCCTTTCCAACACCAATCAGCTCTGGGGACTCGCCTGGGGCGCGCTCGTCTTTGGCGAGCTGGCCCACGCCGACGCCATGCACCGCCTCTTCGTCGTCGCCGGCTCCGTCGTCATGATCCTCGGCGCGCTCGCCGTCTCCACCGCCATCGCCACTGAGCGCGAACACGCCTCCACCCGCGCCGCGCTCCACCGCGAGTGCGCCCGCTACGGCCTCGATCCTGCCCTCGTCCTCGCCGCCTACCTCGGCGTCGCGCCCGTCTCCGGCAGCATGCGAGCGTCTCGCGCCTGGTGGGACCTGATCATCGTCGTCGTCGCCGCCGGCCTCTTCGTCACCCTCGGCCTCCACGCCGGCATCCCCGCCCTCCCGCTCAACCTCCGCTGGACCGCCGCCCTCGCCGCACTCCTCATCCTCACCGCCACCACCGCCGCCTACCGCCTCTGGTCCCAAACCCGCTTCGAATAAAAAATGAGGGTGCCAGAAAAAAGTGGGTGCCCCATCCATGGCGTTCGCGCAGCGGACGACATGGGTGGGAGACCACGAACCTCATCCCGCCACAGAAAAGCCGGGCGCACTCTCGCTTCTGAGGCCTGAGACAGCACCCACCCCGCCCCGCCACCACCCAGGAATGGTCCGCGCGTGTTCTGGAGCACATGCGCTTCAACCTCGATAGGCAGCCATCCGCCCCCTCGACGTGACACCCATCACAGACCACGGCAATTCGCTCTGGCTTTAATGATGGGCAGACAAAAATCGATCGTCAGCCCCACAACTTCGCTCCTTCCCAGTGAGCCTGCTTTTGTTGTCCTCGCCTGCCTTGGCTGGAACCTCCAGAGGAGGATGTCGACAATGAAGCGACTGGCTTCGCTCGTGATGCTGGGCATCCTGCTGGGTCTCTTGTCGTGCAATACGTTGCATAACAATGGAGACAACACCGGAACGACGCCTTCCACACCCTCCCCGACCAACCCCGCGCCCGCACCAGCAGGCAACTACATCGTGACCGCCTGGAGCGAGCTGGGCATGCACTGCATCGACGGCAAGGACTACTCCATCTTTGCCGTGCTTCCGCCGTACAACACGCTCCACGCACAGGTCATGCAGCGCGGCGATCCACCTGCACTGGTCACCGGCGTGACGGTCACCTATCAGGCCATCCCAGATACGACCGGGTCCACCAACACCTCCAGCGCGCGCAAGACGAACTTCTGGACCTACGTCCACACGCTTTTCCTCACCAGCGCCAGCCCGGATGTGGGCTTGACCGGCAATCCCGTACAGAGCAACACACCCCGGCCCATGAGTTACAACAGCGCGTTGGGCGCGTGGGAGGCCACCGCCATTCCGACGATTCCCTACGACGACGCAGGCAACCGCAACCCGTATCCCATGGTCAAATTGGTGGCAAAGGACGCCTCGGGCAACGTCCTCGCCCGCACCACGGCTGTGCTGGCCGTGAGCGACGAGATGACCTGCTCCACATGCCACGCTTCGGGAAGCAATACCGCGGCGGAGCCAGCCTCCGGGTGGGAGAACAATCCCGATCCCGCAAAGGACGTGAAGCTGAACATCCTCAAGAAGCACGACGATCGCTGGGATGTTTCGTCCTATCTGTCCACGCTCCAGAGCGCGGGTTACACCTACCAGGCGAGTCTCTATCAGACCGCGAAAGCGGGCACGCCGATTTTGTGCGCGGCCTGCCATGCGACCAATGCCTTGAGCGCTCCCGGTCTCTCCGGCATCAAGCCTCTCACCCAGGACATGCACACCCTGCACGCCCCGGTCATCAATCCGTCCACCGGCGCCAGCCTGGACAACGCCACCACGCCCTATGCCTCCTGCTATCTCTGCCATCCTGGGCCGCAAACCAAATGCCAGCGCGGCGCGATGAACAAAACAGCCTGCTATGACTGCCACGGAAATCTCTCCGCGGTCGGCGCGGCAAACCGCGAAGGCTGGCTCGACTTACCTTCCTGTCAGATGTGCCACAACACCAGCACGCGCTACCCCACCACATTTGCTTCGCCCGGCGTGTTTCGCACCACAACGGACACAACCTTCGCCACCAATCCCAACAAGCCCTCCGCAGGCAAAAGCCTTTATCGCTTCAGCACCGGCCACGGAGGAGTCTACTGCTCCGGCTGCCACGGCGCGCAGCATGCGGAGTATCCGACCCTGCAGGCGAATGACAATTTGTACAGCACCGGCCTGCAGGGATACAACGGCAAGATCGTTGAGTGCACGGTATGCCACGTGAGCATGCCGTCCACGGCAACCGGTGGTCCGCACGGCCTGCACACCATTGGCCAGGGGTGGGTCAGCCAGCATCCGCAGTACGCGAGCAACGGCGGCTACACAAAGTGCGCCTATTGCCACGGCTCCACGTACACGGGCTCGCCGCTCTCTGCGGTCGCCACTGCGCGCACCTTCACCGCGGGAGACAGCGGCACAAAGACCTTTGCCGCCGGTCACCAGGTGAGCTGCTACGACTGCCACAACGGCCCAACGGGAGACTGAAGGCTTCGGGGTCTGGCTCGCGCACCCGCTCACCCCGCGCGCCATTACAATACACCCATGACCAAGCCGCCGCTGGTTGATCTCGTCGGTGTGGGGCTCAACGCCACGGACACGCTCATTCCCCTCGCCACCTTTCCTGAGCGCGGCTCCAAGGTCGAGTACTCCCACTCCACCATCCTCCCCGGCGGCCAGGCCGCCTCCACCGTCATCGCCTGCCAGCTCTGGGGCCTGGCCACGCGCTACGTCGGCAAGCTCGGCGACGACCACGCCGCTGCGCTCCACCGCCGCGAGTTCGCCCGCACCGGCGTCGATGCGCGCCTCATCACCGTGCCCAACGCCGCCAGCCCCCAGTCGCTCATCCTTGTTGATAACGGCGGCGAGCGCACCGTGCTCAATCACCGCGACGACCGCCTGCTCCTCCAGCCCGCCGACCTCGACCGCGCATGGATCACCAACGCCCGCGCTCTCCATGTCGACGGCCTTGAGACCGCCGCCGCCACCCTCGCCACAGGCTGGGCGCGCCAGGCCGGCATCCCCACCATCGCCGACCTCGACGAGCTCTACCCCGGCGTCGATGACCTCATCGCCAACATCGACTTCCTCATCGTCAGCCGCGACTTTCCCGCCCGCCTCACCGGCGAGCGCAACCTCGAGCAGGCTCTTCGCACCATCATGCGCCGCTTCGGCTGCACCGTCACCGCGGCCACCCTCGGCCAGGAGGGCGTGCTCGCATGGGACGGCGCACACTTCCATCTCCGCCCCGCCTACCAGGTGCACGTCGCAGACACCACCGGCGCCGGCGACATCTTCCACGCCGGCTTCATCTATGGACTGCTGCAGGGATGGCCCCTCGCGCGCCGTCTCGACTTTGCCTGCGCCGCCGCCGCACTCAACTGCACCGCCACCGGCGCCCGCGGCGGCATCGGCGCAGTCGAGGCCATCGAGGCCCTCATGACTGCCACGCCCCGCTACGCCGTCGCGCCCACGCTCGACTGAGCCCGCAATGCACCTTCCGCCGTATTGACTTGCAGTCTCTACACTGCTACGCTCAGTCCTTGCTTGGAGAGATTAAGGTTCTGGAGAGTCTTCCTGTGCGCTCAAAGGGCTCCCTGCTTGTTGCCTTTCCTGTCATTCTTGTCGTTGCCTGCGGTGTTGGAAGAGACCCCGGAACCACCATCACTCTTCATGCACCCCAACCGGACATCGTCGCATGGGGCGATTCACTCACCGGCGGTCACGAAGGGAACGTCAACACCGGTGACTACCCCGACGACCTGGCGATGCTCCTCGCGCAGACTGTCCACAATGAGGGCATTGGCGGCAACACTTCCACGCAGATAGGCGTCCGCCAGGGGGGCGTTGCCACAACAGCCACCGTTGCCGGCGGTTCCATACCCTCGTCAGGAAGCGTTGCCGTCACCTTCCCCACCGGCTATGAACCCGTCACCAATCAAGGACCGCAGAATGGCACGACCGGAACGCTGCTCGGCGTCCATGGCACGGTCACGTATACACCCAACGGCCTCCTCTTCACACGCGATACCGCAGCCTCAGCTGTCGCCGCTCCCAACCCCGCACCCTTCGTCGTCGATACACCCTACGCCAACGACTTGCCTATCTTTTGGGAGGGCGGGAACAACTGGTGGGTTCCTTCGCAAGTCCAGTCCGACATCGCCGCCCAGGTCGCCACCGTCAAAGCGGCAAATTACTACATCCTCAGCCTCATCAATATGAACACCAGTGTGTTGTGGAAGACTGGCTCTGATTATCCCCGGGTTATGGCCTTGAATAATGCGCTCGCAACCACGTATGGTGCCCATTACATCGACATTTTTTCTCCGCTAATTGCAAGCTATAATCCCTCGCTCATCACCGACGTATCCGACTACAACCACGGTGAAGTGCCCACCTCCTTGCGCGCCATCTATGGCAGCGGAACGCTCGTGGACGCAATCGGTGCCAGTGATACCACGCTCACTGTCACTTTATCGGGCACCTCTCCCACTCCGGGCGAGATCCTCACCATTGACACAGGTGCCAACGCAGAAAATGTCCAAATCTCGTCTGTCTCCGGCAACACCGTCACTGTGGTCCGCAATTTCGGCGGTAATGACACGTCGCATCCGGCCGGCGCGCCGGTCACCGCCACAGATCCCATCCATCTCAACGCCGATGGCTACCAAATCGTCGCGAAAACCATAGACGCCAAGATTGCAGGAAACTAGCGCCGCAGCTTTTCATTGCCCAATCCACCCTCGCGGGCTTACCATTCTTTCGCATTTGAAACCGTTTTCAGGAGGGTCGCTAAAAATGCGTATCCATGCGTCACTGCCGCTCGCCGCTCTCGCCCTTGTTTCTCTCGCTGTTCTCTCCGAAAGGTCAGCCGCACCGCAGGTGCCCCCGCCGCAGGCGGTTGCCGCCACACCCCCCATGGGCTGGAATAGCTGGAACTACTTCGCCGAGCGCGTCACAGACAAAGACATCCGCGACTCTGCCGACCAGATCGTCGCCAGCGGTATGAAAGACGCCGGCTACATCTACGTCAACATCGACGACACATGGGAGGGCGAGCGCGACGCCAGCGGCGTCCTCCATACCAACTCCAAATTCCCTGACATGAAGGCCCTCGCCGACTACGTCCACTCCAAGGGCCTCAAGCTCGGCATCTACTCCGGCCCCGGAAACAAAACCTGCGGCGGCTATCCGGCCTCGCTCGGCCACGAAGAGCAGGACGCCAAAATGTACGCCGCATGGGGCATCGACTATCTCAAATACGACCTCTGCAGCTTCATTCCCGATGTGATGCTGAAGCAGGCCCCCAACGATCAAGCCGCGCAGATGCGCCTGATGCACGACGCCTATATCAAGATGGGCAAGGCCCTCCAGGCCACCGGCCGCCCCATCGTCTACTCGCTCTGCCAGTACGGCTGGGATTCCCCCTGGGAGTGGGCCCCCGCGCTCGGCGGCAATTCCTGGCGCACCACCGGCGACATCAACTGGCACTGGGACCGCATCTACACCATCCTTGAGCAGCAGGCAGGCCTTGAACAATACGCGGGCCCCGGCCACTGGAATGACCCCGACATGCTCGAAGTGGGCAACGGCAAGCTCACCCTCGCTGAGAATCGAGCGCACTTCTCCATGTGGGCCATGCTCGCCTCGCCCCTGCTCGCAGGCAACGATCTGCCCAACATGAAGCCTGAGATCAAGGCCATCCTCACCAACCGCGACGTCATTGCCATCGATCAGGATTCGCTCGGCCACCAGGCCAGCCGCGTCTATGCCGACGGTGAAGTCGAAGTCTGGACGCGCTCCCTCAGCGACGGAGCCATGGCCGTCGCCATCCTCAACGCCGGCAGCGACCGCGTCTCCACCCATCCCTTCCACCTTGACCTTGCCAGGCTCGGCCTGCACGGCACGCAGCAGGGCAAAGACCTCTGGACCGGCAAGTCCGTCGAGCTCACGCAGAACATGCCCATCACTCTGCCCAGCCACGACGTGCTGCTCGTCCGCGTCGCCCAGCCAAAGTAGAACCCGCATTTCTCACCGCATGGAGGGTGGGCGGGTGGCCACGGTCCTGATGACGTTTTCTCAACCACGATGAAGCCCCCGGTCCCTCGCTTTTGGGGACCGGGGATTTCGATGCGATGGCCGGTGGCCCGGTCATCCATTTGATTGGTCACGATGAAGCTGTGCCCCGTTCATCGCGGCTGTATCGCGATGAACGGGTAGTCCGCCGAAAAGTTGGGAGACCGCAGCCTCCATCAAGCACCCGGCACACCCACCCTCGACTCCGCCTCCGCTCACCCTGTTCGTCTCTGCAACGCTGTCCACTCCACGCCAACCGCGTCTACAATCTCAGACGTGACGACCAGCCTCTTCGATCTCTACAAACTCGGCGTCGGTCCCTCCAGTTCTCACACCATGGGCCCCATGCGCGCGGCGCACCGCTTCGCATGCAGCCTCGTCGAACACAGCCTGCTCGATCGCGTCGTTCGCGTTCGCGCCGAGCTCTACGGCTCGCTCGCCCTCACCGGCAAAGGCCACGCCACCGACCGCGCCGTCCTCCTCGGCCTCGCCGGTCACGAGCCCGCCACCATCGACCCCGCCGCCATCGAATCCACCGTCCTCGCCATTCGCGCCGCGCACGCGTTGCCCCTCGCCGGCCTTCGCTCCATCCCTTTCGATGAAATCACCGATCTTGTCTTCGAGCGCGAGATCATGTTTCCACCCGGCGCGCACATCCAGCACCCCAACGGACTCCGCCTCACCGCATACGACGCCACCGGCGCCATCCTCGACACGCGCACCTACTTCTCCATCGGCGGCGGATTCATCATCGAGGACGGCGTCGACGCCTCAAAAGAAATCCCGGCAACGCCCGTCCCATTCCCCTTTCACACCGCAGCGGAACTCCTCGCCACAGCACACGCCAACGAGCTCTCCATCGCCCAGCTCATGCTGGAAAACGAGTGCGCCTTGCAGCACGCCGCCGCGCAAGCCGCCCATCGCGCTCCCGTCGAACTCGTCCGCGAAGGCATCGATCGTATCTGGCAAACAATGCAGCTGTGTGTCGAGCGCGGCATCGCCGCCGAAGGCATTCTGCCCGGCGGGCTCAACGTCCGCCGCCGCGCCCATCGCCTCGCCGAGCGCCTGCGTGAGAAAGAAGCCACGGGCCTCCGCGGCGATCCGCTCGCCCCGCTCGACTGGGTCACCGTCTACGCCATGGCCGTCAATGAAGAGAACGCCGCGGGCGGTCGTGTCGTCACCGCTCCCACCAACGGCGCCGCAGGCGTCGTTCCCGCCGTCCTTCTTTACTACGACCGCTTCGTCCCCGACTCCGACCACGAAGGTATCCTCCGCTTCTTCCTCACATCGGCAGCCATCGGCATTCTCTATAAAGAGAACGCATCCATCAGCGGCGCAGAGGTCGGCTGCCAGGGTGAGGTCGGCGTCGCCTGCTCCATGGCCGCCGGCGGACTCATCGCCGCCCTCGGCGGCACCAACGGACAAATCGAGCACGCCGCCGAGATCGCCATGGAACACAACCTCGGCATGACCTGCGACCCCATCGGCGGCCTCGTCCAGATTCCCTGCATCGAGCGCAACGCCATGGGCGCGGCCAAAGCTGTCCACGCCGCGCGCATCGCCATGAGCGAGTCGGAAGAGCACAAGGTCTCCCTCGATCAGGTCATCCGCACCATGTATCTCACCGGCCTCGACATGCAGTCGCGTTACAAAGAGACCAGCCTGGCCGGACTGGCGTTAAACATCATCGCCTGTTAAAAAAGCCGCAACTCATCTCATGGCACAGTCGATGTAAGAGGCCCGCGATGGAATTGATCCGGAACGACGCAAGTTCGCAACCGCCCATCCAGTCGCCTGCGCAAGCATCGCCGATCACCGCGATCGCGCCGGCCTGGCACACCGCGCTGCTCATCGCCGGCATCGTCGCGCTCTCCATCTCCGGCTCATCCCGCCTCGCCAGGGCGCAGGGAGTCCACAATCGTTTCGCCACCTACGCCGCTACCGCCGTCATGGAACTGCTCATGCTCGCGTGGGTCGTTTGGGGGCTGCGCATTCGTCGCGTTCCGTTGCGCAGCCTCTTCGGCAATCTCCGTGGCGGCATGCGCTCCTTCTTTCTCGATCTCGGCGTTGCCTTCGCCTTCTGGCTGGTGGCGCTCCTGGTTCTCGGCACGGCCGGCATCGCGTGGTCCCGCGTGGAATCGCTGCTCACCCCTCGTAGCGGCGCGGCACAGGCCGCGCAGGGCTCGCCGCTTTCCCCCGCGCGGAATGAGGCTTCGCGCGCGTTGATGCAGCTTGCGCCCGCCAACGCACGAGAAGCCGCTGCATGGGCCGCGCTCTGCCTGCTCGTCGGCCTCGTGGAAGAGTCCGTCTTCCGCGGATATCTTCAGCGCCAGTTCACCGCGTGGGCGCGCGGCAACGTCGCCATCGGCATCGTTTTCTCCGCACTCCTGTTCGGCGCTGCTCATGGATATCAGGGCTTGCGCAGCATGGTTCTGCTTGCCGTATTCGGCGTCCTCTTCAGTCTGCTTGCCGTCTCGCGGCGCAGTTTGCGCCCATGCATTCTCGCGCATAGCTGGAACGATTTGTTCGCTGGACTTGCCTTCGGCATCCTGAAGCTGCATCACATTCTCTAATTCCGTTGTGGCATGCGCGCTTCATCCATAGAAAAATTGTTGCCACTTTTTCCACTCCATCGTCGTTTTTTTCTTGACACTGAGCATTCGTGAATCTATACATTCTTCAACTGCAATTCTCATTGCAGCATCGATGCAACCCATCGAAAAGGGAGAATAGGCAAATGGCAACGAAGAAAGCAGCCAAGAAGGCACCCGCGAAGAAGGCCGCGAAGAAAGCCGCGAAGAAGAAGTAACGGGTCAACCAACCAAAAGGCAACACTTCGGGGGACGCACCAAGCGTCCCCCGAAGTGTTTTTGCGCTCAGTGTGCCCGCGCACCGCTCCACAAGCGGGGAAACGAGTAGACTGAAGGCCGCATCACCGTACGGAGAACGACCATGACACGCCGCCGATGGATCGCCGAACACTGGGATGAAGCCACTGCAACACTCATGGGCGCACAGGCTGAGCACATGGCCCGCGTGCTCCGCGCACAGCCCGGCATGGAGGCTGACGTCGTCGCCGGCGGTCACGTCTTCCACGCCGTCGTTGCCGCCGTAACGCCCGGCGAAGTCCGCTTCAATCTGCTCACCGAGCTCGATGCCCAGGCTGCTCTACCCGTAACTTTGGTCATGGCCATCTACAAGTTCGATCACATGGAGTGGGCCATCGAGAAGGCCACCGAGTTGGGCGTCGGCGTCATTGCGCCCGTCATCGCGCGCCGCACAGAAAAGCATCTCGCCCTCGCCGCAGACAAGCGCGTCGAGCGCTGGCGGCGCCTCGCGCATGAGGCCGCCCAGCAGTCGCGCCGCTCCGATGTCCCTCTCATCTACGATCCCGTCCCGCTTACCGCACGTGCCTCTGTCGCGCCAGGCGGCGCGCGCCTCGTGCTCGCGGAGCAGGAGCGCTCCACAACCCTGCGCAACGCTCTCGATGAAATTCTTCGCACGGCACAGTCTGAGTTGCCCTCGCTTGAGCTCGCCATAGGTCCTGAGGGCGGATGGGCTCCGAATGAAGAGGCGCTCTTTGACGCCAACGGATGGCGCGCCGTCTCGCTCGGCCCACGCATCCTGCGCGCGGAAACAGCCGCCATTGCGGCCCTGTCCGTTGTCGCGTCGTTGCTGGAGTAGCTCCGGAGCATTGCCCCGCGCCCGTCTACAACGACACTCCGCGCTTCCATGGAATGAAGTCGTTCTGGCCCAGCAGCTCAGCCTTGGTCAGCCGCGTGCCGCTTGCCACCTCGATGACCAGGTCGATTAGTTGCGCCGCGCATTCGGCAATCGTCGCCTCGCCCGTCACAATCCCGCCCGCGTCAAAATCGATGATGTCGCCCATCCGCTCGGCCAGAGTCGAGTTCGTCGAAATCTTCACCACCGGCGCAATCGGATTGCCCGTCGGCGTTCCCAGCCCTGTCGTAAACAGCACCAGGTTCGCGCCCGCGCCCGCCTGCGCCGTCACGCATTCGACATCATTGCCCGGAGTACACAGCAGGTTCAGTCCCGGCGTCGTCGCGTACTCGGGAAAATCCAGCACAGCGCGCACCGGCGAAACGCCGCCCTTCCGCGCCGCGCCCGCCGACTTGATCGCATCCGTGATCAGACCGTCCTCGATGTTCCCCGGCGACGGATTCATCTCGAATCCCGACTGCACAGCTCGCGCCCGCGCCGCATAAGCCTGCATCAGATCGTAAAAACGCTGCGCCAGCGCATCTGTCGCGCAGCGATTGATCAGCTCCTGCTCCACGCCGTGCAGCTCGGGAAACTCGCTCAGCAGCGTCTTGCCGCCAAGCCCCACCAGCAGATCCGACAAGTATCCGATTGCCGGATTCGCCGAAATCCCGCTGAACCCGTCTGACCCGCCGCACTTCAATCCCACCGTCAGCGCGGCCAGAGGAGCCACCGCGCGCCGCGCGCCATCCGCCTTTTCCAGCGCGGCAAAAGTCTCATTCAGCGCGCGTGCCATCAGCACGCTCTCGCGTCCGGTCTTCTGCTGATCAAAAACCAGCACCGGTTTCTCCATCTGCGGGTCGCGCGCCCGCAGCTCCTCCATCAGCATCGCGGCCTGCGCATTCTGGCAGCCCAGGCTCAGCACCGTCGCGCCCGCCACGTTGGGATGATGAATATAGCCCGCCAGCAGCCCGCACAGCGCCTGCGCATCCTGGCGCGTGCCGCCGCAGCCGCCCTGGTGCGTCAGGAATCGGATACCGTCCACATGCGCAAACACGCGCGCCGACCGCGCCGCCGCAACCTCCGCGCTTCCATCGCCGCTCGTCCGCTGCTTCACCAGCGCTCGCACGTGCTGCCGATAGCTGCTCTGCGCATTGCCGTAACCCAGCTCTTCTTCCAGCGCTTCCTTCATCCGCTCCACGTTGCGGTTTTCGCAAAAGACCAGCGGCAGCACCAGCCAGTAGTTACGCGTGCCCACCTGCCCATCCGCGCGGTGGTAGCCCATAAATGTACGCCCCGCCCACGGCGCAGTATCCGGCAGGTGAAAGGAAACCGGGCGCCGCGTGGCCGTGTACTCTTCCGCGCGGTGCCGCACGTTGCGCGGCGTCAGCAGTCCACCCCGCGGAATCGCCGCGGTCGCTTCGCCCACCACCATGCCGTACATGCGAATCAGATCGCCCGGCGCAAGATCCGCCAGCGCCAGCTTGTGCTTCGCGGGAATGGCTTGCGCCACCAGGCAGCGCCCTGTGGCATACTCCACTTCCATGCCCGCGGACAGCGGCGCAAGAGCTACCAGAACGTTGTCGCGCGGATCAATGTGCAGTACGGTCTCCGCCATCCATCTCCCTCGGCAATTCTCTATCGGCAGCGTGCGCATCGCGTCGCTACTGCCCAGCATACAACGTGCAGTGCGGTGCCCGTCGCGCACTCCGCCCGTCCCGCCGTATCATCAATCTTTCATCCTGAATAAATCTACGCAGGAGTCGAGCATGAAAGCCGTTGTCCTTGAAGGCCCAGGTCGGGCTGCATGTCAATCCGTTCCTGAACCCGCCCCGCCCGCCGCTGATACCGTGCTCGTGCGCGTGCGCAAGGTCGGCCTCTGCGGCAGCGATCTCAACTCCTATCGCGGCCGCAATCCGCTCGTCACCTTCCCGCGCATTCCGGGCCATGAGGTCGCCGCCACCATCGTCCAGGCCGCTCCCGCGTATCCCCAGTGGGCCGTCGGCATGGCCGTCACCCTCGCGCCTTATTCCAACTGTGGCCAGTGCCCCGCCTGCCTGCGCGGACGCCCCAACGCCTGCCAGTTCAATCAGACACTCGGCGTGCAGCGCGATGGCGCGCTCACTGAGACCATCGCCGTTCCCGCCTCGCGCCTCTTCAGCGCCAGCCTCAGTCTCAAGGAGCTCTGCCTCGTTGAGCCGCTCACCGTCGGCTTTCACGCCGCTGCGCGCGGCCGCGTCGCGCCAGAGGAGATCGTCGCCGTCATCGGCTGCGGCGGCGTCGGCCTCGGCGCAGTCGCCGGCGCGGCCTTTCGCGGTGCCACCGTCATCGCCATTGACCTCGACGACGCCAAGCTCGCCACCGCGCAAAAGGCCGGCGCCGCGCACACCATACACACCGCACGACAGGATCTGCACGCCGCGCTCGCCGAGCTCACCGGCGGCCGCGGCCCAGACGTCGTCATTGAGGCCATCGGCCTTCCGCAGACCTTTCGCGCCGCCGTCGAAGAGGTCGCCTTCACCGGCCGCGTCGTCTACATCGGCTACGCCAAAGAACCCGTCGCCTATGAAACGCGCCTCTTCGTCCAGAAAGAGCTCGACATCCTCGGCTCGCGCAACGCGCTGCCTGAGGACTTCCGCTCCGTCATCCGCATGTTGGAGGAGCATCGCTTTCCCGTCGACGACACCGTCACGCACATTGTCCCCATGGAAGAGACGCCGGCCATCCTCGCCGCGTGGGATCGCGACCCCGCCCGCTTCACCAAAATCATGATCGACGTCAGCTAAGAGACCTTACCCAACCGGGTGCCGGGTGCCCCATTCAAGGTTTCCACGTAAGTGGAGACCTTGGGTGGGAGAGCACAACCCTGAATCGAGATGGAGCCGCATCGCCACTTTCGGCCAAGGTGTGAAACGCACAACCTGAGCTCACCACTCAACCGTGTGCCCCATCCATTTTGTCTGCATCAGCAGACGAAATGGGTGGGCGTGAGACATCCCACTACACATGCGCCAGCCGCAGCAGCACCCCCGCCAGCACGCCGCCCACCAGCGGCCCCAGCACAGGAATCGCCGCATAGCTCCAGTTCGATCCGCCCTTGCCGGGAATCGGCGCCAGCGCATGAATCAGTCTCGGCCCCAGGTCGCGCGCCGGGTTAATCGCGTAGCCTGTCGTCCCGCCGAGCGAAAGGCCAATGCCCCACACCAGGCTCGCCACCAGCCACTGCCCCACGCCCGCCGCCGGCCCCGTCGCAGACACACCATGCGAGCCGATCGACCCCGCCACCACCACCAGCACCATCGTGCCAATCACTTCGCCCAGAAAATTGAACACCGGGCTCCGCACCGCGCCGTTGGTGCAGAAGATGCCCAGCTTCGCTCCGGCGTCGGGCGTCAGCTTCCAGTGCGGGCCATAGTGCACCACCGTCAGCGCCGCGCCGCACATGCCGCCCAGCAACTGCGCCAGCCACAGGCTCAGCATGTGCGAGTAGTCGCCGCTTGAAACCGCGCTCGCCAGCGTAATCGCCGGATTCAGATTCGCCCCCGGACTGCCGAAGGCCTGCGCCACCAGCACGCCGCACAGCACCGCCAGCGCCCATCCCGTCGTCACCACCATCCAGCCCGCGTCGGCCGCATACGACTTGCGCAGCGTCACGCCCGCGCAAACGCCATTGCCCAGCAGCACCAGAACCAGCGTGCCTATCCATTCGCCAAACCACACCGAGTGCATCAAGGCTTCCTCTTGACCCTCTCACGCGCCGGGCATGCACACACGCTCCGCCTGGCCGCAATCGAAAGTTGAATTCTCTGAACCCTCGCATTCTCCAGCACGCGGCCCCGCATCGCCAAGAGCCGGCAACCTGTCAAGTCCCGCGCCTCACCGTGCAAGGCTCAAATCATTGAAAACACGGGTTGAAAAACTTGCTCCGAGTTTGCAGGTTAATTCCCTCCATTTCGCTATCCTGAATACATTCCAGAAACAGAAGCAAGGCTAAAGGAGAGCGCGTGTTGCTCTTCTCATTCTTTTCGGACTCCTGCCGCGGACTCTGTGCCGTCGAAATGAGCCTGAAAGCAACGGCGCGGATCGCGACTCCGGCGCGGAGTCGCTGGGCAAACCATCCGCTGCACCGGGTCACAACCGCGGAAGGCTGTCCGGGATTGGCGGACAGAAAATGGAAACGCAGAACAAATTCGTGGGGATGCAATCGCCACGCATATCGGAAACGGAACAGGAACCACCCGTACTCAACGGCGCTGAGCAAATGCGACTTGCCGCGGACATCGTCCTGCGGGAAAAAAGCCTTGACATCGCAGACGCGCTGGCAGACAGCAGTAAGCAGGGCCACATCCAGTGTGCCAGGTTCCTCTATGACCTCGCCGAGCGCTACGGAGCAATCGCGCAAAAGCAGACGGAGGAGCAAGACCAAAGCATCGCTGCCCAGTGGGCGGCGGAGGCTGAGTGGACGGGGCAAAGCTGTGAAGAAAATGCGGAAACAAACGGCGGGTGCCGCGAGCCCGAGGGCTGAGCGGCTCGCGCCGGATTGTTCCCAGGCATCAAACCTCAACAGGAACGGTCCAACACAACTGGGCCATCGCCTGCGGGGCGCGGCAGTCAAGTGCCGCGCAACCTGACGACGATGGCCCTTCGGGCTATAACCGCAGAAGGAAGATAAGATGAACCTCACGAAACTCGATTCGATGCGCGCCGCCAGGTGGCTCGCCACTGGCCTGCTCGGCATGGCGCTTGCGGGTCTGGCCTGCGCGCAGGGCGTCACCACAACCACCGTGCAGGGAACCGTCTATCTGGCCAACGGCCAGCCGGGCTCGGGAACCGTCCTCATCAGTTGGCCCTCCTTCACCACCGCCGGCGGCGCGCTCGTCGCAGCCGGCAACACAACCGCCACCATCGGCGCGGATGGCTTCCTCAGTGTGAACCTCGCGCCCAATCTCGGCTCATCGCCCGCCGGACTCTTTTACACAGCCGTCTTTCAAATGAGCGACGGCTCCTACAGCACGCAATACTGGGTCGTGCCCGCCGCATCGCAGGCCGCCCTCGCCGCCGTCCAGTCGCAGATCATGCCCTCCGTGCAGGCCGTGCAGGCTGTCAACAAGGCCTATGTCGATCAGGCCATCCAGGCCGTCACCGCCAGCACGCTCGCGCCTTCCGGCGGCACCCTCACCGGCCCGCTCTACCTCAGCGGCGACCCCACACAATCCCTTCAGGCCGCGGACAAGCACTACGTCGACGCCTCCTTCAGTCAGGCCCTGCCGCTCACCGGCGGCACGCTCACCGGCCCCGTTACCGCCACGCAAATCGGCGCAGCGATTCAGGTCGATCAGATGTCCGGCGCCGACTTCGGCGCAAAGCTGCAATCCTGCCTGGCCGGCATCAGCAGCACCTACGGCGGCACATGTGACGCGCGCAACTTCTCCGGCGCCCTCGCCATGGCCGCCAATGTCACCATCTCCACCGCCAACACCACCGTGCTTCTGCCCTGCGCCACCATCAACACTGCGGATCAAATCCTCGTCACCGCGGGCACGCGCAATGTCTCGCTGCGCGGCTGCGCGCTGCGCGGTTCCAGCGCTGCCAGCGGCACACTCGGCGGCACCGTCTTCGCGTACTCCGGCTCAGCCGCCATGATCCAGGTTGGCGACCCCACCTACGCCGCCGACACGCAGGGCTTCCATCTCGACAACGCCGTCCTCAACACCACCGCCTCCGCCAGCGCCACCGCGCAGGGCCTCCGGGCCTACCGCACGCAGGAGCTCGACCTCGAAAGCCTCTACTTCCAGGGCAACTCCAACCAGACCGCCCTCACCCTCGACGGCACCGGGAACTACACCGGCGGCACCTTCTATGACGACGCCTTCACCGGCTTCCTCATCGCCGTCAACGCCATCGGCCACCAGGTCGCGAATCCCGCCACCACGGACTGGCTCAACGCCAGCACCTTCGTCCGCCTTCACATCGACTGCCCTACCGCAAGCGGCAATCCCATCCCAGGCGCCACCGGCATCAACCTGGCGCAGGGCGACGGCAACACCTTCACCGGTGGCGATGTCGAAGGCTGCTCCACCGCGCTGCACCTCGGCCCCAACGCGCAAAACAATACCATCGTCGGCCTGCGCAATGAGAACTCCGCAAGCCAGGTCATCGCCGACGTCGGCAGCGCCTACAACAACTGGATCACCGGCGGCACCATGTTCTCCGGCAAACTCACTGACAACGGCACGCGCAACAGCTTCCTTGATACCTTCCATCGCAGCTTCAACGGCATCAACGGCGACTGGTACGGCTCGCAGCAGGACGCAACCGTCACCAACCACTTCCGCCTCGGCACCGGCGCCGGCAACGAGCGCGGCCTTCTGGATCGCTACCAGACCGACTCCGGCTATCGCTGGACAGCCGGCCTCAGCGACGCCGCCGCGGGCGAGCAGTTCTACCAGGTGCTCGACGAGCTGAACAACGTCTATCGCCTCTCCATCGGCCAGTACAACAACGGCCAGTCCAGCACCAACAACCAGACCGTCCTCAACGCCGCGGGCTCCGGTGCCGTCGTCCTCAACGGCTCCAGCAACTCCGGCACCGGCGGCGTCATCTTCGGCTCCGGCGGACCCAGCGAAGCCACCGTCGCCACCATCAGCAACACCGGCAACGCCCAGTTCAACGGGACGTTGCAGGTCGCGGGCCCATCCACCTTCACCTCATCCGCCACCGTGCGCAACCAGGCCGATGCCGAGATCGACGCATTGCTATGGGCCGGCCTCACCGCAGAGCAGAAGGAGTCCTTCATCTACAAGGACCACACCGGTCTGAGCCAGTGGTACATGGTCAAGGACGCAAGTAACAACTGGGCCCTCAACTCCGCCACCGGCGGCCTTGACAGCATCAAGGCGTATCAGAGCACCAACTCCGGCGACACTTACATCAACGCCTCCAACGCAGCCGGCGTCGTGCGCGTCAACTACGAGCCCGGCGCAGGCACGGCCTTCAACGTCTACGGCGGCGGCAGCAGCGCGCTCTACGCCAGCTTCAGCGGCACAAAGGCCATCAAGCTGCCCGGCCTTGCCGCGGCCAGCGGAACGAACTGTCTGCAGATCGACAACTCCGGCTACATCACCAACACCGGCGCGGCCTGCGGCTCCGCCAGCACCACCGGCACCGTCAATGGAGGCTCCGCCGGACAGATCGCCTTCTACAACTCCACCGGCACCGCCATCAGCGGCATGAGCGCCGTCCCCGTCAGCGCAGGCGGAACCGGCACCACCACGCCGGCGGGAGCACTGGCAAACCTGGGTGGCCTTCCCCTTGCCGGCGGTACCCTCACCGGTCCACTCATCGCCAGCGTCAATGAGCAGTTCAACGTGATGGCCCCTCCCTACAACGCCAAAGGCGATGGCGTTACAGACGACACTGCAGCAATCAACTCCGCTATTACGGCGGCGGGCGCTGCGGGCGTTGTGGTTCTGCCGCCCGGCTACGCATTTAAGGTAAGCGCACTCACCTTGCAGAACTACACAAAGATCAGCGCGAGCGGCGCGAAGCTGATTCCGTCCACTGCCAATCAGACGCTACTCACGATTCCAGCAGGCCCAAGCTTGCAGACCAACGGGAAACTCATCATCTCAGGCCTTGAAATCGACGGAAGCAGCCAGAGCGGAACAACGGGGATCGCCGCCGGTAACAACGCTCAGGTGATTCTCGACAAGGTAAACATCCATGATTGCGCGGTAGGAGCGGCACTAACCGCAACCCAGTTCGCCGACTTTTATTCCCTGCGCCTCTATAACAACGGCGTCGGAATGAAGGTTTATTCAGACCCTTCAGCCGGAGGAGGAAACAGCATCAACTTCTTTGGAGGGCAGATCGTAGGAAACACAGTCGGCGTGATCTTTGCGACTTCAAACATGGGACAGGGGTCAAACTACTTCTATAACACTTCGTTCCTCAGCAACCAGGTTGCAGCCGTCGCAGCCTTCGGTGTCTCCGCTATGGCCGAGCAAGTGTATTTCTACGGCGCCACGCCGGAGGACAACGCTGTCTCAACAGCGCCCGCCAGCACCACGGTAGACGGTCATGTCATCCAACGCGCCGCGTTCTTCGGGAGTGCGGCCATGTTTAACTTCGAGTCAACGTTTGTAGCGGATGCGCTGGCAAACCCGTGGATGATCCTGACCAACGGTTCCATCGCCAGTCTGTACGATCTTTCAGGATATGGCCAGCCTTATGGGGTGCTCGTTCAGGCCGACGCAACAAGCTCGGTGAAATTCAATGGATATGATGGGGCAATTGGCATCGTTGACAACATCGCCAAGTGGCCTCCCAGCCTGATACTGAGTACCGGCTGGCAGGGCTACGGCGCTGCTCTTTATGAGCCTTCAGCGATTCAGAATAACTTGAATGGCACGCCTTCATCCCCCTACCTTTTCACTACGGGTGTTGCTTCGACGGGAACCGATAACGACCCCGTGTACGGCGTGGTCAACAATGTGACATTCGCTGCTTCCGCTGGAACGTCGGAGACGAATCGGGCGATACTTCCTGCCTTTTCCTCCGTGCCCACAGTGGCCTCCGATGTCGCCGTAAGCATTCTGGCGAAGTCCAACATCAATTGCAGCGTGCGTTACGGCAACTACCCCACCAACCCCTACGGTGTGACAGTCCCTCTTGCCGCTGGAATATGGACGCGCATGGTCTTCACCATCGCTGATCTGGCAGCCAATACGAACGTAGACCCGATGCTCTACGCTGCCGATGCTTCCGGCTGTACCGTTGACCTGGCCAGAATGCAGATCACCGCAGGGCCGACCGGAACGCCCGCAACCCAGAGCGCAATTGCTCAAGTGATCGCAACAGGTGCCGTAGGGGGTGTCGGGTTGTCCTTGACGGGCACAACCGGAAGCATCGGCGGGTCAGCTCTGGCCGCGGGGGCCTGCACCAGCGGGACCGTAGCGGTTACGGGTGCAACGACAGGAATGTCGGTCGCGGCGTCGCCTGTTACGTATCCCGGCGATGGCATCGCGTGGCGTGCCTATGTCTCATCGTCCGGCGTCGTCACCGTCAAGGTCTGCGCGGATGTGGCGGCAACTCCCGCGGTCAGCGCGTATAACGTGCGTGTCCTGCAGTAATCCATCCCCATCAACCAACCACCGCAGGCGCGCACCGCGGCGTGCGCGCCGCAGGGAGCGCCGCGCCATGATTTCAAATGAACAGCCGTTGCGCCGCCTGGCAATGGATCGCGAAGAGCTGATGCGTCTCGGACGCATCCTCGATCATCGCCCCGCGAGCCTGCAGGGCGAGACCGTCGCCATGGCGCTCGCCGCGCGCCTGCTGCGCGTGCGCACTCGCGACGGCGCCTCAGCCCCGCTCCGTCCCAACCCCGCGCAGCGCGCCTTTGAGCAGCGGCGCGGCCAGCGCAACATCGTCCTCAAGGCGCGGCAGATGGGCCTTACTACATGGGCCGCCGCGCGCTTCTTCCTCAAGACCATCACCCAGCCCGGCACGCTCACCTTGGAGGTCGCGCACACCCAGGAGGCCGCCGAAGAGATCTTTCGCATCGTGCATCGCTTTCTCAGCCGCCTCCCCGCCGCGCTGCGCGAAGGACCGCTTAGAACCTCGCGCGCCAACGTGCGCCAGATTGCCTTTCCGCGCATCGACGCGCAGTATCTCGTCGTCTCCGCCGGCGACCGCAACGCCGGCCGCGGCCTCACCGTGCAGAACCTGCACTGCAGCGAGCTGGCCCGCTGGCCCGGCGACCCCGCTGAAACCCTCGCCGGCCTGCGCGCGGCGCTTGCGCCCAGCGGCGAAACCATTCTCGAGTCCACGCCCGACGGCGTCGGCGGCTGCTTTCATGAGGAATGGCTCAAGGCCGCTGAAACCGGCTTCGTGCGGCACTTCCTGCCCTGGTGGATTGAACCGCGCTATCGCGCCGCCGCCGTCGATGCTGCACCTCTTACCGAGGAAGAGCGCGACCTCTGCGCACGCCACAACCTCGACCTCGAGCAGATTGCCTTTCGCCGCCGGTTGCGCGCCGGCTTTCGCGGCCTCGCGCGCCAGGAGTATGCCGAGGACAGCGCCAGTTGCTTCCTCGCGAGCGGCGAGTCTGTCTTCGAGCTTGCGGCGATCGACGCGCGCCTCGCCACCGTCCCGCCTCCCGCCGAAACGCGCCGCAACGGCACGCTCGAAATCTGGCTGCCGCCGGTGACGGGCAAACAGTATCTGGTTGCCGTGGACCCGACCGGCGGCGGCAGCGAGGGCGACTACTCCGCCGCGCAGGTGGTTGAGTTGCACACCGGTCTGCAGTGCGCCGAGTTTGCCGGCCACGTCGGCGGCCTCGAACTGGCGCGTCTCATCACCGATCTTGCCCGCGAGTACAACCACGCCCTGCTCGTCATCGAGCGCAACAACCACGGCGCGGGCGTGCTGGCCCTGGCCGATACGGCCTGCGCCTACTCGCGCATCTATGCGCAGCGCGGCCAGCCCGGCTGGCTCACCACTACCGTCACGCGCCCCGCCGTGCTCGGCCACCTCGACGCCGCGTTGGTCGAAAACTCCGACCGCTTCATGAGCCGTCGTCTGCTGGCCGAGTGCCGCAGCTTTGTGCGCCTGCCCAACGGCGGCACCGGCGCCCGCGCCGGCACGCACGACGACCGCGTGATGGCCATGGCCATCGCCCTCGGCGCGCGGGCCGAGCTGCTGGCCAGGCCGTAAAATGCTGGTAGACATTCAGGCAGGCGCGGGGAGACTCTTGGCGGTTCTGGCAGTGCAGCATATCCGGCGGATGCGGGGCGGTGCCCAGGGCCAGTTGATGCTCGGCGCTGACGGTCACGCCTACGTCGTCAAGTTCCAGAACAACCCGCAGCACATGCGCGTGCTGGCCAACGAGCTGCTCGCCTCGCGCCTCGCCCTCGCCGCCGGCCTCACCGCGCCGCACGCCGAGCTCATTGAAGTCTCGCCCTGGCTCATCGACAACACCCCCGAGCTGGAGGTCGATCTCGGCCGCCGCCGCGAGCGCTGCACGCCCGGCCTCCAGTTCGGCTCGCGCTTCGTCGGCGGGCTCATGCCCGGCCAGGTCGTCGACTACCTGCCCGAAGACCAGCTCGGCGAACTGCGTAACGGGTCCGAGTTCGCCGGCATCCTCGCGCTCGACAAGTGGACCGGCAACGCCAACGGCCGCCAGGCCGTCTTTGCGCGCAAGCAGCGCGAGCGCCGCTACCGCGCCGTCTTCATCGACTACGGATACTGTTTTCACGCCGGCGACTGGAAGTTCGAGGACACTCCCCTGCGCGGCGTCTATTATCGCAACGACGTTTACCGCTCCGTCACCGGCTGGGAGTCTTTCGAGCCCTGGCTCGCGCGCATGGAGACGATGCCGCCCGAGACGCTCTGGGCCGCGGCCAACGAGGTTCCGCCCGAGTGGTACGGCGGCGACCTCGCGGAGATGGAGACGCTCATCGAAGCGCTCCTCGCCCGCCGCGGCCGCATCCGCGATCTCATCGACGCCTTCGCCCGTTCCGATCGCCATCCCTTTCCCAATTGGGGCATGCGCCGCGCAGATTGTGCCGCCGAACCGTGGCCTTCTCCGCCGTTCGGCGCTAGCATCGCTGGGAGGGTCCAGTAAGACCAGGGAAGAGGGACTAAGGGACGGTGGACTGAGGGACCAAAGGGCGGCGAAGACCGGCCCGGAAAGGAGCGCGCATGACCGACATCGCATCGAAACACAGCCGCCGCACCTGCGCCTTTCAGCTCCTGCGCTATGTGCCCGACGCGGTACGCAATGAGTACGTCCACATCGGCGTTGTGCTGCGCGAGCAGGGCGGCGCGGGCGGCCTCGAGCTGCGCTTCACGCGCGACTGGCGCCGCGTCCGCTGCCTCGACCCCGACGCCGACACCGCGCTCCTTGAATCCATGGAGGCCGAGCTGCGCCAGCGCCTCGCCGCGGACGCCGACGGCAAGCTGCGCCGCATCCTCGAAGAGTCGCTCTCGCTCAATGTGCAGATCACCGAGCCGAAGGCGTATCTCGCCGAGAGCCTGCAGGCCGGGGTCGAAGAGCTGATGCGCCTCTACATCGATCCTCCCGCCCGCGAACGCGCGCAGCGCCTCAGCGGCCGCGCGGCGATTCATCAACAGATGCGCGCCGGATTCGAGCGCGCCGGGGTCTGGGACTTGTTGCGCAAGAGAATCCCCGCCTCCGACTACACCCGCCCCGGCGATCCGTTGCGCATCGACGCGGGTTACCGGCCTAACGGCATCATCCGCATGTTTCACGCCGTCTCGCTCGAGCCCGGCGTGGAGATGGCCAAGGTGCTGGCCTTCTCCGCCGCCAGCCTCCGCGCGGGCGTCGAGCGCGTCGAGAAGGCCAAGCTCGAACTCACCGCCATCATCGAACCCGTGGCAAAGCTCGCTACGGAAGACGAACCGGACCGCCTCGCCCTCTACCGCTTCGGCGTCGAGACCATGGAAGAGCACCAGATTCGCGTGCTCACCACCGCCGATATGGAGCGCGTGGCCGAGACTGCGCGCCGCGAACTCAAGGTCTGAATCGCAGCGCACAAGCTCACAGAAACTTCTTCCCGCGCCTGAGGAAAAAATCTTGTCCAGTCTTTTTCTTTTCCACCGCCCCGAAGGACTCCCCTAACTGTCCTATAACTCGTCACTTACAGGAGAAAAATATTTTCCGATATTTTGCATGTTAATTCCCGCGTTTCGCTAACATAGATTTTGTAGAGAGAAATCAGGTGCTGTTGAGCCTGGTTCCTCTCCTTCATCTTCGGCCGCGGCTGTCGATTCCGACTCCGCGGCCGCAACCTTTTCAAGGCAGCAAACACGAAACACACCAGGCATGGCACTCCGCGCGAGGCCATGCCTTTGTTGTTTCTCCCACAAGGAAGGTGCGCGTGAACGTGCGAGAGCAGTTGCGAGAGATCTGGCGGCAGGCCACCCATCAACCCAACGGTCGCAGGACCGATATGGCGGCAGGCGCCGTGGACGCCGAGGCGGAGCGCAAAACGCTGGCGCTTCCGGCCATCCTCAGCCCGGTGCAGTTCCCCGGCAAGCTGTTGCCCAAGCCCACGCCGATGAACCTGCGCCGCTTTGCCGAGACGCCCGTCGTGCGCCGCGCCATCAACGTCATCAAGGACCGCATCGCGGCCATGGACTGGCAGGTGCGCGTCCGCCGCGGTGTCCTGCCCGGCGCGGTCCTTGACGCGCGCGAAAAGCTTCGCGCGCTAAGACGCACCCTCGAAGAGCCAAACGCGGTGGACAGCTTCCGCACCCTCATCGAGCAGGTCATTGAAGACGCCCTCACCGGCGGCTACGGCGCCATCGAGATGGAGCCTACCGGCGACGAAGAGCGGCCCGCGATGCTCTGGCCCGTGGACGGCGCGTCCATCCGCATCAACGCGCGCTGGGACGGCCAGCCGGAGACGCCGCGCTATGCACAGGCCATGCCCGGCCAGCTCGACGGCGTCGATCTGCGCGACGACCAGCTCATGTACATCCGCATGAATCCGCGCAGCTTCACCCCCTTCGGCCTCGGCCCGCTGGAGGTCGCCTTTGAAACGGTCAACGAGTTTCTCTCCGCGCATCGTTTCGCGGCCAAGCTCGCGGCCAACTCCGTCGCGCAATACGCGCTCTGGCTCAACGAGGCCACGCCCGCGCAGCACGACCGCCTCATCCGCTGGTGGCAGGACGAGATTGAAGGCACGGGGCGTGTGCCGCTGCTCTCGACCGAACAGAAGCCCGAGGTGCTTCGCTTTGCGCAGGGCACAGACGCCGATCTGCGGCTGGAGTGGCAGCAGTTCCTCATTCGCATGGTCGCCAACGCCTTCGGCCTGCCGCCCATGCTGCTCGGCCTGGAGGGCGACGTGAACCGCGCCACCGCAGCGGAACTGGCCGACGAGGCCTTCCGCGGCGCCATTCTCCCGCTGGCGCAGTTGCTCGCCGATCACATCACACGCGACCTGTTCGCGAAATGTATCGGCTGGCGCGAATTCGAGTTTGCCTTCAACGATCTGAATGCGAGAGACGAGGAGACCGAGCTGGCCGTGCAGGTGCAATTGCTGCAGGCGGGCGTGCTCACCGTCAACGAGGTGCGGGCCATGCGGGGACTGGCGCCGCTGGGTCCCGGTGGAGTGGCGCAACTGGCGGGCGAGGCAGAAGCGCACCAACAGGATGAGTAAGTCAGAACGCATTCCGCCGCCGTTCCAACCAGGCGGCGCGCGGAGCGCAAATGCAGATGGGTGGAGAGCGCATGCGACTGGAAGCGATGGCGGTGAAGATACCGCATGTAGACGGGCATCCCAACCGGGTGTCCTTTGAGGGAGTGTTAACAGTGGTGAACGCGGCCAGCGATAAAGCCCCGGCCGGGGCCCGCGGGCATCGCGTCCTGCTTACGCGCGAGGCGGCGCATCAGGCATTGCCATCTCTGCTGGGCATGGCGGTGGACTACCGGCCGGGATGGGACGGACACGATGCAAGGCGCAAGATCGGCCTGCTGACGGAGGCCAACCTTGCCGGAAACAAGTTAGTGGTGCGCGGCTACCTGTATGCGCGCGACTTTCCTGAGGTTGCACGGGCAATCCAGGCACAGGCTCCCGAAGCGCTCGGCATGAGTTATGAGTT
This sequence comes from Acidobacteriota bacterium, assembly GCA_021836865.1. Taxonomy (GTDB): domain Bacteria; phylum Acidobacteriota; class Terriglobia; order Terriglobales; family Acidobacteriaceae; genus Telmatobacter. Next base: position 56,723 of record JAKBHH010000001.1, read on the forward strand.
AGCCGATGCGCGGGTGGAAGATATGCGGGCCGAGATATGGAAGCTGACCCGCGTGACCTTTACCGGAGCGGCCATCCTGTTGCGGGATAAAGCGGCTTACCGGGCCACAAGCTTCCGTATGGCAAGCTGACCAACCTGTACGTCAGCCGGGAAGCAGAACAGGCTCCGCACAACCATGCGGGGCCTGCCCTGTTTCCCGGCTGACGCAACGTACCCAACCTTGAGAGAGGAATGGCATGGAAGAGAAACAGATGCAAACCGAACAACGGCTGGAAGCCGCGGCCACTCTGCTGGAGCGCACGCTCAGCCTGCTGGAAGAGCGGCAAAGCGCGATCACCGGCGAGGTGGAGCGCATCTCGGCCACCGTGGAGCAGAGCCGCCGCGAGGCGGAGTTGGCCGAGAAGCTGGCCGCCGCCGAGCGCGAATTGGCCGGGGTGAAAGCCTCCGCCGCACAGAACGTGCTCAACCCGCTGCGCAAGACGGTGCCCGCGGCCACCTCGGAGATGCTCGCCAAGCACGGCATCGGCGACGCTCCGGTGGATGTGCGCACGCTCGATGCAGCCCTTGCGGGCCTCAGCCTCGAACAGCGCATCGCGGTGAAGAGCCAGTTGCTGCGCGCCGGCGCCATCGCCTGAGGTCAACCGCTCACCACTCAACCATGAACCACGGCCCCATGGAGGGGGCGAAAGAGCCTATGAACGCAACTTTTGCAGATATTCACGCGGCAGCCGATTTCATCGGGCCGGGCGCCATTGAAGTTCCCTTGTATCAGACGGAGATCTTCGACATCTGCCGCCGGTCCAGCCCCTTCGGGCAGCGCATCAAGCAGGTGCCGGCCACCGGCCATCCCTCCCGCTTCTTTGAGGAGACGGCGATTCCCAATCCCGGCGCAGCCGGCTTTGTGAATCCGCGCAGCATCACCGCGCCCGTGGTGAGCCCCACGCGCGTCGAGCGCAGTGTGCCGCTCAAGGCCATCGTCTCGCAGATCAACTACAACCTCTTCGACATCGAGCTCGGCAATCAGCAGCAGCAGTTCGCTTACCTGCAGGCCAAGGACCTGGTGGACACCGTCAGCGGCGTGATGGTCACCCACGACGTGGCGCTGTGGAACGGCAACGATACCAGCCTCAGCTCGCCCACGACCACGCAGTATATGGGCGCCATCGGCCAGATTGTGGCCGGCGGAAACACCACCACCATCGGCACCACGGCGTCGATTGTGGACGGCATGAAGTCCGCGGTGGCGCAGATGGTGGCCAACAACGGCTACCAGGTGCGGCCCACCGCCATCTACGCCAACCCGGTGCTGCTTGACCTGATTGATCGCGAAATGAAGACCGACTTCAACGTCGTACTGCAGACCGACCAGATCACCGGCGGCTTTCGCGTGAAGATGCTCTCCACGCAGGCCGGCGATCTGCCGCTGATCCCCGACTGGAGCCTGAGCTACACGGGCACGCCGGGCTCGGGCACCGCGGTGCTGCCGGCCTACATCGTCACGGAAGACCTGATCGAGTACCACTGGCTGGGCGATCCCACGCCGCGCATCTTCCAGCTTGGGTTGCCCGGCTCGCTCACCTACCAATATGTCGCAGTCAAGTTCGGCGGCGTGGTGGTCAAGGGCGCAAGCTACGCGCATTACCAGGTGCTGGTCGATCGCTAGTCCGCAACACAGCCGCTCCGGCGGCTGATGCACAGAGCACGTCTCCTTGGGTGGATGGCCCATGCCTTCTGCGCTTCCTCTTGGACAGGGAAGCGCGGCGGGCATGGGCTCTTTTTTCAAGCAGCAGTTTCACTTCGCAACAGGAAGGGTGAGGTATGGCATATCTGCAGCCAGCGGATTACCCGAATTATGGATTGCCGGCTGGAACCTCGGCGGACTGGATCACGGCCGCCACCGCATTGATCAACAGCTTCTGCAGGCGGCCGGACCTGAACGTGATCCAGTACACGGAGCGCCTGCGTGTCGTGACCGGCTCGCAGACCGTGCGCCTGAGTTATCTGCCTCTGGCGCCGCTGGGCGCGGCTACGTCGCCACTAGTCTCTCTCGAAGGTCGCTACACCAAGCCGCGCCGCGGCGAGATCCTGAGCGACCCGGTCTTTGAGATCGTGTGGGCGTTTTCTCTACCCGGTCAGTGGACCACGATTGATCCCACGCTGGTGGACTTCGATCCCAACACGGGGGAGCTCACGTTGCCCTGGAACATCCTCGGGCTGCCGTTCAACGAGGTTGCGGCGACCTACACCGCGGGACTGACAACCATCGGCGATAACGTGAAGTCGGCCTGCGCGCAGATTGTGCGCAATGCCCAATCGACGCCCGCGCTGAACGCGAGCCGCTCGCGCATGGACACGATGTGGATGGAGTACTTCTCAAGTTCGCTGCTCGACGAGACCGTGCAGGCGTGGCTGCGCCCGTACGTTGCGAACAGGCTGGGGTGAGCGATGAGCGATACAGCGCCGCGTAATCCGGTAGGTGCGCCGCAGATGCTGGCCGATGCGCTGCTGCGCAGCGTTGCAGGAGCCTCAGCACTGCTGCGCGTGACAGGGGCGAACGCGCCCAACAGCCAGTCTGAAGTGGGACTGGTGGCGACAACTTTCTCTGACGTGGTCGTCAGTCCCGTGGTGATGCGCAGGGTGAGACCCACGTGGGAGAGCGATGGGCAGCCGCAGTGGGAGATGTTTGTCTCCGCGACATCCATTGAAGCGCAGGTCAGCGCGCTTGACTTCGGCTCGGCGCAGGCGTTGTTGGCCGCCACGCTGGCCATCACGGTGGGCGGCCAGGACTACCTCATTGAGTCGATGACGGCCAACGAAGCCTTCGGCCAGGTGTATCTCTACCGGCTGCTGGTGCGCGAGGCGCGTCCGCAGGCGGTGTGAGGAAGTCAGCTACTAGCTTCCAGCTCGATTACGGGCAGCGCTGGATCAACAGGGAACAAGGAAAACGCAATGCAAAACGCGAAGGACTCTTTTTACATGGCGCTGCGTATGCGGCTGGCGGCGATCAATCCGAATCGCACCATCCTGCTGCGCGGCGCGCTGCGGCCCGGCATCTTTGTGGAAGAGGCCGAAGCGCCGTATGCGCAACTGCCCAACGATGTCTTTGTGCTGCGCTGGCTGGCGATGGGCATCGAGGTGAATCTGCCCGCGACGATGGCAGCGCAGGAGTGCGAGGTGATCTACCAGACCTGCGGCACAGAGGCCTTTGGCGGGCTGGATCGCGGCCGCCAGCTGAGCGAGATGGACGAAGAGCTGGTGGAGATGCTGCAGCCGTTTCAAACGCCCAAGATGAACTACGCCATGCAGCCCGCGGCAGCGATGCTGACGCAGGTCTTCTGGGACGAGCCGCAGTTCGCGCCGGTGCAGGCGCAGCGCGACCGGATCACGCGCTCGGCAAAGATGGTGATCTACAGCTACCAGGAGCAGGGGGAATAGATGGCCGCGAACTGGTTTCAAGCGCCGGCGCCGGTGGCGCGCCGGGTGCGTGCGTATTTTGCGCCGGTCAATCGTGCGTCGCAGACGCCGGTGCTGTTTGACGCATCGCAGCAGGGTGCGTTCAGTTTGAGCGCTCCGCCCACGCCGTGGATGGACTTGGGATTCATCCAGAACTTTGCGCGCAAGCCTCTGAGCAAGAGCGCGCCGGTGATGACGGGCATTCCCGCCGCGCCGCTCGACCAGGTGCGCGAGACGCTGGAGGCGCAGGTGAGCTTCGAGTTCCTGAGCTGGACGAAGCTCACGATGGCGCTGGCGACAGGCTCGCAGCACATGAACCTGCTGGCTCCCGCGACAGGCGCAACACCGGCCGCCGATGGGGCCACGGCCGCGACGGCCGTGGTAGTGCAGAGCGGGTCCACAGCGACGAACATTGTGCTCGCATCGACGGACGCGGCGAAGTTCGCAGCAGGACAGATTGTCACGGTGGATGTGGACAACACCGGGCAGACGGGCTTTGTAGGCGCGCCGGTAGCAGGCGCGTATCTGCGACAGGCGGTGACGGATGTGGACTACATCCGGCGCGTAACCTTCAACGTGGCGCTCGTCTCCGCGGTGAGCACAACGGGGCTGACGCTGACCACACCGCTGCCCGGCGGCGCGCCCGCAGCGAATGCGAAGCTGCAGGCTCTGACGGGATTTGTGGACCGCGAGGGCGGCAGCTTCTATCAGGAGTGGTCGGCGCTGTTTCTGCTACATGGTGGGCAGGGCGAGCGCATCTTCTTCCACTATCCGCGGCTGCAGGCGATGAACGGCGCGGAAGAACTGGGCGTGCCGATGGATGCGAAGAACAAGCTGGGTATGCAGCGCGTGCTGCTGAAGGCGCAATTCACGGCGATGCCGGTGACGGACCCGCTGGATGGCGAGCGTGTGCTGTGCTATCGGAGCTTCCTGCCCGCTGTGAATGCGGTGGTGTGAGGAAGCGATCTATCCCAGGTCTCAGAAGCGAGACCTGGGGCGCTCGGTTTGTGATTTCCACCCATTTCGCCTGCTGACGCAGACGAAATGGATGGGGCACACCTGTAAGTCAGTGAGTCAGTACGCAAGAAAGGAAGCGGCGAGGAGCACGATGAAGATTACGATCCAGGGGCAGGACTACACGGCGGCGTTGGATGCGGCGCATCCGCTGACGATTGCGCGTACGCTGAATGAGCCCACGGCGTGCAGGCTGTGGCTGAGCCTGCCCGCGGACGAGGCGCTGGCCGTGCCGGCGCGCTACCAGACTGTGGCCGTGACGGGCGATGACGGCACGAGCTACTTCACCGGTTACATTGCTGTAACTCCGCTGCCGGAGTATGCGGGCGTGAGTCTGCGCGGGCCGCGGTATCGCATCGCGATTGAAGCGATCAGCGACGAGCTGCTGCTGGATCAACTGACGGTAGCGCCGAGCAAGACGGCGGCTGGCGTGACGGCGGGCAGCGTGCTGAGCGCACTCGTGCAGCACACGGACGCGACGTCGCTCTCAACCACAGGGCTGACGCTGACGACGCCTGTAGCGAGCTTTGAGCCGGAGCCGGGCGCGCCGTGGAGCAAGAGCGCGGGTTTGATTGCGTCGGGTGCGCGCGCTGCGTATCGCGCGATGAATGGCGCGCTGACGGTGGCGTCGGCTCAATCGACTGTGCACCCGCTGAACGAGACGGATGGCAGCCTGACGCTGGGTGCGCTCACACTAAACGGCACGGCGAAGCGCGCGCTGGCGAATGATGTGACGGTGTGCGGCGCTGCCGAGCCTCAAGCATACGTGACGGAATATTTTCTGGGCGATGGCGTGACGACGCAGTTCTTTCTCGCCGAGGACCCGTACTTTCCGCCAGCGTCGAAGGCGATTCTGATTCACGAGCTGTTCAATGAGCCGGCAATTGATGCGCGGATCTGGACGAACTCCGGCGGCGTGGGCTACCTGACGCTGGGCGCGGGCGGCCTGGCGATGCAGGGTGGAAACGGCATTGACGGCGACACGATGCTGACATGGATGGATCCGATTGAGATGGCAGGCACGCTGCTGCTGGAAGCGACAGGGGTCTCGCTGGCCGCGGGAAGCACGGGAATTCTGGCGGGCATGTTTACAGGTACGGAGACGCTGGCCGGATGCACGGCAGGGTTTCAGGCGACAGCGGCGACGGGCACGGGCACTGTAACGCTGCAGCCGGTGGTGCAGGGCGTGGCGACGGGGACAACATACACGGTGAATCCCGCGAACCAGTATGCGCTCCGCGTGCGCGTGCACTGTCCCGAGGCGGCGCGCGGCGGGCAGGTGTACTCGAGTTACGACGACAACGGCGTGGTGACCTATGGGGGCGCGTGGAACCTGGCGCCGGGCAAGCTGCTGTTTGAGCTGCAGGAGTTTGTGAACGGCGTGGGCGGGATGCCGGTGGTGTTGTATGACGGCGCGGTGGCAAACCTGCCGGGGACGAGCGTGGTGGCGGCGGTGAGCAGCATCAATCTGCAGGGTTCGATGCGCGAGCTGAATCTGAACAACCTGGGCTCGGGGTGGGTGGTGTGTACGCCGTCGGGAGGGGCGGCGTACACGCGGCGCGTGGGCACAACGGCGCAGGCGGGCGAGTGCCACCTGTTGCGCACGGGCAAGCTGGTGTTCTACACGGGCTTTGCGCCGCCGGTGGGCGAGCAGATAGCGGTGAGTTACCGCACGGTGGGCAGAGCGGTAGGGCGCGCGGTGAATGCGGCGAGCCAGCAGGCGATGGCCGCGGCGGGTCTTCCGCCCATTGCGGCATGGATGGGGTCGGTGACGAATCCCGCGGCGCGCTGCTCGGCGGATTGCAGAAGTGCGGCGCAGGCGATGGCGCAGGCGGCGGCGAGCGTGAGTGCGCTGTGGAGCGGCACATACAAGGGCACGCGCGCGAGCTTTGCCGCGGACGTGTGGCCGGGCGATGCGCTGCTGCTGAATGCTCCGTCAACGAGCCTGAACGCGCAGGTGGTGGTGCGCACGGTGAAGGTGAGTTACAAGGCCAGCGATCCGGACCAGGTGGAATATGCGATCACCTTTGCCAATGACTGGGCCGAGGACCTGGCGATCAGGACGAATGCAACGGTGCCGCCGGCGACCTGGCTGCCGGCGCTGGTGAATCCCGTGTTTGCGGCGAACCTGAGCGGGCTGGCGATGACCGCGATGAGCGGCAGCACGGTGACGATTGCGACGGGCGCGACGCCGCCAACCGGCGGCGGCATTGAGATTCGGCGGCGGGACTGGTGCTTCCAGCCGGGCGAGGATACGGACCTGGTGATGCGCGGGTCGCAATCGACGCTGACGTTTACGCGGGTGGCGGCGAGCGACCGGTTTTACATCAGGATGTATGACGGGGCAACGCCGCCGAATTACTCGGAGTTCTCGGCGGCGCTGTTTTTTAATTTGCCCCTGGCGTGAGGTGGGGCTTGGTGGTTTCCCAGATCTCAGAAGCGAGACCTGGGGCACCCGGCGTGAGGTTGGGTGAAGTGGTTTCCCACCCATGCCGCCCGCTGCGGGCGGACGTCATGGATGGGGCACCCAGAGTTGCTGTGCTGCGGAACTCGCAACGCGTATGGATGGGGCACCAACAGGGGATGAAATGTTGGAGATGGAGCTGGGTACATGCGGATGATGAATGAATTTGAGGCGCAGGTGCTGAGCGACTTGTGCGTGCTGAAGACGCAGATGAATGGACTGATGGGCGACGGGAACGGCGGGCGCCTTGCCGAACTGGAGCGGCGCATGGAGCGGCACGAGCAGGACTGGCAGCGCGCGAAGGGCGTGCTGGCGGCAGCGAGTGTGGTGTTTGCGGTGATCGAAGTGGCGGTGGAGACGTGGCTGCGGCGGTGAGGGGGCCGTTTGGTCGCGGAGTGGGTTGCGGGTGCGTGTACACTGCCCATGAGTGGGAGGTTACGGACCTATGCAGACACAGATTCAGGGCACAACGATGCCGGTGCTGAATGTGCAGCTGGAGCCGAATGAGAGCGTGTTCTCAGAGAGCGGCGAGCTGTCGTGGATGACGGCTTCAATCCAGATGATGACACACACGCAGATGGGCGGCGGCGGAGGGCTGTTTGGCGTGCTGAAGCGCGTGGCCGGCGGCGGCAGCATCTTCATGACGGAGTACCGGGCGATGCAGTACCCCGGCGTGGTGTCATTTGCGACCAAGGTGCCGGGACACATTGTGCCGGTGCCGGTGGGTCCGGGGCAGGAGTACCTGGTGCATCGGCATGGCTTTTTATGCGCGACGCCGCAGGTGACGATCGGCGTGGGCTTTCAGCAGTCGCTGGGCGCGGGCATCTTTGGCGGAGACGGGTTTTTGCTGCAGCGCATCGCAGGCGGCGGGACGGCGTGGCTGGAACTTTCCGGCGAACTGAACCAGAAAGATCTGGCGCCGGGCGAAGTGCTGCGCGTGCATCCGGGACACGTGGGTGCGTTTCAGGCATCGGTGGGGTTCCAGATTATGACGGTGCCGGGAATCAAGAACATGATCTTCGGCGGGGACGGGATTTTTCTGGCGGTGCTGCAGGGACCGGGAACGGTGTGGCTGCAGACGCTGCCGATTTCGCGGCTGGCGCACCAGATCAGCGAGTATCTGCCGCGGCCGGAGAGCCGGCAGGTGGGACCTGCGGCGGGCGGGGCGCTGCTGGGCGGCATTGTGGGGTCGATTCTGGGCGGGGATCAGTAGATGAGTCCCAACTTAACCGCTGCGCAAGGAGCGCGCAGCGCCGAAGGTGGGGTACCCGGTGGTGAGTGCGCGGTGCGGGTTCGTGGATTCCCACCCATGTCGCCCGCTGAAGCGGACGTCATGGATGGGGCACCCAGAGTTGTTCTGGTACCGAAAGCCCAAAGCTGATGGATGGGTCAACCGGTGGTGAGTGCGCGGTGAGGGTTTGTGGATTCCCACCCATGTCGCCCGCTGAAGCGGACGCCATGGATGGGGCACCCCGGTGTAGTGGCTGTCACGGATCGATGCGGTGCGTGGATCCGATCCTCTGAGCGTGCGTTATGGCGTGTCGCGGGGTGGTTGGACGTAGCTCTCGGCGAAGGACTCGTCGGGCGAGGTGGCGGGCCAGCCGGCGATGACGAAGAAGACATCGAGCACGAAGAGCGCGATGGCGAGGTCGTTGTAGAGGTTGGCGCGCGGGGAGCTGGGCCAGAGCTGATTGGCGGCCCAGAGCAGGAAGGCGATGGAGAGCAGCGCTGCCTTGAAGAGCTCGGCCGGGCCGGGGCGGCGGATGGTCTGATAGATGAGATAGGCGACGGCGATGAGGGCGAGGGGCAATGCGCCCAGAAGATCATGCGCGCGGGCGGGGAAGAGCGCGGGGACTGCGTCCCAGACGAGCAAGACGGCCACAGCGATGAGAGTGAGGATACCGAGAAGCAGTGGGGCGGCGCGGTGGGCGCGGTCAAGATGCGACTTCATCTTTCCACTGTAGCAATTGGGAGACAAAGGAGGGTGGTGCAGGCCGCCGGGCAATGCCGCATCCGCGCGGGACAAGAAGAAGGCCCATCGTTGCCGGGACGGGCCTTGCTGGTTGTCGGGTGGATGCGTGAGGTTGCCTACTTCTTGCCCCAGAAGTCGGGCGATGAGGGAAGCCAGGAATCAGGAACGTAGCTGATTTCGGGACCAAGAGCGAAGAGATCACTCGGAGAGATTTCGACCGCTGCGGACAAGCTTTTTCTGACCACATCGAGCTGATCTTCGCCCACGGCCTCACGGAATTTCCTGCCGTTTTCGTGCATCCCGTCGACGGCCGAGAGTGATTCCATCGGGGTGACGAGGATACAGGCTCACACTCAGGAGCGATGCGCGGGCCACCTGCCCGACGCACCCGGCTTCCGGCGGACAACGCCCGCGCAGCAGGGTTAAAGCCTGATACAGCCTGCTCGATTGATGGGAACCGGTATATCTACGCATGCGTAGTACCTCCTGATCCGGCATCTTAGTCCAAACTTGCTAAAGGGAGCAGGAGGCTATGCCAGAACCGACTCCTAAAACTGCTAACAAGTTCGCAAATCGACTGCATGGGTTGAAGGACTGATTCTCGGTCTGTCGATTCCGATCGCTATTGTTTTGCTCCAGTTCGCTGTCCGTCAGTTAGGAGCACTGTGGCCTGGAGATGCGATCCAGCGCTATTGCCTCGCCGTAACTGCCCTCTGCGGCGGCGAATGGCTCGTGATGGCTGGCTTCTTCTGGTGGTGGAAGCCAAGTCGTAAGCGCATGGCAGAGATCGGATTCAAAGGTGCTGGAACGATGAGCGCCTGGATTGTGGCTCTCGGCATCACTCTCCTTTCCGTGGTGAATGGCGTGAGTCTGATGCGGCGCTTCGGAATTCCGGTTGCGGACTTGTGGATGTTGCGCGGCTACCATGTGTATGCATCCCTGCTTATGGGTGGTACTGCCGCTTTTTGTGAAGAGACGATCTTCCGTGGATTCCTGATGACGGAGTTCGCAAAGGCGGGTTATGGCAAAGCATCCCAGGTTGTCATCCCTGGGGTGTTCTTTGGTCTGGCGCATCTCGCCGTTCTGGAGCACGGGATCGCGGTAGGACTAGGAACCATCATTCCCACCACAATGATGGGCATGATCTGGGGCATTGCTTTCCTGCTAGGCCGGCGCAGCGTCGTGCCCACGGTCGTGTCGCACTTCCTGAATGATGCGACGGTCCTTCCATGGATCCTGTTCTTCTCGGTCACACATGCCAGACCGCACTAGAGCGCGTTTCATAATTAGGTTCGGCCTCAAGGCAGGGACTTACGTTTGAGGGCAAGTGGCCCGGTCATCGATTCCGAATCTGGGCCTTGAGGCCCTGGGAGTGTGTGCCCCGTGTATCGCGGCCGTTTGGCGATGAGCGGGCTGCATGCCTCTCGTTTGGTCAGCCTGAGAAATTCCGGGGAAAGTCCTGTGCAGAAACCGCTTGACTTGCTCCTTCAGCGGACTGCATACTGCGACCACTGTCCGTTCAAAACAGACCGGCACGATTGCTCGATTCTCCCCCCGGAACTTTAACTCCTGGCCTCAGGCAGTGGATGGGTTTTGCTCCATTCTTCGGCTGAGTTTGTGTGGCTGTGCGCCTCACCGGTAAGAACGACCCGATGACGATGCGAGATCGATCTGTGCGGAGCGGCCGCATCCTGCTTTTCGGCAAACCGCGGTGCGCTCGCGCCGTTGAACCGGTTTTCGTCTGCTTGCCCCTACGATGGCACAGCCTTCACAAGAGACACGAGAGCACATTTCAACCTGGAGGAACGTATGTTTCATTTGCGCAATGTCATAATTTGCCTTGGCTGTGCAACGCTTCTGGTTGCCGCCGCGCCTTGCCTGCGTGCAGATGCTTCAGCAGACGCGCAGGCCGCGCTCACCAAAGACCTGCTTGGCAAAGATGTCAAACCTCTGATGGACATGCCTGCCTACAAAGAAGGCATCGACATTTACTATGTGGCGCCCAAGGGCAAGCGCTCCGATGACCGCGGCATTGACCTGCAGGGCCTGACCAAGTGGCTCAAGGCCAAAGGTGTCGGCATCGAAAAGGGTGAGGACGTCGTCATTACCAATGTCAAGGTGGATGCGGATAAGGTGGAGATTCACCTGGGCGGGGGCGGCGAGGGCCGCAGGGGAAGCAACCACGCAAACAAGGTGAACGCAGGCTTCAAGCGCGCCGGCGGTTCCCGCATCAACTTCCGCTACCAGGCGCCGGTAACGGACCTGGACCTGCAGCCTGCGATGTTCCTCAAGTTCATGTCGCGCATCCTGGATGTGAGCGAAATTGAGGGCGCGGTCGAGACCCAGCAGATGCCGGCCGATGACAAAGCCGCCATTGAGTCGCACACCGTCATCCAGGGAATGACGTATCAGATGGCCATATTGAGCTTCGGCGAGCCCGAGCAAAAGAAGATTGACGACAGCAACGATAACTCGCTTCGGGAGACCTGGTACTACCTGAAAGACGGTCACCGCTGGGTGTTGCATTTTGTCAACGGCAAGCTCGACAAAATTCAGACATTCTGACGGAGCGGGTGCATTTTCTCAGAAGGGTGAAGGCGATCAATCCCCGTCCTATCGGATGCAGCCATTGCGGCATCCAGCCAGGGTCGGCTGCGGAATCCGGAGTTGTGTCCTGGGCGCCCCGCGAATCTTCGACGCGCCACAGCATTGCTGTCCACTCCGACTTGATCTCCGCCACGCCCCGCATGCCGGTAGCGTAGTGGCTGACGCTGCTCCAGCGCGCCTTGGACTATATCCACGATTCCCGGTGCTTCAAGGAACGGAAGACGGTGAAAACAACTGAAGGGGATGAAGCGGAGAGTCTCCGCTTTCTGAAACCGCCTCAGGCCGTACGGGATGGAGCTATGGTGGCCGAGCCTGGGGCCGACGGCCCGCTCATCGCGATAAGGCCGCGATGAACGGGGCACCTGCCCGATCTCGATCACTTTCGTTCAATCCATTTTCGAAACGAATCAATATTTGAGTTCACGACCGCTGCCCAAGTGAAGTGCGGACGCGACGTGTCTTGATATAGAGGATCATCAGAGTCGGATGTAGTTACAAACATCGAAACCTCTGGCTTAGAGGTTCCGTTGAGCAGAACGTCGCGAGCGACAAAATGTATTATCAGGTCCGCCGATTTCCGATCAGAGACAACCTTAAAATGTCCCCACTTTTCTAAGTCTCCGTAGGCGGAATCTTCAATTTTCTGAATACCTGTCTGATTCAGGATGTAGACGGTTTTCGCGTGAGCAACAGCCTCTGGAACGGGAGCGTGCTTACTTGCGCCCAGAGCCCGGCCCGAAAGACAGAGCAGCAGGCAAAAGACGAGGACTCTCAAATCGTTCACCTATGGCAATTTACAAATTGGCCACAGTATAACTCCGGCGGGTGGCGGGCACATTGCTTCCGAATTTACGCCGTAAATTTTGGGAGAGTGTGTCCCGCTCATCGCAAAAAACCGCGATCAAGGGAGCATACACTCCAGAATCCTCAGGATGTATACTCGGGGGCGATAAGCGGGGCACCTGCTCGGTTGAAATATCCGCATATGAAAAGGTCGGATTGCCGCTGAAATTCGATGTGCCGGAGTAACGGGTAATGGGAAGCGTCGGGCCGTGGATCACCGCACATTGGACCACTTGGTTAGTCCCGTTACTAACCTGGATATTCGGAAACTTCACGGGCGCCGCCTTTCGATGGTTCTACCCGAGCCGGAAGGAATGGAAGGAAGAGCGGAAAGCGAGAGAAGACGGAAGATCCGATGAAAAAGTCATCCGCGCGTTGTTCGTTGGCGGGATGGCAACCGGCATCTTCGATTCATGGCAGATTTCACAACGGACCCACTTGGACCATGAAACTGTCTGCGATAGCTTGGAGCGGTTAAGAGCGCGGGGCATAGTTACTCGGGCCGGTGGCGGTACGCTTGACCACCCTGCGCCAGGTTGGATGTACCTTGACCGCTAAAGGCAGGTGGCCCGGTCATCGCTTCTGAATCTACACCTTGAGGTTTCGGAGTGTGTGCCCCGTTCATATCGGCCTTATCGCGATGACACGGGGCACACGGATGATTCCCAAGAATCGAAGGTAATGGAACGGTGTGTGTTCGCACAGAATGGTGATGGGCGTGTCTGGTAGACTCGCTGCAAATACACTCCATGCTCTTTAAAGCTCTCAGCGCTGCTGTCTACGGAATCGACGCCAATCTGATTGATGTGGAAGTTGACTACAGCGGCGTAGTCACGGACCAGGATCATTTTCATACGGTGGGGCTGCCGGATGCGGCGGTGCGGGAGAGTCGCGACCGCGTGCGCGCGGCGATCAAGAACTCCGGCTACCTGATTCCGCCGACGCATATCACGATCAACCTGGCGCCCGCGGACCTGAAAAAGGAAGGCTCGGGCTTTGATCTGCCGATCGCGCTGGGTATTCTGGGCGCGTATGGCGCGCTGCAGGTGAGCGATGTCAGCAATTTTCTGATGGTGGGCGAGCTGGGGCTGGACGGCGGCGTGCGCGCGGTGCCGGGAATGCTGCCGGTGGCGATTCTTGCGCGGGAACGCGGGATTGCGAATCTGATTTTGCCGGCGGCGAACGCGGCCGAGGCGGCGGTGGTGGAGGGCGTGAATGTCTACCCGGTGTCGTCGCTGCTGGATGTGATCGAGCTGCTGAACTCGGCGGTGCTGGGCGTGATCCAGCGGGAGCCGTTTCGCGTTTCAACGGAGACGCTGCTGGGCGAGCTGCAGCACTTTGCCGTGGACTTCAAGGACGTGCGCGGGCAGCAGACGGCGAAGCGCGCGCTGGAGGTGGCGGCGGCGGGCAGCCACAATATATTGATGATCGGGCCGCCGGGCTCGGGCAAGACGATGCTGGCGAAGAGGCTCCCATCGATTCTGGCGCCGCTGACGTTTGACGAGGCGCTGGAGACGACGAAGATTCACTCGGTGGCCGGCGTGCTGGATGCGGCGGCGGGGCTGGTGACGCAGAGGCCGTTCCGGTCGCCGCACCATACGATCTCAGACGCGGGGCTGATTGGCGGGGGGATTGTGCCGCGGCCGGGCGAGGTGTCGCTGGCGCACAACGGGCTGTTGTTTCTGGACGAGCTGCCGGAGTTTCCGCGCAACGTGCTGGAGGTGATGCGGCAGCCGCTGGAAGACCACACGGTGACGATTGCGCGGGCATCGATGTCGCTGAGCTTTCCGGCGCGGTTCATGCTGGCGGCGGCGATGAATCCCTGCCCTTGCGGGTACTTCAATGACAAGTCGCGGGAGTGCCAGTGCACGCCGCCGGTGATTCAGCGCTATATTGCGAAGATTTCAGGGCCACTGCTGGACCGTATCGATATTCACATCGAGGTGCCGGCCGTTCAATATAAGGAGCTGCGCGGCGGAGCGGCGGCGGAGGGTTCGGCGGAGATTCGCGGGCGGGTGCTGACGGCGCGGGAGCGGCAGCGGGCGCGGTTCAAAAAGCACGGGGAGAAGATCTACTCGAATGCCCAGATGACGACGCGGCAGATTCGCGTGCACTGCGAGCTGGGACCGGACGCCGAGCGGCTGCTGGAGCGGGCGATGCAGCAGCAGGGGCTGACGGCGCGGGCGCATGACCGGATTTTGAAGGTGGCGCGGACGATTGCCGATCTGGAGGGTGCGGAGAGCCTGACGGTGGCGCACCTGGCCGAGGCTATCCAATATAGGACGCTGGACCGAAGCTACTGGGCGTAAGGGGGCTTCGGCGAGCATGGTCAGAGCGGAATTTGCGGGTAGTATCCGGCAGAATGGACCACATGGTGAAACGCCCGGACACTGCCCCGAGGCGGAGTCTCTATTGCAAGTGATTGATATGGAATATGTTAATCGACTTTCTGATAGCGTTTGCAGAGTGAGTCGCAGTATCAAGATCGCGTAAAAAAATGTTGACCCACAACGGGAGCGGGTATAGATTCGAGGGTGCCATCCACTAGGGCAGATTGCACAACGCGATCCTGCGTAAATCTGTCGTGTCCCGCGTCAGTCTTGAGCCAGGGCTCAGCCGTTGATGCATCGGTGTGTGAAGATCGTACGAACCGAAATGGCACGATGGGGCGGACCAATTCCGGTTCGACAGTTTGAATCCCTGACAGGTAATTTGCCTGTACCCTTTAGCACGGAACTGCGTCAAATGTTTTTGGAACCGTAAAACTTGATGAGTACGTATTGCGTCTAAGCAATTGGACGGGGGTCGTGGGAGCGGCTCAACACTGTATGACTGCCAGTCGCACCGGAGGCGCCAAGGAGCTCCATCCGGCGACTGAATGAGAGAAGGAGAAACATATCATGCGTTCTGATCTTGTATTTGGGGCACTATCTCATGTGTCCAACCGTTACCAGCTCTGCCAGTTGGCCAGCAAGGCGACTCGTAAGCTCCACAAGCCAAACTCGCGGCTTCAGGAAACGACCAACGAAGTCCTGGTCCGCTTTCACTCCACCAATCCAGCCTCTGCAGCGCCTGTAAAGGCGTCCGTGGAGCCACCCGTCCAGGCGCGTCGCGCGGCCTGATCCTCACTCGCCCTTGGCATAGAGTCAAGCTACCGCCAGCAATTGTGACAGCACGCAAGATGTGCAAAGCGCGATCTGGCCTGTGCGGGTAGCCTTGCCTGGTCAAGAGAGACCGGAAAGTATTGAACGCTGCCGTTCAAAGCAAATCCCTCCTGAACGTTCCCAGAGCACTTCCCCCTCTTGGACCTCCTCTACCTCCTATCTTGTCCGACCGCAGGTGAACATGACCATCGCTGAACTCAAAGAAAAGAACATTACGGAACTGAGCCGCATTGCGCGCACCCTGGAGATTCCGGGCGCGAGCGGTCTTCGCAAGCAAGACCTGATCTTCAAGATTCTTCAGGCACAGAGCGAAAAGGAAGGCCACATCTTCGCCGATGGTGTGCTGGAGATTCTGCCCGACGGCTATGGCTTCCTGCGTTCTCCTGACTACAACTACCTGCCCGGCCCGGACGATATTTATGTTTCGCCCTCGCAGATTCGCAAGTTTGACCTGAAGACCGGCGACTCGATCAGCGGCAATGTGCGGCCGCCGCATGAAGGGGAGAAGTATTTCGCGCTGGTGAAGATCGAGGCGATCAATTTTGAGTCGCCCGAGGAGACGCGCAACAAGATCCTCTTCGACAACCTGACGCCGCTCTATCCGCAGGAGCGCATCAAGCTGGAGACGACGCGCGAGGCCGTGAGCGGCCGCGTGATGGACCTGCTGACCCCGGTGGGCAAGGGCCAGCGCGGACTGATTGTCGCTCCGCCGCGGACCGGCAAGACGATGCTGCTGCAGTCGCTGGCGAACTCCATCACCGCCAACCAGCCTGAAGTGGTGCTGATTGTGCTGCTCATCGACGAGCGGCCGGAAGAAGTGACGGATATGCAGCGCTCGGTGAAGGGCGAAGTGATCAGCTCGACCTTTGACGAGCCGGCGGCGCGGCACGTGCAGGTGGCCGAGATGGTGATTGAAAAGGCCAAGCGGCTGGTGGAGCACAAGCGCGATGTGGTGATTCTGCTGGACTCGATTACGCGCCTGGCGCGCGCTTACAACACCATTGTGCCGCCTTCGGGCAAGGTGCTCTCAGGCGGCGTGGACTCGAACGCGCTGCAGCGGCCGAAGCGGTTCTTCGGCGCGGCGCGCAACATTGAAGAAGGCGGATCGCTGACGATTATCGCGACGGCGCTGGTGGATACGGGCTCGCGCATGGACGAAGTGATCTTCGAGGAGTTCAAGGGCACGGGCAACATGGAAATCATTCTGGACCGGAAGCTGGTGGACAAGCGTGTCTTCCCGGCCATCGACATCCAGCGCTCGGGCACGCGCAAGGAAGAGCTGCTCATCCCCAAGGAAGACCTGCAGCGCATCTGGGTTCTGCGCAAGGTGCTCAACCCGCTATCGCCTGTGGAAGCCATGGAGCTGCTGATCAGCCGCCTGGAAAAGGTGCGGAACAACGCCGAGTTCCTGCAGAACATGAACCAGCTCTAGCGCAACAGACAGAGGAAGCAGAGGCCGGGGCTTGTCCCCGGCCGTTTGCTTTTTGGGGTTTCGAAGCGCCGTCGAAGCGGCTTGAACTCCGTCCATGAGCATTTTGGATTTCATCGCCACGGTACTCAACAGCGTCCCGGCAGTGATTCAGTAGCCTCTTGTTGTTTGGCGATTCTTCCGATAACCATCTGCTGCCGTGCATGGGGAAGGCACAGGGCGCATGCGTGCGCGACGACTAATGAAAATCATGCGAGGTTAATTGCAAGGCGCCGTCTGCAAGAGCGATCAGGCGAGTTGCCTTTACGTGGATCACGGTGTCCTGGTTCTGGAGCGGGCCTTCGACGAGCAGGAATCTGCCTCGCGAGACGATGACGCGGTTCTGTTCGTAGAGGTCGGGTGTGACGATGATGTTGGCGATGCCGGTTTCGTCTTCCATCGAGAGGAAGAGGAAGCCTTTTGCGGTTCCGGGGCGTTGGCGGGCGATGACGCACCCGGCGGTGCGCACGAATTCGCCGTTGCGCCGGGTGCGTAATTCCTGAGCCGTCAGGACATGGCTCTGGCGGAGCGCCTCACGGCGATAGTACATCGGGTGCCTGCCGATGGTGAGGCCGGTTCCGGCGTAGTCGGCGATCAACCGCTCTTCGACGTTCATCTGCCGCAGAGGAAGGGAAGCGGAGTCTTCGCGCATTCTCTCGCTCGACTGGCGGAGGAGCGGACCTTCCGGCTTGCCCGCGCGCTCGACCTGCCAGAGCGCGTCGCGGCGGTGACGGATGCCATCGAGCTGATTCAATGCGCCGATTTCGGCGAGACGGGCGAGATCGCGTGGTGTGAGCGCCGGGACACGGTGTACAAGGTCATCAACGGAACGGAACGCTCCATCGCGGTTGCGCGCAGCAACAAGCGACTCTGCGGCACGCTTGCCGAGGCCTTTGGCGTAACCGAGGCCGAGGCGGACAGACAAGGACGCATCCGGCTCGTGCTCGATGGTGCAGGGCCAGTCCGATTGTTGTACATCAATGGGTCGAACCCGCAGGCCATGCCGCTGCGCGTCTTTGACGAGCACGGCGGGCGAGTAGAATCCCATCGGTTGATTGTTGAGAATTGCGCATGTAAACGCGGCGAGGTACTTCACCTTGAGATAGGCCGAGGCGTAGGCGATGAGGGCAAAGCTGGCCGCGTGCGACTCCGGAAAGCCATAGAGCGCGAACGAGCTGATTTGCTGGACGATGTTCTCCTGCGTGGCCGGGTCGATTCCGTTGGCGGCCATACCGGCGCGCAGACGGCCTTCGAGATTTTTCATGCGTTCCCAGGAGCGGCGCATGCCGACGGCGCGGCGCAACTCTTCAGCCTCAGCGCCGATAAAGTTGGCCACAGTCATGGCGATGCGCAGCAACTGCTCCTGAAAGAGCGGAACGCCGAGGGTGCGTTTGAGCACCGGCTCCAGCGAGGGATGCGGATAGGTTACAGCCTCTTTCTTCTGGCGTCGGCGCATGTATGGGTGCATCATCTTGCCGACGATAGGGCCGGGGCGAATGATGGCCACCTGTACGACGAGGTCGTAAAATCTTTTTGGATAATTTCTGGGCAGGGAGGCCATCTGGGCGCGGCTTTCAACCTGAAACATGCCCACGGTGTCTGCCTTTTGCAGGGTGCGATAGACCTCGTCCTCCTCGGGCAGATGCGCGAGGTCGATCGGTTTGCCGTAGTGTTGGGGAATCAGCTCGATACAATCCTTGAGGACGGCCATCATGCCGAGTCCGAGCAGGTCCACCTTGATGATGCCGAGGTCGGCGCAGTCTTCCTTGTCCCACTGCACGACAGAGCGGCCCGGCATGGAGGCGCGCTCGAGCGGAACAACCTTGTTGAGCGAGCCCTGGCAGATGACCATGCCGCCTGAGTGCTGGCCGAGGTGACGGGGCAGGTCCTCGATGCGCATGGACAGCTCGAGATATTTGGCGATGCGTGGATGGCGAAGGTCGAACCCGGCGTGCTTGAACGAGTGCTGCATGGTGTCAGACTTGCCGCGCCACTCCCACTGGCTGACGAGGCCCGACAAACGACTCAGCATCTCCTCATCGAAGCCCAGGGCCTTTCCGGTTTCACGCGCGGCGGACTTTCCGCGGTAGGTGATAACGTTCGCCGTCATCGCGGCGCCAAGCTCGCCATAGCGGCGGTAGACATACTGGATCGCCTGCTCGCGCTTGTCTTCCGAAGGCAGGTCGAGGTCGATGTCCGGCCACTCCTTGCGGTTCTCGCTGAGGAAGCGCTCAAACAACAGCTCCATGCCGACCGGATCGATGGCTGTGATTTCCAGCGCATAGCAGACGGCGGAGTTGGCGGCGCTGCCCCGGCCCTGCACCAGAATGCCGTGCTCTTTGCAGAACTGAATGATGTCCCAGACGATGAGGAAGTATCCGGCGAAGCCGAGGCGCGCAATGAGCGCAAGCTCATGGTCGACCTGTCTTTTCGCCCGCTGAAGCAGGGCGGGATTGTTCTTTGGCCCATAGCGGCGCTGGACTCCTTCAGCAACACGGTTTGCGAGGAAGCTGTCCATCGTCTCGCCGTCGGGTACGGGATAGCGGGGAAACTCGTAGCCGAGATCGCTCAAGGCAAAGGCGAGGCGGGACGAGAGTTCGACGGTGTTTTCGACTGCGCCGGCAACGTCGTGGAAGAGCGCGGCCATCTCGCGCGCACCGCGCAGATGACGGGCGCTGTTGACGGCGAGCAGGCGGCCTGCCTGCTCGAGCGGGACATGGTGGCGGATGGCGGTAAAGAGATCGAGAATCTCACGGTCGCGGGCGCGCGCATAGCGAACGCCGTTGGTGGCTATCACGGGCAGCTTGAGCGAGCGGGCGATGCGGAGCGCGGCCTGATTGCGCCACTCCTCTTCGCGTTCCTGATGCCGCTGCAACTCGACGTAGACACAATCGCGGCCAAAGATGCGGGTTAGATCTTCGACCACGGCTCGGCCTTCAGCCTCGCCGCCACGGATAAGCGCCGCGGCGAGCGGGCCTTCATTGCCGCCCGTGAGACAGATAAGGCCCGCCGCATACTGGCGCAGATCGTCGAGCGTTGCCGCGCCCTCGGCCTTTGCCGGCTCACGCATTTTGAACTGCGTGATGAGCCGGCAGAGGTTCTGGTATCCCGCGCGGGAAGCGCAGAGCACGGGCAGGCGCGACGGTTCCGGCTTGTGCTGCTGCGGGAGCCAGGCAGGCGGAGTGAGACGCGGAGCAAAACTCGCGACGGCGATCTCAGCGCCCACGCGTGCGCGAACCCCGTTGCGCTGGGCGCCGGTATGAAAGCGGGCCGCGCCATAGACACCGTTGCGGTCAAGCAGCGCCATAGCGGGCATCTCCAATTCGACGGCGCGATCCACGTGAGACTCCGGCTGCGAAGCGCCTTCAAGAAAACTGAAGGCGCTGGCTGCATGCAGCTCGATGTATTGCTCAGTCATAGAGCGCCGCCATGGTCCAGGCGGTGCTCGCCGGTTCACGCTCGATGCAGCAGCAGAACAGCGAGTTCTGCGGAGAACGGGCAATCAAGTCCCACTGCTCGCTGCTCCAGCGAGTCGCGCTCCACCAGTCGCCATCGCCGAACCACGGACCGTAGGCGCTTTCGATGGTATAGCACCTCTCGCGAAACACAAACGCCGCGGGGCGATTATCTTCCAAGGCGACCGAGATCGTTTCTCGCGGCCGGAGTCTTCGCAGTGCAGGGCGAATTGCGGTGTGTGGAGCATCTGAAGGGCGCGCGGGGCGAATGCGAAATGGTTCGACATGAAATGCGCCGGGCCGCTGCGCATCCTTGAGAACGGGGCGGCCCACCTGCTCTTCGCCGACGATGGCGCGGATGCGGGCCAGTGTCAGATCGAGCCGCGAAGGCTCCGGCGTCTGCGGAGCAAACAATCCAAGCTGTACCTTGCCGGTTCTGCCTGGCTCGGCTTCAAGCGTAACGGCAAGGATGGCGGCCTGGGGAGGATGGGCTTCGAGATCGAGGTGCAGCAGTTTCAGCCAGAGCTGACGATCGTCGGTGGGCAGCGCAGGACGGACGGTGCGGACATGGTTCGCGCGCCTGTGAAGCCGGAGCGTGAGAGAGACAGAAACGAGAGCAAGGATGCGGGCATTCGCTCGAAGGATGAGTTGTTCGAGCATGCGATTCACGGCAAAAAGCAGGGCATCGAGCGATTCAACAGGCGCATCGAATTCCATCGTCTCCCGTAGCGGAAACGGCGCCTCTGCCGGGCGAAACAGGTGGGGCAGATGGCCGCGCGCTGACTGGCGCAGGCGTTTGCCCTGCTGCCCCATGCGCGCGATCAACTCCACTTCAGGCAGTGCCGCCAACATGCCGAGGGTGCGGATGCCCCATCGCGCGAACGTCTCCGCCTGTTCTGTGCTCAGGTTGAGTACACCCAGCGGCAGGGGCGCAAGAACGGCACTCTCATCGCCGGCAGCCATGACCTCGACTCGCGCGGGAGAGGTGATTCCTTTGGCCAGCGCGATCGCCGCATGGAAGTTGCCGCTGACGGCGGCGCAGGCATGGATGCGCAGATCACGGGCACGGTTGAGGAGAGTTTGCGCCAGAGTCGCCGGCGGTCCAAAGAGCTTTTCCGTGCCCACAATATCGAGGACGCAGAGAAATGCATTGGGCTCCGAGCAATCTTCGACACGCGGCGTAAAACTGCCGACGCAATCAAGCAGGGCGGAGCGTGCGGCCTCTTCTTCGCGCTCTGATCGCGCCAGCATAGTGACAGCCGGAAATGCCTCCACCTCAACCCTGCTCATGCCATGTTGCACGCCGAGGGCACGCGCCCTGCGATGGATCGAACACACTTGCTCGGACGGCGGTTCGCCCTCCATCACCACGCAGGGCTCGCCGTCGAGTTCAGGACGCAGACGCGACAGCGCCTGGGCTAAAAACTCCGGTACGTAAACACACAGATACATCTCCGCGGTCTTCGTCATCGCGGGCCTGCCCATGCGGCCCGGCTGCGCCACTCGGCCATGTGCGCGCTCTGCGGCGGCTTGCGCATGGGGATGACGGATGGGTCAGTGAATCGTCTGCGCTCGACCTCCAGCGCATACTCGACTCCGGCAAAGACGGTTGCCTCGCTGTTGCGCGCCGAGGCGGAACGAAAACGCAGGAGTAGATCCGCACTGCTTTTTGCGCAGGGATGTTGCGTCAGCAAAAGAAGACAGGTCTGCGTCCGCTCCGCAGCGGCGCGATAGCGGAACCATGTGGCCAGAGGCACGCGCGACGGATACTCGGGATCAAGACTCGCCATGTCGAGTACGATGGCGCGGAAGCCTCCGGCCTGGAGCAGCAGATCGGCGACGCGAAGTCCCTGCTCGATGCGCGGCCACGGCTTCGAGCGATGCACTCGCGCGTGCCCCGCAACCGTCCCGCACCGCACCCAGAGCAGTTGGGACAGCTCCACTCCCGCAGCGGCCGCCGATTCCGGATCAAGCGCATCGGTTACGTCGATCCATGCCGCGACATTGCCGGCGTGGGTCGTTTTTGCCAGGAAGGAATAGGCAAGCGAGGTGCGCCCGCTCGACTCCGGCCCGGTCATCTCTGTGATTGTGCCGACCGGCAGGCCGCCCGCGAGCAGTGTGTCCACCTCCGCCACGCCGGTAGACGCAATGGGCCGGATCGCCCTTTGCGCCGGGGTCAGCGCGGAAGGGATGCGATCAGCCAGCGCGGATTCGATCTGGAGGCGAAGGGCAGCAGCGGCAGGTTTCATGGCGCTCGATATTCGCCTTATATTCGCCTATTCTGAGGCTATTCTGTCAACCGCCGAGCGCACCAGTTTCAGTGCATTCGAGGGCTAAATCCGGCGATTGATTGCAGATAAAAATCGTACTATCCTGCACGGTTCTTCTACACTGGGCTCATGTGCGGACGTTATCGCCGACGCTCGGACAAGCAGCGCATTGCCGAGGCCTTTGACGCAGGGATCGGATTGGATGATCTGTATCTGGAGCCCGACGACGATATCGCGCCGGGTTCGATTCAGCCGGTGGTGGTGGCGCATCCGGACGGGGAGCGGCAGATTGAGCCGATGCGCTGGGGTTTCAAGACACCGGAGCGGCTGCTCTTCAACGCGCGCAGCGAAGGCGTTGCGACTGCCAATTTCTGGAAAGAAGCCTTCGTGCAGCGGCGCTGCATCGTTCCCGCGGACAGCTTTTATGAGTGGGCGAAAGTGAAGAGCGGCAAAAAGCCGAAGTATGAATTCACCGTGCGTGACCGCGCACCCTTCGGGATGGCCGGCGTATGGTCGCTGTGGAAGAATGCGAAGACCGGAGAACGGGAGCCGACCTTCGCCATTCTGACTTCAGAAGCCAACGGCATCATGCGCCCCATCCACGACCGCCAACCCACGATCCTTGAGCCGCGCGACTACCGGGAATGGCTTGCTGCAAGCGAGCGCCCGCCGGTGCATCTGCTGCGTCTGCTGCCAGATGAAGCGATGCAGGCGAAACCGATTGAGCGAGCGGCAGAAGCCACCCTCTTCGACGATCCTGCGTGAAGAAATGCTGGATAGAGTGCTTTGCTGTCACCGAATATGGTGAAATGCTGCCACTGCCGGAATGGGCTGAAAGGTAGGAGTCTCCGCTGGTCCACCGAGCTGAGGCCTCCTGCCCGGAGGTGTTTACCAAGTGGTTATCCTGGGCGCTACGCTCACGCTTTCGAACAGCCATTCAGCTGTGGGCGGGGCCTGGAAATGCCGCAGAAAAGGCGCAAAACCTCGAAGTCCCGGGCGAAGAGCCTTCAAAGGTCAGCATGGCCGACGATGCAGAACCTGTGCCTCATTTTGGAGGCGTCCACCAGTAAGCGCGTCTGGCGGTGACTTGTAGTCTTGAAGGATTGACCTGTATGTCGATGTGGTGGAACCCGACTATATGGTGACTTGGCTGGAATCCCAAAGTGATTCCATTGTGGAAGTCCGAAATCGCTTCAAGCATCGCAGAGTTGAAACCACGCTGATCGTCAAACCGGAAATCACTGCCTCCAGTTAACGCCGCGATTTCTCCAGCCGTATGGTCGCTAAGTGCTCTGCTCGTTCTCTCCAACACTCCGTCCATGCCACTTGCGTGCCTCGCTTTGCGCACCCGCCCGGCATCCATTTCTCCCCCGGGGAATGTCAGGCTATAAACAACTGTGCTCGATGTTCCGAGGTGCTCAACCAATGATCGCGGAGAGATCGAGCTTCCTACATCTCTTCCTTGGCTGAGCAGGAGAACAACCCGACGAAATCGGCCCGGTTCACCCTCTAGCTGTCGGACTGCGATCGCTACCGCATCAATGATCGCAGCACCCTTGTTGCCGGGTTGTTGATGCGTTAGCGCGTAGCTGAGGCCATCTGTTCGAGCGGGAAAGGGCCAAATCTCCTCCACGCGGCTGTCAAAGGTGACCAGTGTGATTTCGTGAACCGAACCGCCGGCAAAACGGCCGATTAACTCAGGCAAGTCTGCGTAGTTCGAAAGAAAGTGGCCCGCCGCCCCGCCGGTCTGCATGAGAATGACCAGGGATACGGGAAGCCCATCCGTATTGATTTCTGTCACCTTCTCGGGATTGCCGTTGTCCACCAGATGAAAGCGACTGACGTCTATGTCACTCAACGTCCCGCCATTCTCAGTTTTCACGAGGGCAGGAACCCAAACAAACGTGCTGTCGACCCTCAGAAGAGGAGATGCGTCTGCGGCTGCGTCCCGCGACTGTGACTTGCTCGACACGGACACAATTGCCACGAATAGGATCGTGAGACTGCGAGCTATTAGGCTGGATTTCACTGAATCTTGTTGGCGCTTTCGTGTCTTGTAGAACATGGTACCGGACGCTTCTCTAGGCTGACACTTCGGCGCGAAGAATCTTGGCCTTTGAGGGCTCCGGTCGTGTAACCGTCGATGCTTACCTTTGCCGCGTTGACCAGTTTGACAACTCAGGGGCATTGTCTCCATGGCGACGATCCAGGAGCAAGAGCAGTTCTGTTGCAGACGCATTGCGATGGAGCTAGACTCCCGATCATGCGCTTCTATGGCAGACAGGTTTCAAAGTGGTGGCTGTTTCTGCTGCTGCCAATTGCGATGCTTGGCGCATTGATGTTGCCCCTTCTGTTCTTCGCGGGCAACAATTTTGCTGGCGCGATCATTGGGCCCCCTGCGATCTGGAATCGTCCCATTCATGCTCCTGCCCAGGCAGATTTAGTGGGCCGGTATGTTGAGACAAAACGCACCTGGGAACGCGATGAAAACGGCCCCAAGGCTGTGCTTGAGTTAAAGAGTGACGGCACGATGACGGTTCGCGCGCTTCCGGATGACAGAATCACGAGCTTGTGCACGCTGTCCGGGTCAGGTACGTGGAAGGCAGACGGTCAAGTAATTAATCTCGATTTCATCTCCGACGGCACACCAGGCGCTTGCGAATCGGCCAGTATGGGAGGCAATCCGCAGATCACAGGACGCTCTAAGCCGTATGAGCTTTACTGGATTTTAGGGGACCCCGACTCGGGCACGGGCATTTGGCTAAAGCGACAGTGACGAGCTTTTCGAATGTCCGTGAGGTCAGCACGCGACGGCAATAGCCGAGTTCTGGGCGGTTGACCGGCCGTCGTGAATTGGAGCACGGGCCTGGTTAACCGCCAATGCGGAGATTACAAAGTAGTCAACATTTGGGTCGCCTCCGGCGGGATGAGGTCACCTCTGGTATTCAAGCTTCCGGCGGCAGGCTTCGAGTATCAGCGGTGGCGGCAAACGACTCTATTGGTTGGCAGGGTTGGACCTTATTGAGTGGCAGAATTGAGTCCATTCGGCAAAGAAGGATTGAATTGCACGGGATGGGTCTCTCTCAAGAGATACTCGTCCCACAGGGATTGAGAGCGACTGAGGATGCGGGTAACCGGCGGCTTTCTTCAGGCTCATGTTGGATTGGAAAAGACCAGCAGGGACCCGCCAGCCGTAGCCCTTCATGCTGTACCATCTGAGGATGCAGGAGTTAGCCTTTGGCTGACGCACTGCGCCAGCGAATCTTCCGGTCATCGGGAGAGCGGGTTCCGGCTAGGATCAAGAGGGACTTCGAAGCTGCGCGTTCTGCCCGGGCGGCGTATATCGAATTCGACTGCTGCTGCACGGCCTGTTGAAAGCATCATGACGGACGATACGAAACTCCGGCTCAATCCCTTCCGCTCGGCGCCGAATATTCTGACTCTTCTGCGGATTTGCCTGGCGCCGTTTCTGGTAGCAGCGGTGCTGGATAACCGCTACCGGGCGGGATTCATCCTGTTCGTCGCCGCAGGGTTGAGCGATGCGCTTGACGGTGTGCTGGCGCGCAAGCTCAAGCAACACACCTTGCTGGGCGAGTACCTTGACCCCGTTGCGGATAAGCTTCTGCTGAGTGCGCTGTTCCTTGTTCTGATGTACAAGGGGCTCATTCCGCTGGAAGTTACAGTCATGGTCTTCGGGCGGGACATCGGCATCCTGCTTGTCTCGGCTATCCTTTTTGCCGTCGCGGGCCGCCGCGAGTTTCATCCCAGCCTGTTTGGCAAAGCCAACACGCTGGTGCAGATTGTCGCGGTTGCCGTGGTGCTTCTGCATCAGCTCACACAAGCCACATGGGTGGTCGTGCTGCGAGCCGCGGCGCTGGATGGAACCATGATTCTTACGGTGATCTCTGGCCTGCACTACGCCTGGCTTGTGGCCCGGCGCGGCAACCCGGCCGCCACGGGTGGGCCCGCGGCGCACTGAGCCGGGCCGGGCGGCTTGCTAAGCCCGCAGGCCCTTCGCTTGTCAGGAAGCCCTTGTCGTCAGGAAGCGATCCCTCAGGTGCTCATTCGTCTTCTGCGGCCGGTTGCTCTTCGGTCGATTCTTCAATCTCCATGTCGTGAAACTCTTCGGCGTCAAAGACTTCGCCACACTCCAGGCACTCGACATATTCAGTGTCCTCGTGCCGGGAGACGATTCGTACCCTGGGATGTTTGCAGGCGGTTGCCATCGGTTTGTTGTTGGTTTGATTTTTCAGGTGCTCTTCCCGCAGATTGTAGCGGCCTTTGCGGCTTTTTCAAGCGTCATTTTCGTGAATCGTATCCCACTGGTCATGCGGGGCGTGCCGAGGGGTCCTGCGGGGTTTTCCAGCCCGGCTTGAAATGCGGACGGATTCGGTCGTATACTGAATACGGACCGAAGAAGTCGCATATTCCATGCTCAAACTGACCAAGAAGGCCGATTACGGACTGATGGCGCTCAAGTACCTTGCCGAGCACCCGGAGACGGCCGCGTTGAGCGCCAAGGATATTGCCGATGCCTACGGGATTCCTGCCCAGTTGCTGGCCAAGATTCTGCAGCAGCTTACCAAGTCCGGCCTGCTTAAGTCTCACGCCGGCATGAATGGCGGTTACGCGCTTTCGCGCGACGCCCGCGAGATTTCGGCCTACGAGGTGATTCACTCCATCGACGGCCCGTTTTTCATTACCTCCTGCACCAAGGGCGCCAAGGGTTGCGAACTGACCCCGAGCTGCACGATCAAGGAACCCCTGGCGCGCGTGAACGAGACCATCGCCGGCGTCCTGAAGAGCATCAGCATTCAAGACCTGGCCGAACACGAACACCCAGCGAGCCAGGCGCATGAAGCCAACTCGCTGGTTTCCCTAACGCTTTAGCACTGGATTATTCCTCCGCTCCAACGTAACAGGAAGTGTGGAGCGGCAACGAAGGATGGAGACCTGAGATGAGTACCGTTGGCAGCCAGATTGAAGTACCGGCAGGCGTGAGCTTGCCCATCTATATGGATAATCACGCGACCAGCCCGATGGATCCCCGCGTGCTGGAAGCGATGATGCCCTTCTTCACGCAGAAGTTCGGCAATGCGGCCAGCCGCAACCACTCCTTTGGCTGGGAGGCGGAGCAGGCTGTGGAGACGGCCCGCGAGCAGATTGCGAAACTGATTGGCGCGACGGCGAAGGAGATCATCTTCACGTCCGGCGCTACGGAGTCGAACAACCTGGCGATCAAGGGCATCGCGGAGATGTATCGCGAGCGCGGCAACCACATCATCACCCAGGTCACCGAACACAAGGCCGTGCTGGACACCTGCAAGCGGCTGGAGAAGTACGGCTACCGCGTGACGTATCTGCCTGTGAAGGCCGATGGGCTGATTGATCTTGAAGACCTGAAGCGCGCCATCGATGACAAGACGATTCTGGTTACGATCATGGCGGCCAACAACGAAATCGGCGTGCTGCAGCCGATTCGCGAGATCGGCAAGATCTGTCATGAGAAGGGTGTGCTCTTCCACAGTGACGCTGTGCAGGCCGTGGGCAAAGTTCCGGTGAACGTGATTGCCGACAACATCGATGTGCTTTCGCTGACGGCGCACAAGATTTACGGGCCGAAGGGCGTGGGCGCCTTGTATGTGCGACGGCGCAATCCGCGCGTGCAGATTGCGGCGCAGATTGACGGCGGCGGGCACGAGCGTGGCATGAGGTCCGGGACGCTGAATGTTCCCGGCATTGTAGGCCTGGGCAAGGCATGCGAGATCGCGATGAACGAGATGGAGAACGAAGCCGCCTATCTGCGTGGGCTGCGCGACCGGCTGAAGGCCAAGCTGGAGTCGGAGCTGGACTACGTGCATGTGAACGGCTCGTGGGAACACAGGCTGCCGGGCAACCTGAACATGAGCTTTGTGTATGTCGAGGGCGAGTCGCTGCTGATGGGCATCAATGATGTGGCGGTGTCGAGCGGTTCGGCCTGCACGTCGGCGACGCTGGAACCCAGCTACGTGCTGAAGGCGCTGGGGCTGGGCGACGATGTGGCGCATAGTTCGATTCGTTTTGGTCTGGGCCGCTTCAACACGCAGGCGGAAGTCGACTACGTGGCCGCCAAGGTGATCGATATTGTGAAGCATCTGCGTGAGCTTTCACCGCTCTACGAGATGGTGAAGGAAGGGATTGACCTGACCAAGATCGAGTGGCAGGCGCACTAACCACCTGCGGTGGGGCGGACGCCGCTTGCGCGGCAGAAGTCAGGTGCCTGACATGGTTTTGAACGAATCGGCGGCGGTGGCCGCCGAATCAAACAGAGTGAACGCGGCTTCCCCCGCACAAGGAGACGGACACATGGCATACAGCGATAAGGTCGTAGACCACTACAACAATCCCCGCAACGTAGGCACTCTGGACAAGAGTTCGGCCGAGGTCGGCACCGGCCTGGTGGGCGCGCCGGAGTGCGGCGACGTGATGCGGCTGCAAATCCGCGTGAACCCTGAGACGCAGGTGATCGAAGAAGCCAAGTTCAAGACCTTCGGCTGCGGCTCGGCCATCGCGAGCTCATCGCTCGCGACCGAGTGGATCAAGGGCCGCAAGGTGGAAGAGGCTCTGACCATCAAGAACACGGACATTGTGAAGGAGCTATCGCTGCCGCCGGTGAAGATTCACTGCTCGGTGCTGGCCGAGGATGCCATTCGCGCGGCCATCGGCGACTGGAAGAAGAAGAACGGCGTTGCGGAGACCGAGCAGGCAGCGGTCTCGGCAAATTAAGCGGAACTAACTGGACAGGAAACCATGTCGAATATAGTGTCCATTGAAGCAAAGCCCGCGCAGGGCGCATTTGCTGCGCAGCCTCAACAGGCTGTGCCGCAGGCGCCCGCGCAGGGCATTCTGCTCACGGAGAACGCCATCAAGCGCGTTCGCCTGGCCATGGCCAAGGAAGGCATCTCGCCGGAGCAGGGCGGGCTGCGCCTGGGCGTAACGGGCGGCGGATGCTCCGGACTTTCTTACGCCATCAAATTCGATACGCAACCCCGCGAGCGCGACCGCGTTTATGAGTTCGACGGCGTTCGCGTCTTCATCGATCCCAAGTCGTTTCTATACCTGCACGGCATGACGCTGGACTACGAAGAGACACTGATGCGGCAGGGCTTCAACTTCATCAATCCGAACTCCTCGCGTTCCTGCGGCTGCGGTTCGTCCTTCACGTCGTAGCTTTTTCCCGGAGCCGGGTTTTTGCGCCATTTCTGGATGAAATGATGAAGATGGAAGACGCTTGCGTTGCCGGAGAAACCTGCAGGGTGAGGCTGCGATGGGAGAAAAGATGAACAAAGCGGTTCGTAATCCGAGATTTGTTTGTTTTCTATTCGCCATTTTTTTTGTTTCATCGCATGCTCAGGCGCAATGGGCGCAGATGGTCTCCGATCAGGACGCGGCGGCACGCATTGCCTGGTGGCGGGATGCCAAATTCGGCCTCTTCATTCACTGGGGAGTTTACTCGATCCCAGGACGGGGCGAATGGGTTCAATGGCAGGAACAGATTCCCGTTGAAGAGTACGCCAAGCTGGCGGAGCAGTTCCATCCCGATCACTTCGATCCGAATGCATGGGCAGAGCTGGCCGAAGCAGCAGGCATGAAGTACACAGTGCTGACCGCGCGCCACCATGACGGGTTTGCGCTCTTCGACGATCCTGAATCCAACTTTACGGCGGTCAAATCCGCCGCGCATCGCGATATTGTTGCCGAATATGTGACCGCCATGCACAAGGCCGGGCTTCATGTCGGGCTCTATTATTCTCCGTTGGATTGGCGTTACCCCGGCTTTTTCTTTCCCGGCATTTACCGGGCCAGCGCCGAAGCGATGCGCGCACAGTACCATCGTCAGTTGAACGAGCTGGCCTCGCATTATGGCAAGGTCGACATATTGTGGTTTGACGGTGGCGGCGGCGATTGGCTGGGTTTTGGCGGAGTCCACTTTACCGGCAGCGGATGGGCCGCGCGCCCCAAGGATCAGCGCTATACCGGGTCCTTTAGCTGGCAGGACGATGAAGCGGTCAGCAATCTGAGAAAGCTGCAACCCTCGGTCATCATCAACGACCGCACCGATGCCGCGGCGGATTTCCGTTCCCGCGAAGGCGACGGAGCGCTGGGCGATTTTGAGAGCCGCTATCCATGGGAGCTCTGCACCACCATTACCGCAGGGGCCTGGGGATACCAGCCGAACGCGAAGGTCAAGCCGTTCGACACCCTCATTCGCCTGCTGATCTCCGCCGCCGGGCGCGACGGAAACTTCATCCTCAACGTCGGTCCCCGGCCCGACGGGCAGATTGACCCGGCACAGGCAG
Organism: Acidobacteriota bacterium; assembly: GCA_021836865.1. Lineage (GTDB taxonomy): Bacteria > Acidobacteriota > Terriglobia > Terriglobales > Acidobacteriaceae > Telmatobacter. The sequence goes on from JAKBHH010000001.1 coordinate 87,772, forward strand.
CGCGGCTGCGGGAGATCGGCGCCTGGCTTCATCAGAATGGCGCCAGCATCTACTCGACGCGCGGCGGCCCTTATCTGCCCGGCGACTTTGGAGTCTCAACGTATCGCGGCAACACGATCTTTCTGCATATTCTCAACCCGGCCGGTGCAACGCTTACTCTTCCTGCCCTGCCGGTAAAAGTCCTCGGCTGCTCTCTTCTCGGCGGCGGCAGTCTCGCCTGCAGGCAGAGCGAGAACGGCGTGGAAGTGAGTCTGGGGAGCAAACCGGATGCGGTTGATACGATCGTCGAGATGACTCTTGAATCTCCGGCGGTGGAGATCAAGCCGATTCCCACTCCGCTAACCGCAAAGCCGGCCGTTGGAGAGTAACAGGGCTTGCCGGCGCCCCTGTGTCACGAGTGAATGAGAGATTCATTTTACGAAGTTGTCCTGGAAAGAATGTAAGGGTTCAGTCATGCTTAAAATTCTCGATTCCGCAGTCCCGGTTGCGTGCTGGTCCTGCTCTGTGGCGCACAATGACGCCACGCTTTTCTGCCCGCATTGCAGCAAGATTCAGCCGCCTCCGGGCGGCGATTTCTTCTCTGTCTTCGGGTTGAAGCCATGCCTGAATCTTGACCTTATGGGACTGGAGCACGAGTTTCATCGCCTGAGCCGCAAGCTGCATCCCGATCGTTTTGCCCGCTCGGGCGAGCACGAGCGAGAGTGGAGTCTGGCCGATACGGCGCTGCTCAACGACGCTTATCGCACTCTCAAGGATCCGATTCATCGCACGGAATATCTGCTCAAGCTGCACGGCGCTGAAATCGGCGAAGAGCACGCCGGCAAAGACCGCAAAGGGAAAGTGGATACATCTCGCGTGCCAGCCGATCTGCTGGAAGAGGTCTTTGACCTGAACATGCAGCTGGAAGAGATGCGCATGGCCAGGAAGATGGGCGAAGAGGATCCCGCGCTGCAGGTGAGTCTGGAGCAGGCAAAGCGCAAATTTGACGGCCTGCTCGATGAAGTCGACGACGAGCTGCGCGCCGAGTGGAAGAAGTGGGACGAGGGCGATGCAGGAGTGCGCTCTGGAGCCCAAAAGACCATGGTGGCACTGCTTGACCGGCGGCGCTACCTCAGCAATCTGGTCCGCGATGTGACCGAGACATTGGGAGATTAAAAGAGAATCATGGCGGAAGGACGCATAGTAGGAATCGACCTGGGAACCACCAACTCCCTCGTTGCATATATGCAGGGCGAAGCGCCGGTGGTCATTCCGGGGGTGGACGGCTCCAATCTGGTGCCGTCTGTCGTCGCGCTCGATCCCATCCCGGCCGACGGCAGCCGGCCCACTGTAACCGTGGGCAACAGCGCGCGCCGAGTGCTGATCGAGACGCCGGAGCGCGTCATTTACTCCGTCAAGCGCCTTATGGGCCGCGGTCTGTCTGAAGTGCAAAGCGAGCTCAAGTTCTTTCCGTTCCAGCTTGCCGACGATGTGCAGGAGGGCGAAGTGCCGCGCATTCAGCTGGGCGAACTGCGCTTCACTCCGCCGGAGATCTCCGCCTACATTCTGCGTCAGCTGAAGCGCAACGCCGAGCGATTTTTCGGCGCGCCGGTCACGCAGGCCGTCATCACCGTGCCTGCGTACTTTAACGATGCGCAGCGCCAGGCCACCAAGGACGCGGGCCGCATGGCCGGACTGCAGGTGCTGCGGCTGGTGAATGAGCCGACAGCTGCGGCGCTGGCGTATGGTCTGGATCGCGCGAAGGAAGGCACGATTGCGGTTTATGATCTGGGCGGCGGCACCTTTGACATCTCCATCCTCAAGCTGCGCGACGGAATCTTTGAGGTGCAGTCCACCAACGGCGACACACATCTGGGCGGCGACGACATTGACAATCTTCTGCTGACCATCGCGCTCGATGAGATTCACGCCGAGCATGGAGTGGATCTGCGCAAGCATCCCGGCGCCGTACAGGCCGTGCGCAAGGCCGCCATTGAAGCCAAAATCAGTCTCTCGACGGAGGCCGCCGCGCAGTTCGACATCGAGCTGCCCAACGGCGACCGCTATCAACGCGAGATTCCGCGCGCGGTTTTCGAGCAACTGATCGAGTCTATCCTCGAGCGCACGGCGGGCCCGTGCAAACAGGCTATTGCCGATGCGGGCATCACGCCCGCACAGATCGATGAGGTCGTGATGGTGGGCGGGTCAACGCGCATCCCCGCGGTCCGCCAGCTTGTGGACGATCTCTTCCATCTGAGCGAGCGCGGCAAGAAGCCCCACATCGAACTCAACCCCGACGAAGTTGTTGCGCTGGGCGCCGCGGTGCAGGCCGACATTCTAGCCGGCACCTCCAAGAGCACGGAGGAGATGCTGCTGCTTGACGTCACGCCGCTCTCGCTGGGCATTGAGGCCCTCGGCGGAACGGTTGCGCGCATCATCCAGCGCAACTCCACCATTCCGGCCTCGGCCACGGAGCACTTCACCACCGGCGTCGATGGCCAGACCAACGTTGCGATTCACGTTGTGCAGGGCGAGCGCGAACTTGCCGCCGATTGCCGTTCGCTGGCGCGCTTCGATCTCAAAGGTATTCCGCCCATGTCAGCCGGTCTGCCGCGCATCGAGGTGAAATTTCTCATCGACGCCGACGGGATTCTGCAGGTTTCCGCGCGCGAGCAACGCAGCGGCAAGGCCGCGCAGATTGAGGTGAAGCCCACCTACGGTTTGACGGACGAACAGGTCGAGAGCATGATTCTGGAATCCTTCGACCACGCCGAAGAAGACTTTGCCGCGCGCCTGCTCATCGAAGCGCGCAATGAGGCGGAGACGATTCTTTCCGCCGTTGAGCGCGCGCCCGGCAGCCCGGCGTGGGCTAACCTGACCAACGACGAGCGGACGGCGATCGGTCTGGCCCGCGACTACCTGATCAAGGCCAAGAAGACCGAAGACTCGGCTGCCATCCGCGAGGCAACGCTGATTCTTGACCATGCCACGCGCCGCTTTGCCGAACTGATGATGGAGGCCGCCGTTACTGCGGCCATACGCGGCAAGACGATGGATGCTGCCGGAGAAGAACTCGGCGACGAGCTGACCGCACCGCACCCCATGGCGCCCGCGGAGTTCAAATAGCGAGTGGCCGCAAGACGGCAGCCAACTGCCAAGGAAGAATCCTATGAGCGAAGCGAATACGAAAAACATTCCCGCCGACAAGCTGGTTCGCGTCACCTTTCAGCCGGAAGGCAAGACCGTCGAGTTTGAGTATGGCACCATGCCCTACGATCACCATGGAAAACCCATGTCGTTTCTGGATGTCGCGGAGAACTTCGGCATCTTTCTCGACCATGCCTGCGGCGGCTCCTGCGCCTGCACCACTTGTCACATCTGGGTCAAGGAAGGCACGCCGGGCATCAGCGAAGCTGAGGACGACGAACTCGACCGGCTCGACATGGCCGCCGATCAGCAGTTGAACTCGCGACTCGGTTGCCAGGCCGTCATCACGGGCCCCGGCGAGTATGTCGTGGAGATTCCCAAGTGGAATCGCAACTACACCTCCGAGGGCAAGCCGCTGGATATGGCCGTGCAGAAGTAGTTCCGTCGAGTGCTCATCTTTCGCTTTTGTGAGATGGGCAACCTCCCCCCCAATGCAAACCAGCGAACGAGGGAAATATGCCGCGCGAAATTCTATGGACTGACGCCGAAGAGATCGGCATTCAATTGCAGGAGAAGTTTCCTGACCTCGATCCGTTGACGGTCCGCTTCACTGACCTGCATCGTTACGTCACGGAGCTGCCCGGCTTCGCCGACGACCCCGCAAAATCCAACGAGCCGCGCCTTGAGGCTATCCAGATGGCCTGGCATGAGGAGCACGAGGACGCGAAGGGTTAGGCTCGCACCGTCTTACCCGCGCGGCAGGCGCACTTTCACTGTTGTTCCCTTGCCGGTCTCACTCGTCAGCCCGATGGCGCCGCCGGCTCTCTCCACCACAGCTTTACAAATCGCGAGGCCGAGTCCGGCGCCGCCGGTCGAGCGCGCGCGCGAGGGATCGCCGCGATAGAAGCGATCGAAGACGCGCGGCTGCACGGCGGGATCAATGCCGTCGCCGTGGTCTTCCACCGCCAGTTCGACTGCGTCGCCCTGCTCGTGCAGGCGCAGCTGCACCTCTGACTCCGGCGGGCTGTGCTGCAGCGCATTCAGGAGCAGATTTGAAAGCACCAGCAGGCAATCGTCACTCGCCATCGGCACACGCGCAACTTCCGGCGCAGTCACAAGCACGCGCACCCGGCGCAGCGCCGCGACGGTCTGCAATTCACTCACCGCGGCGTATGCGCAGGCCGCCATGTCGCAGGTCATCTCCGTGCCCGCTGGAGTCACTCCGCTCTCCACGCGCGCCAGGGTCAGCATCTTGGCCACCAGCTCTTCCAATCGCGCCGTATCGGAAAGGCATCGCTCGAGCCCTGCCTCATACTCGGCTGCGGTGCGCGGCCGCAGACCCAGCAGTTGCAGCGAGGACTTCACCACGGCCACCGCCGTCTTCAGCTCATGCGCCGCGTCGGAGACAAAGGTGCGCTGCTGCACAAACGCCCGCTCCAGCCGTTGCAGCACGCTCTCAATCGCATGGGTCAACGGAGCCAGCTCCGGGGTTGCGCGCGCACTCTCAGGCGGAGAAAACTCCCACGCGTCAATGGAAACCTTGGATGCCAGCGCCGCCAACTGGCGCAGCGGCAGCAGTCCGCGATGCAGCAGCCATGCGATCAGAGGCCCGGTGACGAGTAGGAGCAACAGGCTGCCCGCCGCATAAAACTCCACCGCCCTGCGAATCGCGTGCCACACCAGCTCCGTGGGTGCGCCATAGAGAACCGTCACCTGCCGCAGTGTGCCGCCGCCCGGCTCGCCGGGATCCACGATGCGCGAGCCGTGCAGCCGCATCAGGCGATAGTGCCGCCCGTTGACCATGCTTCGCACGATGCCGTTGTGTTCCTGTGCCGCATAGCCCTCGCCGCTGCCCTGCCAGTTCGGCGAGCGCCCCAGCAACTGCCCGCGCTCATCGTAGACCTCGTACACATCGTCGGGGGGCAGATGGAGATCCGCACGGTCCAGCATGACATTGTCGGCCTGGTCTTCCGCATCCTGCACCGCGCCCAGCACTGTGTCCGCCCGTCCATGCAGCATCACGTCAAACGCGCGAAAGTGCGCGTGCCGCTCGTAGCCCCAGGAGAGAAAGATCACCAGCACCGCGGAGACCAGCTCCACCGCAAGCACTGCCGCAATCAGCCGGAACGCAATCGATCTGGTCTTGCTCGAACTCATCATGGCCTATTCTGCTTCAGTCTTTCGCGCTTATTGCGTTTCGCCCGTCGCCAGCCTGTATCCGCGTCCGCGCATTGTCTCAATCACCGGCTCGGCATCCGGATGCGCACCATCCAGCTTCTTGCGCAGGTTTGACACGTGCGCTTCAATCACGTTCGAATGGTGCTCCCAGTTGTAGTCGTAGAGGTGCTCCAGCAGCTCGCGCTTGCTCACAATCTTGCGCGGATGGTGAATCAGATACTCAAGGATGCGGTATTCGGTCGGCGACAGGTCAACCAATGCGCCCGCGCGCCGCACGGTCTGCTCCAGCGTGTTCAGCTCCACATCGAGCGCCGCGAGCATGGGGTGCGCTGCGCCCTTGCCGCGACGGATCAGCGCCTTGGCCCGAGCAATCAGCTCACCCAGATCAAAGGGCTTGGCCAGATAGTCATCCGCGCCCGCATTCAGCAGCTCGACGATGGCGGCTTTGCCTTCTTTTGCGGTGAGGATGAGAACCGGCGTTACATCCTTGCGCGCGCGCAGGCGCCTGAGCAGGCCCAGGCCATCGAGTCTGGGCAACATCAGGTCCAGAATCACGAGGTCATAGACGCCGCCGCGCGCAAACTCGTCGCCCGCCTCGCCGTCCTCGGCCCAGTCCACCGCGAAGCCTGGCCCGTCGCGCAGGGCCGCCGCCAAGTTGTCCGCGAGCCGAACCTCGTCTTCCACCAGGAGCACGCGCATGGTGAACCTGCCTCTCCCACTGCCATTATTGTTGCAGCAAGATTAAATGAGCCTGAAGCAGAGCGGCCCACCCCCATGCATTACCCTCATATCTGCAAGTACCATCACCGCTCACGGACGTACCAGTGCGCATCGTTCTCTCGAACATCGGCACCTTCGGCGACATTAACCCGCTGATTGCCCTGGCCCTTGAACTCAAGCGCCGAGGTCACACGCCTGTGCTTGCCCTGCCCGCGCTTTACCGGCCGAAGATTGTGCCGCTGGGTCTCGAGTTCCACGCCACCCGCCCGGACATTGATGCTGCCAACGCCTCTCTTGTCGCGATGATCTACGACGCGAAGCACGGCACGGAGCACGGTCTGCGCAACTTCCTCTTTCCTGCGCTGCGGCAGACCTATGACGACCTGCTTACCGCGGCCACAGAGCCGACGCGCGCCGACCTGATGCTGCTGGGCGAGCTGAACTACGCAGGCCCGCTTGTCGCAGAGATCACCGGCATTCCGTGGGCCAGCTACGTACTCGCGCCGCTCTCGTTCTTCTCCGCCCTGGATCCGCCGGTGCTGCCGCCGTTCCCGCTGCTGGCGCATGTGGACAAGTTCCCCGGCATGGGTTGGGGGATGAAGCAACTGGCGCGGTTCACCACGCGCAACTGGCACGAGCCCATCGGCAGCCTGCGCCGCGCACTCGGCCTGCCGCCTGGCACAAACCCGCTCTTCGATGCGAAGCACTCGCCCGACCTTGTGCTCGCGCTCTTCTCGCGCGTTCTAGGCGTGGAGCAGAAGGACTGGCCGGCCAATGTGCTGATCACCGGCTTCTGCTTTTACGATTCCGACGCGGGCAATGCCGCGCTTCCGGCGCATCTTGAGGAGTTTCTCGCCGCGGGTCAGCCGCCTGTGGTCTTCACGCTGGGCTCGGCGGCCGTGCTGGCCGCGGGCAACTTCTATGAGGTTTCAGCGGAAGCCGCCGTCAGTATGGGCCTACGCGCTGTGCTGCTGATCGGGTCCGATCCGCGCAACCGCCCGCCGCAGAGGCTGCCCTCTTCGATCTGCGTGGCGGAATATGCACCCTACTCCGCGCTGCTGCCGCGCGCCGCGCTGGTGGTCCATCAGGGCGGCGTGGGCACTACGGCGCAGTGTCTGCGGGCTGGAAAGCCGATGCTGATCATGCCCTACTCGCACGACCAGCCGGATAATGCCCGGCGCATGACGCGGCTCGGTCTGGCACGCACCATCCGGAAGCCCAACTACACCGCGGAGCGCGTGGCGGCGACGATCAAGGCGATGCTCGCGGAGCCGGACTTCGCGCAACATGCGCAATCCGCAGCCGCACAACTGAGCCTCGAAGATGGCGTGAAGACCGCGTGCGATGCGCTGGAGGCGCTACATGCGCGACGCAGAGGGATGAAGTAGCTACTCTGGCCAGTTCGCCGGCCGGTATTATCCGCCGCAGCCGCAGTGGCGGGCGAGGACTTCAGCGAAGTGCAGCGCCTGGGTGTGGCCGAGCTGATGAATCTGCTCGCGGCAACTGAAGCCGTCGGCGACGACGACGGTGGTGGAAGCGGCGGAACGGATGGCAGGCAGCAGGCCGTCTTCCGCGATGGCTTTGGAGACTTCGAACTTGTCGGCTTCAAAACCAAATGGTCCGGCCATGCCGCAGCAGCCGGCCTGGATAGGTTCGACGACGGCGCCGGCGCGCTGGAAGAGTGCGATTTCACTAGCCGCGCCGCCGAAGACGGCTTTGTGGTGGCAGTGGCCGTGGACGAGGATGTGCGCGCCGGTGAGGCCGGTGGGCGCGAAGTGCGGCGCGTGGGCGGCGAGCCAGTCGGCGAGGAGCCAGACCTGCTGGCTGAGTTTTTGTGCGTGGGCATCGCCGGGGAAGATTTCGAGCAGCTCGTCTTTGAAGACGCTGGCACAACTCGGCTCAAGGAAGATGAAGGGCAGACCGGCGTCGATCTGCGGGGCCATGCGATCGAGAACGCTGCGCAGATAGCGGCGCGCGGCGTCGAGCAGGCCGAAGTCGTAGAGCGGGCGGCCGCAGCAGATGTGTCCGCGTGGGACTTCAACGCGGAAGCCGGCTTCCGTGAGGACTTTTTCCGCGGAGGCGAGGGTTTGCGGATGGTAGTAGTTGTTCCAGGTGTCGGGCCAAAGGACCACCGTGGTCGCGGGGAACGGTGACGGCCCAGGGCCTGTCGATTCCCAGGTCTCAGAATCGAGACCTGGGGCACCC